>JANXZS010000119.1 GCA_025355385.1 Acidobacteriaceae bacterium | reverse complement strand
ATCAACAATACCTCTCAGACGACCACATAGATGCGCTCCGATTTGCAGCGTCCAAGGCCCGACAGCTCGGAATGCGAGTGGACATTACCCTGGGAAGCGGATGGCCTTTCGGCGGTCCGCATATTCCGGCAACCCAGGCAGCAGGTCTCCTGCGAATCGAGACGGTAGAGCTTCCCGAGCACGCCTCGTCGGTGGCCGTGCCAGATATTTCTGAGGGAGAAAAGCTTATCGCCGCTTTTATAGTTCCAGGCGGTGGTGCTGACCTTGCACTGAAGCAGGCAAGCATTTTGAAGGAGTCGCAAGCGGGACGCGTGTACCTGCCGGCCGGAACGATGGGGAGCCACACGGTGATCTTCTTCGTCTCCAGTCGGACTGGCATGGTGGTCAAGCGGCCATCAATAGGAGCGGGTGGTTTCGTCCTTGATCACTACGACCAAAGCGCAATCGAAGCGCACCTGCATGCGGTAGGGGATCGGCTGCTACAGGCATTTGGCGACTATCCGCCCTATGCGGTCTTCAGCGATAGTCTGGAAGACTACGGGTCGAATTGGACTGGTGACTTTCTTGAAGAGTTTCACCGACGTCGCGGTTACGAACTGAGCGCATATCTCCCCGCACTCGTTGGCGATATTGGACCAGAAACATCGGCCATCCGTCACGACTGGGGGAAGACGTTAACGGAGCTAGCCAACGAGCGGTTTCTAATCCCCATGCATTCCTGGGCACGGCAGAACCATACTTTGCTTCGCTCGCAGACCTACGGGATTCCACCCGTCACTCTCTCCAGCAATCAGTATGCAGATCTTCCGGAGGGCGAGGGGAAAGCGGACCTATTGATGTGGCGTAAGTTTTCTGATGTGCGCTGGGCCACATCAGCAGGACACCTTTTTGGAAAGAATGTGATCTCATCAGAGACATGGACGTGGCTGCATTCACCGGCATTCCGCGCCACTCCTCTGGATATGAAGGCAGAGGCCGACTTGCAGTTCCTGCAGGGCGTGAATCAATTGGTGGGTCATGGTTGGCCATACTCGCCGGAATCCGCAGGAGAGCCAGGATGGCGGATGTATGCTGCCGGGGCTTTCAACAACCACAATCCCTGGTCCTTCGTCCTGCCGGACCTGACCAAGTATCTGCAACGCGTTAGTTTTGCACTTCGTCAGGGTATTCCGGCGAATGATGTTGCGTTGCTCTTACCCAATGACGATGCCTGGGCCGCATTCAAGTCCGACCTGCCTTCGTCCCACGCGGAAGAGGGCCCCAGCATGGATGATTCGATGGATGGCTTATTGCAGAAAGTGGTAATTCCGCAAATCCTTGATACAGGACTCAATCTGGATTTTATCGATGCGGACGCGATCGACAAGTTAGGCATTCTATATCCCGTTCTAATTCTTCCCGGCGTTGATCGTATTCCCGTCTCGACTTATCGGAAGATTGAAGAGTATGCCCGGCGTGGGGGAATTGTGATCGCGACGCGCAGGTTGCCGGCGACTAGTCCAGGGCTGATGGATGCTGACAAGTATGGCCAGCAGATCAAGATAATTTCCAGGGAGCTATTTCTAGATCAAGGGGCGCCAGGTTACTGGGTTGAGGATGAAAATCAATTAGGAAATGTGCTGCAGAAACGCATCAAGCCCGATGTAAAGTTTTCAAAGAACGCCTCACAGATAGGATTCATTCATCGTAGATTATCGTACGGTGACTTATACTTCATCGTTAATACTGACAATCGTTCTTATCATCTTCAGGCCAGCTTTCGCCGCGCGCACAAGTCAGCCGAGTTTTGGGATGCGTTCACGGGCGCCTTGTCTCCCGCGATGGATCCTAACCGTGTCGATCTCGACCTACCGCCCTATGAATCACGCCTGCTTTATTTGTCCGACCGGAAAGGGGAAGCTTCACCGAAGCCCACAGTTGGCACACAGTCGCATCCTGTGCTGATTGATCTGACAGGCGACTGGACGCTTATATTTGAGGGTCTGAACGCGACTACTCATTTTGCTGAGTTGCATTCCTGGAGCGACGCGGAAGCATTCAAATATTATTCAGGAAGAGTTACTTATAAAACCTCATTCAATATGGCGGGAATAGATCTCCAGCCGGGCATACCGCTTTATCTAGATTTTGGAGAAGGGACCATCGTCCCCCTGTCTTTACCCCTGGGAGAGCACAGTATGCGGGCCTATCTCGAGTCTCCAGTCCGTGAAGCGGCGGAGGTCTACGTGAATGGGACTCGGGCAGGATATGTCTGGCAGCCTCCTTATTCGGTCCGCATCGACGGCCTTCTGATGGCGGGGAAGAACGACTTACGTGTGGTGGTCGGCAATACAGCGATGAACGCTATGTCCGCTCGCGCTTTGCCTGACTATAGATTATTAAAAGATCGGTATGGCGATCTCTTCACACCTCAAGACATGGATAAGGTGAGCCCACTACCGTCGGGCATTCTAGGGAAGGTGCAAGTATCGTCCAGGCCAGTCGGCCGATAAGACTTCGAGACCGAGGTAGACTTGAACCGCTCTATGTCGACCGAGGATGCAGGTTGTATCCGTGCAGTAGAGACGATTAAGAACTTAAGCGATGACGGTAATCTAGATACTCCAGCCACCATCAATAATATGAATTTGGCCGGTCGTGAATGCGGACTCATCCGAGCCAAGATAGACGGCCAGGGCAGCAATTTCTTCTGGGCGTCCCAGTCGGCCTATGGGCTGACGCGCAACGAACTTAGCGCGTGCGACTTCGCTATCGCCCTGAGCCGCGATTCGTTCATCAAGTGACGGCGTTTCGATCGTACCAGGACAGATAGCATTGCACCGTATCCCTAGGGCGACGAAGTCGGCGGCAATTGCCTTGGTCAAACCGATAACTGCCGCCTTGGTCGTTCCATATACGAAGCGGTTTGGTGCGCCTTTTATACTAGAAGCTACCGACGACATATTAATGATGCTGCCACGCCGGCACTCTATCATCGCGGGCAGGAAGGAGCGGCATGTGCGGTACATGGAATGGATATTCAGGTCGAAGGAAAAGTCCCAGTCCTTCTCCGTGCAGTCGAGAATGGTTCCCTGGTGAACGAATCCAGCGCAGTTGAACAATATGTCTATCTTGCCTAGCTCATTTGCCAGGTCAGCAATAGCGTGTCCATCCCGTACGTCCAGGCGACGAGTGTTTAGATCCACTCGCTGCGCACTCAGGTTCCGCAGTGCGACGTCACTTACATCAGTTGCCCATACGGTAGCTCCTTCGTCGGCGAATGCGAGAGCGGTTGCTCTCCCAATCCCCTGTCCTGCGGCGGTGATTAAGGCGGTCCGCCCCGTTAGCCTTCCTGCCATTGTGGCCCTCCCTTTTCGATCGAAATCGCCCCTACTGGTTGCCGAGCGCACGTCTGCCCCGAATTTTACGCTCTATTCAAAATGTCCGACCCTTGGGTGGTCCTTCGGAGCACGATGTTAACGGCGATCAAATTGGAAACCTATATCAGCAAGCAATGGACGGCACATGCGTCCGAATGGGATGATCTCAGGGCAGAGGACTTGGCATGACAGAAGAAGGACGAAAGAGCAAAGAACTACAAACCGCCTTTGGATCCTACCCGAGTTTACGTGACCGTGTCGTGGTCGTAACAGGCGGGGCTAGTGGGATTGGCGAGAAGATTGTCGAACAATTCGCTGAACAGGAATCCAGAGTAGCCGTTCTCGACATCCAGACGGAAGCATCCGTGCCACTTATAAAGGAATACCGTGGGAGCAATTACGCCAAGCCGTATTTTCTACACTGTGATCTCACTGACATCAACGCTCTTCGAGCGAGCATGCAGGATATTCTGAACAGATTCGGAACGGTAGATGTCCTGGTGAATAACGCGGGAAACGATGCTCGCCACTCGGTGGAGGAAGTAACACCGGAGTCCTGGGATAGCTCCATGGCAGTTAATCTCAAGCACCAATTCTTTGCCAGCCAGGCTGTAATTCCAGCGATGAAAAAGGCGGGTCGAGGCTCGATCATCAACATGAGCTCAATCAGTTGGGTTATTCCGTCGACGGGCTTGCCGGTATACGTTACGGCGAAAGCAGCCATTGTCGGGCTCACGCGGACGCTTGCTCACGAACTGGGAGGCAACAATATTCGGGTGAACTGCGTTTTGCCCGGAGCTATCATGACCGAGCGCCAGAAACGATTGTGGTTTACCGAGGAGTACCAAGCAGAAATTCTCGCCAACCAGGCAATTAAGAGAATGATTCTGCCTGAAGAAGTAGCTCGCTTAGTCCTGTTTCTGGCAGCGGATGACAGCAGTGCAATCACCAGCCAAAGCTATGTCATCGATGCGGGATGGGTTTAGGCTGCGTTGTGATCACTTATGGTCGAAGTCGCGCAGGTCGATGTGGTTGGAACTCTCGAAGAGGGACTAGATCGCCACGCCGTAATATCCGATACATTGTTAGTGAGCATTCGCAGCCACCATCGGACCCTAAAGTCCAAACGGTACTTATGAAGGGAAAGGAACAGAATGAAGACAGTGGGTATTGCGGGGTTCCGCTGCTTGATTGCGGTGGCTGTTATGACTGCCCAGCTTGGCAATGGACAATCCACCGCAGCTCCGGCGTCGACGATTCAATCTCTTGATCCCGGGTTAGGAATCACGACGGTATCGCTGTGGGACGCCGTTGTTCCCGGAGCCAAAGGCACGGACTCCGCAGATACGCCAACCCTCACCGTGTTCCTGCCGCACCCCGGAAGAGGAAACGGGACCGCAGTTGTTGTAGCCCCAGGCGGGGCTTATGTCGGCCTCGCAAGCAATCTTGAGGGCCGCCAGGTAGCAGATTGGTTCACCAGTCGTGGGGTGATTGCGTTCGTGCTCAAATATCGTCTGGGTGCGAAGTATCCATATCCGATCCCGTTGCAGGACGCCCAGCGCGCGATCAGACTAGTGCGCTCGTATGAAAAGACATTTGGAATCTCACGGAACCGGATCGGAATTATCGGATTCTCGGCTGGCGGGCATTTGGCGGCAATGACTGGAACACTTTTCGATCTTGGCAATCCAGATGCGTCCGACCCGGTGGAAAGGTTGAGCGCTCGGCCAGACTTCATGGTGTTGGGTTATCCGTGGCTCAATGCCATGCAACCCAACAAGCAGAATATGATCACCTACTGTTCTGTCCTGCGTGAAATCCCGGCAGAGCAATGCAAAGGCAACGAGGAGAAGTACACTCCGAGTTTGCACGTCACCCCACGAACCCCGCCGGCATTCATTTTCAGCACCTCTGACGATCGTGTTGTCCCTGTCACCGCCAGCGTTGAGTTTTACAGTGCTTTGCATGCGGCTGGAGTATCGGCAGAACTGCACATCTTCCGTCACGGAGACCACGGTAGTGGCCTTGGGACTGGGGATGCCACGTTGGATCTTTGGCCGACACTATTGGAGAGCTGGCTAAGGGACCAAGGATGGTTGACTCCCGAAGTGGCCGCACTCGCCGCGGCCAAAGCTGCATCAGGCGCGCCTTCGCGGTAACCAGGATAGAGCAGAAGCAGAGTTACTGTAAGGTGATCCATAGATCTCTGCAGGCATTTTCATCCAGAAAATGACTACATCGCTGACGCTGGATACATCACACTGTCCCTGCTTCTGCTCTAGCCGCTCTCGCACTTTCTTATCCTTGTTGCCGAGCTATTTCGGCTCCAGCAAATAGCACCGGAGTCTTACGAGGTTAGTGCCAGAGCGAGTGTCACATCCGCGGGTCTTTCGCTACGGTCGCCAATCGTGCAGACTCACTTCTGGATCTCATCCAGGACACGGATTGCTTGGGCAAGGTCAGCGTCCTGTGGGGCAAGCTTGCGCCCTTCCATCAACTCGGCACGGCCGTTCTTCAAGTCTCCCGAACGGCAGTAGATCAATCCAAGATCCTTATGCAGGAGCGACGACACGTTGCAGTTCCCACATAACGCAAGGCCCTCCTTGAGCTGGGCGATCGCCTGCGGCCAATCGCGCGCATCGGCCGATGCCAGCGCAAAGTTGCCGAGCGTCTGTGCGCGGTCCATTATGTGCCCCTGCACCTGTAGCGCATCGAAGCGTGTCTGCAGGCGCTTAGCTTCCTCGGGGTCTGATTTCACCATCAGATGGGAAAGGTTGTAGAGCGCCTCACTATAGTTAGGTTGCGCCTCGATTGCCTTACGCCACTGTTCGATTGCGCCAGGGCGATCCCCCTGATGTAACAGTTGCTGGCCCAGCATGTACAACGCCCCTGCGTTTCGCGGATTCAGTGCCACCGTTTTTCTAAAATCCTGAATAGAAGCATCGGTTTCTCCGGCCTGTCTGGCGATCAGTCCGAGCAAATACCAGGCATCTGCGATGCCCGGATCGAGCCTCGTCGCAATCTCCAACTCCGGTTTGGAGTCACTGTTCCGTTGCATGTCCAACAGCACTCGTCCTTTATTCAAGTGGGTCGCGGCGTCCTCGGGTGCCAGGCGCACCGCTTCGGAGAATTCGGCCAGCGCGCCGTTGAGGTCGAATTGGTCTGCCATCGCGATTCCGAAATTCAGGTGTCCTCCCGCAGATTGGGGATCAATTTCAATAACCTTGCGAAACGCAATCATCGCCTCGCTGTGGTGGCCCAATCGCGTGAGAACCATTCCGTGGGCGCTCAGGACAGCCGCATTATTGGGCTCAATCTGCAACGCTCGTCGCAGTGACTGGTCTGCTTCGGCGAAGTTTGACTCACTCGCCTGCACCAGGCCCAGATTCAAAAATGCTTGAGCATACTGCGGATTATTTTCCGTCGCTTGGCGCAGCAACTTGGCAGCATCGCTATTTTTCCCTTGCTGCCCATACAGGACGCCGAGGTTGCTCTGCGCTTCGGCATATTGCGGATCCAGAGAGATTGCAGTTTTAAACTGCTGCTCTGCGTCGGCAGTCTGTCCCGCCTTCAACTCTAGTAATCCGAGCTGGTTATGCGCTGGCGAAAACGCTGCATCCAGCGCGATTGACTTAAGCAGCCCGTCGCGCTCACCGCTGTAATCCCCTGACCGGTCGAGCGCCAGAGCGAGGTTGAAATAGGTGTGTGCATTTTTGGGGTCAGAAGCTAAAGCTTCGCGATAGAGATTAATAGCTTTTTGTATATCGCCCGATTGCAAATATGAGTTGGCCTGATTGGACCGGGCGCCGGCAACATCCTCCTGCATGCTCTGTTGCTTCGTCTTCTGAACCACATTCAGTTGTTCACGCGCTTCTTGCTGTTTTCCCTGAGAGCGCAGCACTCCGGCCAGTTGAAAGCGGGCTTCGTTGGAGGCGGGGTCTAGTTGCAACGCTTTTTCAAGCTGCTCCCGCGCTTCCGCCGCCTTTCCCTCTTTCTGCAGCACCGACCCGAGGTTGAAGCGGGAGTCATAATTATTCGGTCTAAGCGCGACGGCTCGTCGCAGAACAATCTCAGCCTCGGAAAACTTGCCCAGACCGCGATCCACGACGCCCGTCAAATAGAGAGCATCGAAGTCATTCGGTTTGCGATGCAGGTAGTCCTGAACCACAGGCAATGCCGTCTCGAATTGCGCCAGGATGATCAGAGTCTTGAGGTAGGAAACCCTGACCTCGTCGTTTGCAGGGTCAAGTTTCAGAGCCTCCTGAAATTCTTGTACTGCATCGCGATACTGCTTTTTCTGGGTGTAGACGATTGCCAGGTTTGCATGTGCCTGCTGGTAGGTGGGGTTCTGCTTCACCAGCGCAGAAAGCCCTTGAATAGCGCGATCAGTATCGCCATTTCCGGAGTACGCAATCGCCAGATCTAGTTGCAGGACCTCATCCGGAGGCGCATCTTTCAGAATCGCGATGGCCGCGGAATACCTCTTCTGTGAGATGAAAGCCTTGGCTAATCCATCGAGCGCAGGTGCCGATCCCGGGTCAATCTTGAGAACTTGTCTGAACTCTTCAATCGCGGGATTTCCCTGTCCCATCTGGTTGAGCGCAACGCCTAGCGCCAGGTGGATCTGCGGCATTCCTGGCTTCAGATGATTGGCTGTTCCAAACTCACGAACCGCGCCCTCGGTATTTCCGTTGTTCAGTAAGGCAATCGCCAGATCGTAGTGGGATTCCCAGGATCCTGGGGCCAGTTTGAGCGCTGATTGAAAGGCAGAGATCGCACAGGATAGATGATTCTGTTTTCCAAAGTACGCACCCAGGGCATCGTAAATTTCGGCGGAGGGATGCGAAGCTAGAATCTTTTCCAGATCAGGGGGTCCTTTGCAGGTGGATCTCTGTTCTGCATGCAAGCACAGAGCGGATCCACATAGTGTAAAACAGCATAACCACAGCCGTTTCGCGTTGAGTCTCCGAGCGAATGTCCTCATGGGCACTTTAGATAAACCATCCCATCTCAGTGTTTCATCCCGCGCACGGGGGGCGGCGTTTCACGCCCGAGCTTGGCATATTTGTTGGCCAAATCGGTTTCTCCCATGCGGCGGTAGATCTTTTCCAGCAGCGCATAAAGTTGGAGATCAATGATAAGGCCATCGGGATCGGGAAGACTGGCCGCTTTTTCTGCATCCGTGCGGGCCTCCTTATAGCTCTTCAATTGCAGATTCAATTTTGCTCGTTCGTACCAGGTGGCGCGCATTTGTGGAACCAGTTCTACTGCACGATCGAGCGACGCCTTGCTCGCCGCCAGGTCGTTGCGTTTCATCAGAAAGCGGCCGTAGTTGTAGTCAAGGAAAGCATCGAAATATGGCCCATTGCGATTTACTTGCAAGCCCTTCCGGTAAGCCTCATCCGCTCGATCAATCTCCCCCAATGGCTCAAGGTTCAACGCCAGGTAATCCCACGCGCGGGCATCGGCGGGGTTGACCGTGACGGCCTTCTGGAAGTGGGGAACCGCACTGCCTGGGCGCTTGGCGCGATCATAAATGGAGCCTAGTTGCAATTGGGCTTCGGCATATTCAGGATCGAGAGTGCAGGCCCTGGTGAGTATTGCCAGGGCGTCCCCTGATTGCCCTTTCATAATTAGGATCTTTCCACGCACCGTCAGCGCCACAGGATCATTCGGGCCTTTTTCGATTGCGGTCACGGACAGGGTATCCGCCCGCGGATATTCGCCTTCACTGATCAGCAGCTCTGCGAAGTATGCATAGCCTCTGGAGTCATCTGGGATGAGCGCAAGATATCTCGTGAAGTCAGCCTCCGCCTGCTCCGCTTTTTCCTGATCTGCTTCGAGGCGGGCGCGTACGAGGAGGACATTCGCACAATCCCAATGGTCCTTATTCAGCGCGGCGAGCAACTGCTCGGCATTCGTCAGATTATTTTGCACGAGTTGCTTCTCGGCAGCAGCCAGTAACCCTTCGGTTCCGGTGCAAGGACCTGCGACGGCGCGGCCCGAGACGCAGAGAGCAAGCGTAAGGTACAGCAGAAGGTGCTTCACCGTTGTTCCTCGGTGACTTTGAGAACTTGATCGGCCTTGACGTTGCGCAGGATCTGCACAATCCCACTGGGCCAGCGAAGTTCAATTTCCCGGATTAGTGTTTCCGCACCCAATCCGAAATGCACGCGCTTGTCGGAGGAACTGGCATAGCTTCCTGCCGTGGTCACGTGGTTGTACTGCACCAATCCGGATTGTTGCGTGAGCTTGATGCGTGTTCCAATCCCGTCGCGATTGCTTTTGACGCCACGAGTCTGGATGATGATCCAGTGATTGGTAACAGTGGAGGTGTTGTAAAGCAATTCCGCCGGGCTGCCAATTGCGGAGACGGCAACATCCACTTTACCGTCGTTGTTCAAATCGCCAAATGCGCAACCGCGATGGGCAGCGCGGACCGACATGTCTGCCCCTGCCTGCCCGCTGACGTCGAGAAACGTCCCATCCTGTTGGTTTCGGAACACGGCGTTCGGCTGAAGGTAATGCTGCTGAGGATCGATGTCGGCGTTCTCGCTCACATGAGAATTAGAGCTGAAGAGATCTTTGTAGCCGTCGTTGTTGAAGTCGTAGATTCCGGCACCCCATCCACTCATTCTGAATGAGGAGAATCCGATTCCTGCCTTGTAAGTCTCAATGCTAAAGATGCCGTCGCCATCATTGCGGAAGAGGGGGAAAGTTTCGCCTCCGAGTGCAGTGACAAACAGGTCGGGCTTACCATCGTTGTTCCAGTCGCGAAAGTCCACGCCCATGCTGGAGAGCGGCACTCCATCCTCGGTATAGGCCACAGACGACTCGACGCCTACCTCATCAAAGCCATGACCTTTGCGGTTCCTGAAGAGGAAGTTTCGTTCATTGTCGTTTGCGACAAAGATGTCCATCCACCCGTCGCCATCATAATCGCCAATGGCCACGCCCATGCCTTTTCCGAGTTGAGCGGCGATGCCTGTGGCGATCGAAACATCTGTAAAGGTTCCGTCTCCGTTGTTGTGGTAGAGAATGTTGGGTTCGCCCTTATAAAGAGAAGGAGGGCAGGACAGCCGCTTGCCGGGATCGCCGCACACGCTTGAAGTTTGAGCGGTCCAGTCCAGGTAGTTGGTCACGAAAAGGTCGAGATGGCCGTCATTGTCATAGTCGATCCAAGCCGCCGAAACCGAAAAGAGCTTTTTCCCATTCGTGATCCCGGTAACGCCCGCACGGCTGGTCACGTCGGTGAAGGTCCCGTCTGCGTTGTTGTGGTAGAGAATATTTCGGTTTATGCCGGTAACGTAGATGTCCGCCCAACCATCGTTGTCAAAATCAGCGACGGCGGCTCCCATGCTGTAACCCTCACCCCGCACGCCTGCGCGGTCGGTTACATCGGTAAAGGTTCCGTCGCGATTGTTGTGGAATAGGCGGTTATAGAACGCCGATGTGTCCTTGATGAGAGTCGGGATGCGCGCGCCATTGGTGAAGAAGATGTCCAGGTAGCCATCGTTGTCGTAATCCAGCAGCGCCACTCCTCCGGGAACGGCATCGATGATTGGCTTATCGTCGGTTGTGCCGTTGTTCAGGATAAACTCCACGCCTGATTGTTTCTGGCGATTCTCGAAGCGGATGTCAGATGTTTCTGCCGCAACGGCCCACAGAGTGATAGCTGGCAGCAACAATGCGGCGACAAGAATATGCTTCAGGCTCTGAGCAATAGCAGCGGTGAAGGGCGGCTTCATTTGGGACTGGCTCCTTCTTCCGCACGAGCCAGCATCTGACGCATAAACGAATCTTGTGGAAAGACTTCGAGGTAGTGCTTCATCGCTGCCTTCGCTTCTGCGTACTGCTTGATCTGAATAAACCGGAGCACAATCGTCTTCTGCAAAACGGGATTGAATGCATCCAGTGCGATGGCTTTTTGCAGCAGTGGAAGCGCTTCTTGATCGCGATCCATCTTGAAGAGCGCATCGGAAAGATCCGCAAACGCGGTGGCCAGCGAAGAGTCAATGGCGATGGCTTGCTGCAAGTGTGTAGCCGCCTCCTGATACGACCCGGCGCGCAGATCTCGTCTTCCTAAAGCAGCTTGAACTAGCCCACTCCCCGGTTCGCTGCGCTCCAATTGCGTCAGTACGGTGAGATAGCGTTGCACATACTCAGGCTTGGTCTCCGCCAGTTCGCCATATGCCTGAAGCAGCGTCAAGAGAGGGATATAGTCATCTTTTTCTCCTGGAGCTGGATTGAGATGGATCAGATCAGGGAGAGCCGCGGTGGTCTGCTGGAAGGTTACATCCGGGAAAGGCTCGTTGGGGCGCGCCAGAATTCGATGGTTCGTAATGCTGGCGTGCAGGATGGTCTTGACATCGCGTCTGGGCATGTGGCACCCAATGCAATCGTCGGCGGACGCTTCCTTCTGGCGTTTCTCTAGTGGCAAGCCGCAACTCGCCTCCGTGTGGCACGTAAGACACCGCTTCTTGAAGAACACTTTGCTCTGTTCGCCGGTGGGCTCAATGTGAGGATCATGACACGAGATGCATTTCATCTGACCAGCGCTCGCCCGGAAACATTTGCTCAGCGTCATGGAATAGTAATGCTCGAGATGATCTTTCTGAGGAGGGGCCTGAGGCGTCGGCGGCACCATCATGATGGACAACGTGTTGTCCAGTGGCGTTCCCGGACGAAAGTCGCGGTAATCCTTTCCGGGCTTGAGGATTCTGATATCCCCCGTCTGGTGGCAGGACATGCAGATATTATTCGCAAGAGCCGGGGTTAGGTGTGCGGGGTTCACAATGCCATGGCCCTCCGCCGCAGGGTGAGCGGAGCCGGCATTCATGGCCTGAATATGCAGAGCACCTGGCCCATGACAGTTCTCGCAACCGATCGACATTTCTTTGAAAGGATTGTCCTCAAAGCGGCCGTTCGTGCCTTCGACCGGCTTCGGCTGCCCGCTGTGACAAGAGATGCATCCTGGTAATATCGGCCGGTTGAATCCATAGTCACCGAATTCATACCCCGGCGAAGGTGCCCAGTTATTCGCCCTCGAGTAAAACGAAAGCGGAGCCTGAAATAAGTAGTGGTCACGACGTACCAGTCCGCCAAATCCGTTTGCCCCTGCACCGATGATCCACTCTACCTGCCGGGTATCGCGGAAGACTTCCTGGCCGTCAGATCGGATGTCGAATTCGCTTTGATACAGCTTTCCATCGCGGAAGAAAACATCAAAGTGCCGTTTCAGATTTTCTTCATAAATCGAAGCCGGACCGGGAAGAGTAGCCTGCAATTGCGCTGTAACGGGGGTGAGAGAACGGCCCATGTGGGTTGCGGAAAACTCATCATAGATACGTTTGTGGCACGCTGCACATGCTTTCGACCCCACATAGCCAGATGTTTCGCGGGTATCTGCGCTCGAAGCGGAGGCGACGGCCGGGGATTTTGTGTCTTGTTCGGCAGCAGCGACCCGCCCAGGTAACAGGGACGCCACAGCCCACATAAGCAGGGCGAGGACAAGTGCGCCCGGGAGAATCAGGCGCTGCATCGCTTCGAAGTGGTCCTCCTTACCTGAACTCATCTCCATCCCTCAGTTGCCGTCTTTCGCCATGCAGTGCTCCCACGCGCGAATCCCCCATCCGACGCTACGTCGGGATGCGACGGACTTCGCTTGCCGGAGAGACGGGGGGCGTCTAGCGGCGAATCGCAATCCTAGCAAATTCCCCGTTCTTTCGAACTCCCCGCCTGCGCCCGGACCGCCTTGTCGGGTTTTGCTTCCGCATCCAGGCTCTCCCCCAGGCGACCGGCTTTCAAGCCCCTTTTCAAACCTTGAAGCTGCCGGATCCCCGGCGGAAATATTGGCAGAAAGATGATAATGCCGCGCATTGCCGTCGCTGGGTCAACGAAATAGAGGTTGAAATTTGGCTCGGCATGGCCCCAATGCAGGCGGCTTCGAGTTCTTTTCTGAGACTCTGTATTTCGCTCTTGACAGACTTATACCGTGTATCGCATCTTTCCTGCGTAATCGTTTACGCGTATGAGTAAGGGTTTACGTGATCGTTTACTAATTCGTTCGAACTAAAGATCGCTCGGCTAGTCACAGTGCTATCGGCCACGTCGATCGCCCGATACGTGGTTTCGTTCGTTCCAACACTGTTGTTCTTTGGAGGATAGGATGAATCGATATCGAAGGCTGTTATTCGGCGTACCCTTCCGCATCAGCGTGATAGCGCTCGTGCTGGGATGGGCCTTGCTCCTTTCGGGGGGCCACACATGGGCCCAGATGTCGACGGCATCACTCACCGGTGTTGTCCATGACCCCAGCGGTGCCGTGATCCCCAACGCCACCTTGATCTTGCGGAACGTGGACACGACGGTTGAGCACACGAGTGCTTCCAACAACACTGGCACCTACGCATTCCACGATATCCTTCCGGGAAAGTACACCGTAGAAGCGCAGGCCAAGGGCTTTACCCCGCAGAAATACTCAGAGTTCGTCCTCGCGGTGAGTCAAAGTGCGGATCTCGATTTTGCCATGCAGGTAGGATCAGAAGCCCAGGTCGTCACTGTCGATGCCTCGGCCGCGCAACTCGAGGTCTCCAGCTCCGAACTCGGTCTCGTAATGGCGACCAAAGCAGTAAACGACCTTCCGCTGAATGGCCGCAACTTCACGCAGCTGCTCTCACTCACACCCGGCGTCGTGCCGGTCAGCACCGGCCAAAACTCTATGGGAGGCAGAAGTGGCGGCTTTGCCGCACCAGTTGCCGAAGGCTCGTCGTTTACTTTTCCCGCAATCAATGGACAGTCGAACCGCAGCAACTTCTTCCTGACAGATGGACTTAATAACTACGGCAGTTTCCTCAGCACTTATGCCGTCCCGCCCATCATCGACGCGATCCAGGAATTCAAGACAGTTTCTCATACCGACAGTGCGGAGTACGGTTCGGTTCTCGGCGGCGTGGTCAACGTCGTAACCAAGACCGGCACAAACAACCTCCATGGATCTGCCTGGGAATATGTTCGTAACAACATCTTTGATGCCCGTGGCTACTTCCTCCCCAAGACTCAGCCTAAAGCCGCTTACCACCAAAATCAATTCGGCGTGTCAGGGGGCGGACCGCTCTGGATTCCCAAGCTCTACGACGGCAGGAACAAGACCTTCTTCTTTGGCGCCTACCAGGGCTTCCGGTTTTCTCAGCCGGCCAATAATCCCCTAAAGGTGCCTACCACCGCGCAACTCGCTGGCGATTTGAGCGGGTCAAACCCGCTCTTTAATCCCTACTCTACCCGCGTCAATCCGAGTCAACCAGATCCGAACAAGGCGGGCCACTACATCCGTGACCCATTCCCCGGTAATCAGATTCCAGCCAACCTGATTGATCCGCAGATGGTTGCTTACGCGAATTTCATCTTTCCTAAAGCGGGTCCGGTTTTCGATTCAAACGGAGACAATGCTCTCGACACCACCCCACTGGTGCAACACCAGAACGAATGGAGCGCTCGCGTAGACCAGAACTTTGGTCAGAAGAACACGGCCTGGTTCCGCTACAGCGGCATCAATAGTCTGGTGACTAGCTCGGGTGGCCTGCCCGGCTTGCCCAAGGTTGAAAGCATTCCCGCTCGCAACTGGGGTGGAAGCTTCGTACACGTGTTTAGCCCGAGCCTTCTGTTGCAGGCTCAATTCGCCCGCACGACCGTGCAGGACCTTAACTCGACCCGGTGGAAAGCGAACACGGCGGACATCTTCAGTCAGGTCGGCTTTGCCACCGAATTTGCTGGCAACTTCACCGCGACGAACGTGTCGCATTTAATACCTTCTCCCGGAATCGGCGGCTACTCGAGTGCTCCTGAGATCATCCAGAACACCCCCAAGGCAACAGATACCTGGCAGTATAGCGGCACCGTGACGAAAACGTTTGGACGGCACCAAATGGTCCTTGGTGGTGGGTACACGACCAATTCGTTCTCCCAGCCAAACTCTTACGTCAACCTCGGATTCGGGGCTATACAGACATCCGACACCAATCCCATAGATCCTAAAGCTATCTCGGGAGATGCACTCGCTTCGTTTCTCATCAATGTTCCCGACAACGCAAATCGACGCAACGTGGGTGAAACCACGCGGCCCGGTGGCGTGTTCAGTTCCTTCGCTCAGGAGACCTGGAAAGTCACGCCCAAACTCACCGTCAACGCTGGCTTGCGCTACGACATCAGTTTCATTCCTCCTTATGGAACCAATGCGACCATCGGCAAGAATGGAGGAATTGAGACGGGTGACATCGACTTCAGTACCGGCAATTACATCCTTCAGAAGCTGCCACCTCCTTGCGCGGTTCGTGGGTTCGCCCCATGTATCCCGGGCGACGGCACGTTGCCCGCTCACGTTGTAGTAGATCCACGCGGAAAGATCGCCCATAACGTTTACGACAATTGGGGTCCTCGCTTTGGCATTGCCTACCAGCTCAACGACAAATTGGTTGTTCGGGGCGGCTTCGGCATCATGTATGACAATTGGGCGGCCGTGAGTCAGATGGCGCAGAACATCGAAGGCTCGTGGCCGGATATCGGCCAGTTGATCAATCAAAACCTCAACAATCCCAGCACCGCTTCAGCAACCCCGACGATCAAGGCTCAAGACCCTTTTGCCGGCGGCGGTTCCGCGCTCTTCCCAGCGCCAACACCTTTCAATCAAGTGCAGTGGTTCTACGATCCACACATCAAGAATGCCTACTCCGAGCAATGGAACGTCGGCGTGCAGCAGCAGATCACCCCGTCCACAACGGCGACCGTGAATTATGTCGGTTCTGGCAGTCATCGCGTCAACATCGGCGGTATGTACAACACGGCGTTGACTCCGGGTCCCGGCGATATCGGGCCAAGGTCACCGTATCCTTACATCACTCCGACCTTCTACGATCGGAGCAACGGCACCGCTTCCTACAACGCCCTCCAGGTCCAGCTTGACAAGCGATATACCAACGGGCTCGCCTATGCGGTTGCCTATACATGGTCGAAGTCGATCAATGTAGGAGGCGATGGCTGGTTCGGGGCCGAGGGCGGTGTTCCTGTCGATCCTTACAACCCCACCGCATTCGGTGGACGCTCCGTTTCGGGTACAGATCTAACCCATGTGTTTTCGACGACTGTCCTCTGGCAAGTACCCGTTGGCAAGGGACAACGATGGTCCACGGGTAACGGAGCCCTCGACTACCTGGTGGGCAACTGGCAATTCAATAACATCTTCACGACCCGGTCCGGTTTGCCCTACACTCCGATCATCAGCAGTGACGTTGCGAATACGGGCAACGTTGGGTGGGCAGGCTATGAGCACGCCAATCTGGTTGGGAACCCAAACAGCATTTCACACCGGACTCCCGCCAAGTGGTTCGATACGAGTGCCTTTACAGCGCCTGCGCAATACACCTTTGGCACCGCAGGCCGCAACTCGCTCCGCGGTCCGGCTTATTGGGACCTGACTTCGTCAATCTTCCGACAGTTCCCAATATGGGGAGAACGGCGCTTCGAGTTCCGCGCAGAGGCTTTCAACCTCTTCAACCACACCGTGTTTGGTCAACCTAATTCTGATCTGAACAACGGAAGTGCTTTTGGTTCCATAAGCGGCACGGCTAACCAACCCCGTGAACTACAGTTAGGCGGGAAGTTCATCTTCTAAAACAAAGTGTCAGGCAAGACTCCACGCCCGTTTCTGATCGTCATGGAGCGGGCGTTGTTTTGCCGGTCGAACATAAGATTGCGTGGCGATCCTTTGCTATGCACCCCACCATCTTGCGCCGACTGATGTGTTCATAATCACAGGTCTAACAACCTCAAACCTGCTAGCTTCGGTTGCGATTCGGCATGGATGCCGGAGCCACGCGGTGAGGGAACCAGACATGCGCAGCCGATGCATAAGCGGTCTCGAGCGTTTCCGTTTCGTTATCTTGGGGACGCTGGTGCTGCTGATGATTCTGCTGGCGCACCTTTGGGGTAGTCACTATCCCGGCTTTAGGGTCCGGCGCGCACTGGCAGCCGAAGTGGCAGGCAGGCCACTTCATAACGGAGAAGCGCAGCCGTCCGGTACTGGCACGCCATCAATTACGGTTGACTATCCCGAAGACGGCTCGATCTTCCCGCCGGAGATAACAGCGCCCACATTCCTCTGGCGCGACGCGAATAACTCCGCTACCGCGTGGCGCATCGACGTCACCTTCATGGATGGCTTTCCGCCAATCCGCATCAACTCTCGTGGCGACCCCATGCAAATTGGTGAGATTGACTCGCGCTGCGTGTCCGCAAACAACGAGCTTCCCTCGCTCACGCCACAACAGGTTGCCGCGCACACCTGGATGCCGGATGCCGCCACCTGGACCACTATCAAGCAGCACTCCGTCGAGCACCCCGCCACCGTTCTGATTACCGGGCTCCACGGCATTGCGCCACATGCTACCGTTTCTGTGGGCCGGACGACCCTGACCACCTCGAAGGATCCGGTGGGTGCGCCCATTTTCTATCGCGACGTTCCACTGATGCCCTCCGTAGGGGAAAAAGGTGTGGTTCAGCCGCTCGCCCAGGATGCATTGCACCTGATCAACTGGCGTCTTCGCGATATCGGCCAGTCCCAAAGCCGGGTCGTATTACACGACATGCCTACCTGCGCAAACTGTCACTCATTCTCGGGCGACGGTAAAACCATGGGTATGGACGTCGACGGCCCCAGAAATGACAAGGGTCTGTACGCCGTCGTTCCCGTGCGGCAGCAGACCAGCATCCGCAATGAAGACGTCGTGGCCTGGAACACCGATCAAATAGTCGGGCAGTCCCGGGTTGGGTTCATGTCGCAGATATCGCCCGACGGAAAATACGTGCTCACCACCTTCGCCGGTCCGCAGCAGGATCTGCCGAGCAGCTATTATGTGACTAACTTCAAGGACTACCGCTTTCTTCAGGTCTTCTATCCCACCCGCGGGATTCTTGTCTGGTACAACCGCGCCACCGGGCGACGGCAGCCCCTTCCAGGCGCCGACGATTCCCGCTATGTTCAGACCGACGGTGTCTGGAGCCCGGATGGCAAGTACATCGTATTTGCCCGTGCTGACGCGAAGGACCCCTTCTTAGACGGGCAGAAGGCCGCGCTCCACGCCAATGATGAGAATGAAACGCAGATTCAGTACGACCTTTACCGGATTCCGTTCAATGGGGGGAAAGGCGGTACGCCGGAACCCATAGCTGGCGCTTCGCAAAATGGCAGGAGCAACAATTTTCCAAAGGTCTCCCCCGACGGTCGCTGGATCATCTTCGTGAAGTGCCGAAACGGGCAGTTGATGCGACCAGACAGCGAGCTCTATATCGTTGCCGTAACGGGTGGAGTGGCACGTCGCATGCGCTGCAATACCTCGCTCATGAACTCCTGGCATAGCTTTTCCCCGAACGGGCATTGGCTCGTCTTTTCGTCGAAAAGCCGTTCGCCTTATACGCAGATGTTCCTCACACACATTGGCGAGCAAGGCGAGGACAGCCCTGCCATCTACGTTGACGGCTCGACCGCCGCCAATCGCGCCGTCAACATTCCCGAGTTCGTCAATATCGCGCCCAATGGACTCCAGAAGATCGTGGTGCCCGCAGCCGATTTCTACCGGGTCGTGGATCGTGCAACGACGCTCCTCGAGCAGGGTAAGAATCCTGAAGCTCTTGTCGAATGGCAACGCGCTGTCACCATGCAGACTGACGACGCCGGCGCACATAACGGACTTGCCATTGCTCTGTACGTCCAAGGCGATTTCGATCAGGCCGCCGCGCACTTCCGCCGGGCGAATCAAATCGACCCGTCCTCTATCGGGGATGCGCGTGCACAGTGCTACCTCGGCTTGATGTATCACGACGGCCAAGGAGTACCGCAGGACTATGGGCAGGCACTGGACCTGTTTGGGAAAGCAGCAGGACGTGGCTATGCCCTCGCACAGTACTACTTGGGCGCAATGTACGGCAATGGTCAAGGAGTACCGCAGGATTACTCCCAGGCTGCCACCTGGTACCGCAAAGCAGCAGACCAGGGATTTGTGAACGCACAATTCCTCCTGGGGTCGATGTATCACGACGGACAAGGAGTGCAGCAGGATTACGCCGAGGCCATGGCCTTGTTCCACAAAGCAGCAGATCACGGAAATGCTCAAGCGCAGTACGACCTTGGCGGTATGTACGAATACGGCCAGGGAACTCCGCAGGACTCGGCGCACGCGCTCGAGTGGTACCACAAGGCCGCTGAACAGGGGATTGTTCCGGCTCAGGACAAACTCGGCGCGATCTACGGCGGCGGGCAAGGAGTGAGGCAGGACTACGTGGAAGCGGCTGCCTGGTACCGCAAAGCCGCAGAACAGGGCTCTGCAAATGCCCAGTTCCTCCTCGGCGCAATGTATCGCTCCGGCCAGGGAGTGACTCGCAGCGATGCTCAGGCAATAGAGTGGGTTCGCAAGGCAGCAGAGCAAGGAACCGCGCAGGCGCAGTACTACCTTGGCGTGATGTACGGCAATGGACAGGGAGTGCAGCAAGACTACGCGCAGGCGGCTGCATGGTATCGCAAAGCTGCTGATCAGGGATCCGCAAATGCCCAGTTTCTCCTTGGCGTTATGTGCCACTCGGGTCAAGGAGTAAGACGGGACCTGGCAGAGGCGTATTACCTGTTGAATTTGGCCGCGGCGTGTAATCGCGACGAGAAGAATAGCAATACTTTTTCTCAAGCACGCGACAACCTTGCCAACGAGTTGCCAGCCGAACAATTAGTACTGCAGCAGGATCGGGCCAGCAAGTGGCTGAACTCCCACTCCTGCCGGTGAAGCCATACATAGCGCGCACATCCGACCCGCTTCTCGCCTTCGATCTTCGCCAACGCCGAACCTGCGCGGGCTGAATAAGTACGCTGGAATTGCTCGCGAATCATCCATTGTTTGGATGATGAAGACTGGACTAGACTTTCAGCAGGGGATGCGTCATCGGGCGATGTGCCATTGCTTCTAGGTGAAAAGACTGAACTTTGGGATTCAAAGAAGCCAGATTATGTTGAGACACACCAAGCATCGTCCGCCTATCCAGGCGAGCAGCGTTTGCAGGGCTTTCCCGGTGAGCAACTGCGACGTGAATGCCATGGACCCCCTCTCTCCGACAGGGATACCTTGCGAACCTGAGTTTAAAAAATTAGCGATGCGGCTGGATGAATTTGGCTTTAGCTATTTGCAACGAAGCAAAACTCGGGGCAGCTTGTGCGTAAAGAGAAGCTGCACCCCGCAACTCGTACCAAAATACTTTGCAAATCGCATTGTTTTAGCAGTCGTGGCTCTCCTCACATTTTCGTCATTCGCTTATGGCCAGCGACTCACCGCCTCGCCTGCTGTGTGCAACCGACCGGCAGAAGTAAAATCCACGGCACGCGCAGTGGATCCAGTCGCGTCGAAAGCTGCCATTGCTTTAGGGGTGGCCTTGGAAAAAGGCGGGGCCTTCGAAGAGGCGGAGTCCTGCTACCGCAAAGCGTTCGCGCTGGATCCTGCATTGTTAGAGGCCACGGTTCGCCTCGCTGAAATCCTTGCATTGCAAAAGGAGACGGGTGCCGCAGCAAACTATTGGCGATTGGCGCTTGCCATCAGTCCTGACAATCAGCAGATCGCGCTCTCGCTAGGAATAGCATTGCTTGACGACAACCAGAACGAGGATGCATCAAAAGTTTTGGGTGAACTGGCTCAGCGCAGCGTCACTACCGGACTTCCCGCCCTCAACTATGGATCTGCCCTTAGCAGGCTGGGACGATATACAGAGGCCGTTACGGCCTATCAGCAGGCTCTGGGGTTCAGCGACGCCGAGGATCCTGCCAGACTCAGCTTGGCAAAGGTGCTTGTGACCCTGGTGCGCTATCAGGAAGCGAAGTCGCTGCTGGATGCGTACGTGCCTGCTCATTCCACCTCCCCCGAGGTGCATCTTTGCCTGGGCATCGTGCAATACAAAGTTGGTTTGCTATCGCAGGCCGAGGTGGAGCTGAAGCAGACAATCGCTCTGCACGCAGAAGAAAATGATGCCGAGTTTTACCTGGGCTCTGCCCTGATGGAAGAAGGGAAATATGAAGAGGCGATCCTTCACCTGCAGAGGGCGAATCAGTTAAAGCCGCATAAGAGTGAGATCCACTTCCAGTTGTCGCGCGTCTATCAAAAAGTGAAGGAGCCGGAACTGGCGAAAGCAGAAGTGGCGAGAATGCGCCAGGAGGAGGATTTGAGTGCCCAGGATTTGCGAGCAGTTGTTCTGGCGCATGAAGCCGAAACAGAGGCCAGCCTGGGCCATAATGACAAGGCCGCAGAGCTATATCGCAGGGTAGTAGAGCTTCAGCCGCTAAATCCCAGGAGCCAATATGATCTCGCAGTGATCTATGGTCTCCAGGGCAATGTGGCAGCGGAACGATCCAGCCTGTTGAAAGCTCAGAATCTTGAACCGCTGTTTGCGCCAGTGTTCAATCAACTCGGCGTCCTCGACATCAAGGATGGACAGATGAGCCTTGCGGAATCTCATTTCAAGAAAGCACTCTCCATCCAGCCGGGATTTGCGCCGGCGCTTGGGAATCTAGGCGTCTTGTACGGACAAACCGGAAGACTACCGGAAGCAGAACGCTACCTCAGACTGGCAGTAGAAAATGATCCGAAGTATGCGAGCGGGTATATAAATCTTGGCTTGATCCTTGCAGCGGAAGGCCAGTCGGAAGCCGCTCTCGCTTCGGTCAACAGTGGACTTGCCATTTCTCCACAGGACGCAGCAGGGCAAAAAGCTTTGTTTATATTGAAGTCAAAAACTGCTACTGATGTAAGCCAGCAAGGTTCACACTGATGTTCTGGAACTCACCTGAAAATATGGAAGCATTCTAAGCAGGCAGGTTGAGCGATTGCCCTACCTTCATGTCCTCGCAAGATTAGCCAGGCGCAGCCTTTCTCAACGGAAGAGCCGCGCCGGGCTCTGCTGGTCCGCATAAACTTGAAACGGATCCGCGCCAGTTTTCTTACGCAACAATACGTATATTTGTGAAAGTGATTGTGGAACTTATATTGCGAGAGCGCATGACGAACAGCGATAACAATTCGCCGAGTCCGAGAAACATCTTTTTCAATAGGGTTTTGGCAGTTTTGCTGCTGGTCCTGACCCTAATGACAGCGCGGGAGTTAACAGCGCAGACTCCGGGTGCTAAATCGCCATCGCAGGGGGGAATGCCCCAAGGTGGAATGGCCACCGGGCCCGCTCAGGAAGCGGTCTTCGACAGTCGGCATCGCCCCATTACTGCGGGTGGATTCGTGAAGACTGGCCCAGTCGTTTTCATGAATACCGCTGAGCGCGCTGGTCTCACTAGCTGGCATCACACAGCCGGCACGCTTGAGAAGCGATACATCCTGGAAGCTAAGGGCCCAGGGGTGGCGCTGCTGGATTATGACAACGATGGCTGGCTCGACATCTACTTCGTGAATGGCTCCACCTTCAATGCTCTCGACGGTAAGGAGGCATCACCGCAGGCGGCACTGTTTCACAATAATCACGACGGTACGTTTACCAACGTGGCGGTAAAGGCTGGCGTGACCAATGATCGCTGGGGTTACGGCGTCGTAATCGGAGATTACGATAACGACGGCTGGCCTGACATCTATGTCTCCAACTATGGCAAAAATCGTCTGTATCACAATAACCACGATGGGACCTTTACTGATGTGGCGGACAAAACGGGCGTTGCGCTCGGTGGCTGGTCAACCGGAGCGACGTTTGGCGACTACGATGGCGACGGGCGCTTGGACCTTTTCGTTGCCGGTTACATCCGCTTCGATCTCAACAATCTTCCGACCAATCGAACCGTCGCGGGCGGCTATCCCTCCTGCTCCTATCACAGCAACCCAGTGATGTGCGGCCCGCGAGGGCTTCCAGGCGAGCACGATCACCTTTTTCACAACAATGGCGATGGAACCTTCACCGACGCTAGCGAGAAGTTAGGTGTTAGCGATCCCAATGGTTACTACGGCCTGGGTGCTCTTTTTGTGGATGTGAATGGGGATGGTAAACCGGACCTGATCGTTGCCAATGACTCCACGCCCAACTACCTTTACATCAACAAGGGGAACGGAACCTTCGAGGACCAGAGTTACGCCAGTGGCCTGGCAGTTAACGAGGATGGCCGCGAAGTAGCGAACATGGGCCTAGCCGCCGGCGACTATGAAAACAACGGTCACTTGGACCTGGTCAGCACCACCTTCTCCGATGACTACGATGTCATCTTCCGCAATGACGGACATGGAAACTTCACGGATGTCAGCTTTGAGAGCGGTATCGCTGCGCCTACGATGCCATTTGTCGGCTTCGCCGATGGCTTCCTCGACTACGACAACGATGGCTGGAAAGACCTGCTGATTGTGAATGGGCATGTTTATCCTACGGTGGACAAGACCGAGGCGGGCACATCCTATGCCCAGCGTCCGCTTTTGTTTCATAACCTGAAGAACGGGAAGTTTGAACTGATACCCGCGGTTGAGGGAACCGGGCTAGCCACAGTGAGCGTTGGCAGGGGGGGTGCGTTTGGCGATTTATTCAACGATGGCAAGATCGACGTCGTTATCGCCAACATGGACCAGGTTCCGGTACTTCTCCGCAACGTAAATCCGGATCACCACCACTGGGTTGAAATGAAGCTGGTTGGGGGGCCTAAGAGTCCGCGGGATGCAGTAGGCGCCGCAGTTTATCTGACCGCAGGCGGCATTCGCCAGCGCGGAGATGTACTGAGCGGCGGCAGTTATCTCTCCTCGAACGATATGAGAGTTCACTTCGGCTTGGGGGACGCAACCGCAGTTGACAGTGTCGAGATTCACTGGCCCAGCGGGGCGATAGAAAGAACCAAAGTCCCGAATCTTGACCGCATTTTCACCATGGAAGAGGGAAAGGGCATCACTGCAGAGCTTTGTGTTGCCTGTGTCGTCGGCAAGAAGCCCTAAGCTTCCCGGGAGTAGGGCATCTGCCAACCCGCCTGACGCACCCGTTCAGCGGACTCTCAATCCCTCAAGATCGTAAATCTCGCTGCCTGCAGGTAGCCGAGCAATCAGATTCAGCATCGAAATTTCCTGAGTACTCATTCCGAAAGGAGAACCCATGAGCATATCGACCATCGATCAGTTACTTTTGAACGAGCTAAAAGACCTTTATTCTGCGGAAAAGCAGATCATCAAGTTCTTGCCAAAGATGGCTAAGGCATCCACTTCGCCAGACTTGAGAGCGGCCTTCGAAGACCACCTCAAGGAGACGTTGGGCCAGATTAAACGGCTCGATAGAATCTTCGAAATCCTGAGCAAGAGCCCCAAGGGGAAAGTCTGTCATGGCATGAAGGGAGTCCTTGAAGAAGGGGCAGAAGTGCTTGAAGAGACCGCGAAGGGTCTTGTTCGTGATGCCGCCCTCATATCTTCAGCCCAGCGCGTAGAGCATTACGAGATGGCCGGCTATGGCTGTGTTCGCGAATATGCCAAGATTTTGGGGCACAATGAAATTGCGACCCTTCTGGATGAAACGCTGTCCGAAGAAAAAGCCGCGGACAAGAAGTTGGGAATGATCTCGAAGCAAGTCAATCCCGCAGCGCTCAAGGCCGCCTAGACGGTCATGAGCCCTCTGAGAAGGCTGCGAGCTGATCCTCGCAGCCTTTTTAATCGTGTTACTGTCTACTCACAATTTACGGTATGGTTGGGCAGGCCAAATAGCGATCAAGAAATCCCGAAGTGAAAGCCCCGCGATGAAAGTGAAGGCACCGCAACCTAAACCGCAGGAACGGAAGACCCGGTTGC
>JANXZS010000068.1 GCA_025355385.1 Acidobacteriaceae bacterium | reverse complement strand
CGTCACCGTCGAACCAGAGGATCTTGCTCTAATACGCCGCAATTCCGGTAATGCTCTGGCCAATGATGAGGGTGTGGATGTCCTGTGTGCCTTCGTAAGTCTTCACCGATTCGAGGTTCATCATGTGTCGCATAATGGGATAGTCGTCCGTTATGCCATTGGCCCCGAGCAGATCGCGGGCCAACCGCGCACATTCGAGCGCCATCCACACGTTGTTCCTTTTGGCCAGTGAGATGTGCTCAAAGCTCAGCTTGTCGTTATCCTTAAGCCTGCCTACATGCAGTGCCAGCAGTTGCGCCTTGCTGATTTCGCCAATCATCCACGCCAGCTTTTCCTGCACCATCTGATGGCTTGCGATGGGGGCATCGCGGAACTGCTTGCGCAACAGTGCATACTGCCGCGCGGTGTCGTAGCAGGACATGGCCGCGCCGATAGCACCCCAGCTGATGCCGTAGCGCGCCTGGTTAAGACACATCAGTGGGGACTTCAATCCGCCGCTGCCCGGCAGCAGATTGCTCGCCGGTAGATGCACATCCTGCAGAGATAGACCCGAGGTGACGGATGCGCGCAGTGACCATTTGCCGTGAACATCATACGCAGAGAAGCCGGGACGATCGGTTTCCACCAGAAAGCCGCGGACACGATCCTCTTCGTCGTCGACTTTGGCCCACACGATGGCGACGTCGGCGATGGAGCCTGACGTGATCCACATCTTTTCGCCGTTCAGTATGTAACCATCGCCGACATGGCGCGCGCGGGTGCGCATCCCGCCCGGGTTGGATCCGAAATCAGGCTCCGTCAGGCCAAAGCAGCCGAGCTTTTCTCCAGTCGCGAGCTTGGGCAACCATTCATCCTTCTGTTGCGCGGTGCCGAAGGTATAGATGGGATACATGACCAGCGCGGACTGCACGCTGACAAAGCTGCGCAAGCCGGAGTCGCCGCGCTCCAGTTCCTGCATTACCAGGCCGTATTCCACATTGGACATGCCTGCACAGCCGTACCCTTCGAGACTTGCGCCGAAAAAACCGAGATGGCCCATGGGGGCAACCAGCTCTTGCGGGAAACGTCCATCGCGATTGCACTGTTCGATGATTGGAATCAGGTTATCTTCGACAAATTGCCGCGCTGTATCGCGAGCCATTAGCTCGTCGTCGTTCAGCAGAGCGTCAAAGCCGATAAAGTCAACTCCTTGAAACGGGAAGCCCATTGCAAAGTTCTCCAGAGTCTTGAGCAGTAGCGTAAGAACCAAACGATTCAGCCTAGCAGAGCCAGGCAATGACGGGCAAAGACAGTTTTTAGCTGTGAATTGTCAGTTTTCATTGCGCGCAAGAATACGCATGCTTAAAGATTCGGGGATTGTGCTGCCGCTTCGCCGCATGCTTACCAGCCACGGGAGCATCTTCTTTTTGCAAGCCAAATTGGATCCCCGACTTGTGACGACTCACGTCAGGTATTCCTTGATAAATGGATCGTCGGATGTCACCAGTTCATGAGTTGAGCCATCAAAGACGAGTTCTCCCTCGCGCAGCATCAGAAAGCTGGTATAGAGATTGGTTTTATCCCCAGGCGAACGCTCCATATGGTTTTCGGCCTTATTGAAAGTGTGCGTTGCCAGGGTATAAGCGTCCTGCAGCCGATGGGTCACCAGCAAAGAGCTGGTGTGGTAGAGATCTCTCTCTTTTACCACCAACTCGACGATGGTCGTGGACGTGATGGGGTCGAGTCCACCCGTCGGGGAATCGTATAAGAGCAAGTCGGGCTTGGCCACGATCGCCCGCGCAATGGCTACGCGGCGCCGCATGCCGCCGGATAGTTGCGCTGGGAACATCTGCATGGTGTGCTCCAACTCCACGAATCGCAGCGCCTCGGCTACGCGATCGTTGATCTCTGACTCAGGAACTTTGTCCTCCATCAGGCGAAAGGCGACGTTGTCCCGAACTGTGAGGGAATCAAAGAGCGCGCTCTCCTGAAACACCATGCCGATGCGAGAACGAAGCCCGAAGAGGTCGCCCTCAGGCATGCTGCTCACCTCTTGGCCGAAGACTGTGATTCGGCCGGAGTCTGGCCGGAACAGGCCATTCGCCAGCTTGAGCAGCACGCTCTTGCCCACGCCCGCTGGCCCCAGCAGTATACGTGTCTCCCCTACGGCGACACGAAATGAAATGTTCTTGAGAACAGGTTTGCCGTCAAAGCCAATCGACACGTCGTCGAAGATCACGACCGGCTCTTGGTCACCCGGGACGGGAACGGCGGCAGCGAGGGTTTCGGTCGCCATCAAGACAGGATCCTTACCGTCCAAAGATTCCGATCATCAAGCGACTGATAACGAAGTCCACTGCGATGATCAGCACAGAGGAATAGACCACGGCCTGTGTGGTGGAGCGGCCAACTCCCTGGGTGCCGCCGCGCGTGTTCATGCCGTAGAAGCATCCGATAGTCGCAATGATGAACCCGAAGAAGACGGGTTTAACCAGTCCCTGCAAAATATCGGCGAATACCAGCGACTGGTATGCCGTATGGAAATACTGCGAGCCATCCTGGCCCAGCATGAGGATGGAGACGGAGGCTCCTCCAGCGATTCCGACCGCATCCGAGACTATGGTAAGAAAGAAAAGCATGAAGATGGTGGCCACAACGCGTGGGGTCACCAGCTTTTTTATTGGATCGGTGCCCAGAGCCCGCATGGCGTCTATCTGTTCGGTCACCATCATGGAACCAAGTTCGCTTGCCATGCCCGAGGCATTTCTGCCTGAGACCATAAGGCTGGTTAGCACGGGACCAAGCTCTTTGATCATCGAGAAGCTGACAAGCTGGCCGGTAATTGCGGTGGCTCCAAATTGAGCAAGCGTGGACGCTGATTGCAATGCCAGCACACCCCCGGTAAAAAAGCCCGTCAGGATGACAATTGGAAGAGATCCTACTCCGATCCTATCCGCCTGCATGGCGATGTCAGACCAGTACAGCCGGCGGCTGAATAAATTTGCGATCGAACTCGCTGACAGGACAGCGTAGTCCTGGACCGAGCCGACCATTCGCTTCGAAAACGCCTCAATCGATCGCAAGGGCATGATATGTCAATTCAGAAACTTAGATGCAGGATTGCAGGTATTGATTCAGTTCGAGTTACGCACCGCGCAGAAGTCTCACGCTGGAGGGCTCGATACAGAACCTCGACCGGCAACACTCCCCTATTCTTTCACGCGCTTCTTTATTTCGATATTGAGGCGTTTGATTTTTTGATTCAGAGTGGAGAGTGGGATCCGAAACTGCTCGGAGGCCTCTGTCTGATTCCAATTGGAACGTTCCAGCTTGTCCATGATGATGCGCCGTTCGATGTCCTCGAGGATATCGAACAGCGAAGCGTCGGGATTGTGTTCGAGAAGGCTGGAGGAGTAGCTGCGGCCCGTCAGATGTCCGGGCAGCAGATCCGAGGTGATGCTGGTTCCAGAAGACAGTACGACACCGCGCTCGATCACATTCTCGAGTTCCCGCACGTTGCCGGGCCACTCATAATCCACCAGAGCTCGCATCGCCTCTGGCGCCAGATGACGCAACTCCAGGCCGTTCTCGTGCGAGTAGCGATTGAGGAAGTGAGTAGCCAGCAAGGGAATGTCTTCGCGACGGTTGCGTAGAGGCGGCAGGTCCACTGTGATCACGTTCAGCCTGTAGTAAAGGTCCTCGCGAAACTTGCCATCGCGTACCGCCTGACGGAGATCGACATTGGTCGCTGCGATGATGCGCACGTCGACCTGGAGTTCCTGCACGCCACCAAGATGCATGAAGCGCTTATCCTGCAGAACACGCAGGATTTTGGCTTGCGTATCCATCCCCATAGTCCCGATTTCGTCGAGGAAGAGTGTGCCGGTATTTGCAATCTCGAATAAACCTTTTTTTGAGGCGATGGCCGAGGTGAACGCGCCTTTGACGTGCCCGAAGAGTGTGGACTCCAAGAGGTCGGTCGTCATTGCGCCCGTATTTACTGGCACAAACGGCTTTTCGCGGCGTGGCGAATTGGCGTGCAACGCTTTGGCGATGAGTTCTTTGCCCGTGCCGCTTTCACCCTGAACTAATACCGTGGAGCGGCTTGGCGCTACTTGCGCAACGAGATCGAAGATACGCAGCATAGCTTCGCTCTTGCCAATGATGTTTTCGAAGTTATAGCGCTGCTTGAGTGCCCGCTTAAGCTGCACATTTTCTTCTTCGGCACGATGGCGGGCGATGGCCGAACGAATATCCGCCAGCAGCTTTTCGTTATCCCATGGCTTCTGGACGAAGTTCTGTGCACCCGCGCGGATCGCATCCACGACGTTATCCACGGTACCGTACGCCGTGATCATAATGACCGGTAACTGCGGCTGGCGGTCGCGTATGTGTCCCAGAATTTCTATGCCGTTTTGGCCCGGCAGTGCGAGGTCGAGCAAAATTAGGTCGAACGACTTTTCATCTATCTCGACTAACCCCGCTTCGCCGTCGTTGGCAGACCCCACTATATAGCCTTCCAGAGTAAGCAGAGTTGTGAGCGACTCTCGTATGCCCGCTTCGTCGTCGATGATCAGGATTCGATTCGAAGCTTCTGCTGCCGATATGGATGACCTAGGACGCAAGGTCAAGGTGCCTTCAGACATTTACGGTTTTCCTTACCATGGGGAACTCCAGGTGAAATGTAGTTCCTTCGTTGATGCGGCTGTCGACCATTATTTTCCCGGCGTGTTCCTGGATGATGCCGTATGTGACAGCGAGACCGAGACCCGTGCCGCGCCGCTGTCCTTGCTTTGGAGCGCCCTTGGTAGTAAAGAACGGGTCGTAGATGCGCTGCATGTGCTCCGGCGCGATACCGGAGCCGTTGTCGCCGATCAACACCTCGACATGCCCGTTGGAAAGGGTTTTAACACTTAGGATACCGCCACTGGCCATGGCATCCTTGGCGTTGAGAAACAGGTTGAGGAAGACCTGCTGCAGTTTGCCAGGATTGCCGAGAATGCAGGGCAGATCCGGCTCCAACGCAATCTCCAATTGCACGCGAGAAGTCTTCATCTGGTGTTCGAGAAGCGTCAGCGTGTCCTGAATTATGTGGTTCAGGTCCAATTCGCGGAACTCGGTTCCACTGGTGCGTGAGAAGTTCAGCAGTCCGTTGACGATCTCCGACGCACGGAAGGTCTGTTGCGTAATCTTGTCGAGCAGCGGGCCAAGTCGCTCGTCTCCGCGGACCTGTTTGGCCAGCATCTGCGCGTACGAAGAAATCACCGCCAGCGGCGTGTTCACCTCATGGGCAACGCCCGCAGCCAGCAGCCCGATTGAAGAGAGCTTTTCCGCCTGCATCAACTGGGCTTCCAATTCCACACGGTCGCTGAAGTCGTCAACCAGAATGATTCTTCCCACCGTTTGGAAGTTACGCGAGACCAGGGGTGCGATGGCGATATTCGCAGTGCGAATATCGCCGGCGCGCGTGGTCAAACGAAATTTGTAAAGATTATGTACTCCCGCTTCTTCGCGCACGCGATTGAATTCCGTGACGAACTCGCGCGGGAAGATCTGCGAAATCGGCTGGCCTATTGCCTCTTCGCGGGAGAGGGCGTACATCGCCTCCATCTGCGTATTCCAGCTCTCGATACGATCGGCCAGATCGACGGCGAATATGCCAACATTGATCGATTCAACGATGTTTTCGTTGAACTCCTTCAAGCGTTCGTACTCGGATATTTTCTCTTCCAGGCGTGCGTACAATCTCGCATTCTGGATGGCGATCCCGATGTAGCTAGCCAGCGATTCCAACAGCTCGACGTCTTCGCTAGAGAGAAAATCACCGCCAATGGTACGGCCCAGCCCGATTACCGCAATGGTCTTATCCTGCAGCCGACAGGGAAGGTAGTAGTTCAGATCGAGAAGTGCGGCGGTGCTGCACTGGCTCGGCGGAAGATGGAGTGCCTGCTGCGTATTCTCGAGGAAAATGTGCGAGCCGGCGCCGGGCTGATCGAAATCCAGAAAGCCCATATCGAGCTTCAGTCCCGGTGAATTCAACTCCTGCGGAAGCCCGTGACCAGCACTGAGCGTGTAGTTTGCATCCTCGTCCGCCAGGAAGACTCCGACACTGGCAACCAGAAGCGTTCGCGGCAAGCGGTCAACGATGGAGTTCAGCAGGGCTCGGAGATCGGTCTGCGAACTCAAACCGCGTCCAAAGTCGATCAACGTCTGGCGATAATCGTAGCGTTTACGGTCAAATACGCGATCGACCCACTCCTGAATAGCGCGCTTTAGCGGGTCAAACAACTGCGCTGTCACGATAATGGCGACGATCAATCCCCACACCCGCAACTGCGGCAGGCGCGTGTGAACCACTTCAGCCGCAACCGCCACAACTCCGAAGTAGAGGCCAACGATTCCCGCCGTCGCAAGGGTGTAGGTAACACCCCGCTTGAAGATCAAATCCACGTCCATCAGGCGATAGCGAACGATTGCCCAGCTGAACGTAAGCGGCAGAAATACCAGCGAAATGACGGCTGCTCTCGTCAGCATCGCCGGGACCGGGACATCCAGTAGAAACGGGATTACGTGGAGTAGAGCGAAGGGCGCGACGGCGAGCACGGTTCCGCGTGTCAGCCACTTCAGTTGCTGGCGTCGAAGTGGGATAGCGGTGCGGCGATAGCTGATGAAGAACAGTAGCGCAGCGAAGACGTAATAGATCGCGAGGTAGCCCGTGGCGATCTGGTCGAGGCGGTGAGACAGCCTTTCGGTGGCCGACCATAACTCAATCGCCGCAACCTGCAGGCCTACCACCAGGAAGGCCGGTAAGTAGGTGAGGGCAATTAGCCAGTGCTTTCCCTTCGCCCATGGCCGCTCCTCAGGAAAGGCAAGCGCGAAGTGCAGGAAGAGCGCCGGTTGCAGGGCTCCGGCAATGATCTTTCCCCAGTAGATCGTCCAGTCAAACGAATTGAACTTGCCAGTGTAGCTGAATGAATACAGTACGAACGAAAGCAGACAAAAGACGTAGAAATGCGTCGATCGGGGGGCCGTCCAGCGACGAAAGAGCACGTACAGCCCGATTAGCAGATAGACCAGCGCGATGAGGCGGAATCCCTGATTGATGCCGCGATCCGGCGCCTCCAGAATAACGGGCACATCGACACGTACACCCGATCGGATCAAAGAGTAGTTGGCTTTGCCATATACCCCGGTCCGGTACATCTCGCGCACCAGCGAGGCGATTCGGGGGGTCGGGCGGTCGTTGGCGGCAACCAAAAGGTCACCGGCTTTGATGCCGGCGCGCAATCCTGGCCCATCTTCGAGGACACGCTGTGCTTCAAGCCCACCGTGTGCTTCTACCCACCAGATTCCATCGGCGGGTTTTTGGAACTTGCTCTCCTGCATGAAGTTAAGGGTGGCGAAGACGGCCGCAAAGATCGTCGACAAAGCCAATACGATCACGGCAAGCCGAATTTGAAGGGGCCTTTGCATGGATGCGCAGAATCGTTCGTCTGAAGACCTTAACTCTAACGAGTATTGCACGTCACCTGCCACCATGTTGCGAGTAGGTGACCGAACCAGATCGATGCCGTTATCTTATCCAAAACAAGCGTCGTGGGAGGTTAGTTGGGCGTCAGCGGCGCGTTGCTATTCGAGGGGGCAGTTCGTAAATCCACAGACAAGAAGTTGGAATATGGATAGCCATAGTGAGCTTTCCAGTTTTCCATAGATATGGGTACGCACAGCGCACACGAAGACAGGATGCTGCAGACCCGAACCTGGAGTTGAGGGATCGAACGGTAAATCCGCGATGGAATCCAAGATCGCTGTCGCTGTCTTGAAGCGATTGCCGGTCCGTCCACACCCACTCAGGACTTTCGACTATACCGCTCAGCGAGCCACGAGACGTTGAGTTTCGGGGTCTTATCTTCCCAAAGAAGCCACGGGTGAAGGTCGCGCGGATATTGAGGTTTCAGCACTACAGCGGCAAAGTTGTTACTTTGCTTTGGCATAACGAAGTTAAATGCCTTGAGGAGGGGGCGGAGAAGCAGGACCGCATAGTAATACCGCTTCTTATTGCGGCCCTTCAGTTGAGTCCAGGGGATGCGAATCTTGTGGAAGAACCGGAAATTATGCTTGCCATACGGAGCCGCCATACTGCATATCTGGTGGTCGGTTGGAGCGTATCTACGAGGGACCACGCGCGGCAAGCCCACGCCGTCGCGTTCAAGGCGGAGTTTCCCGATCACCAACGTTGGTCAACCACATATCCAATCATTATGAGCAGGTTGTCCAACGCTGGCAATTCCTGCCGGTTCAGTTCACACGAAAGAAAGTGGGCCGGGAACCTATCGTGACCGACTTGGCTGAGATCGCGTGCCGGGTGCCGTCCAGATCCGTGGAGGACGTGAATCCCTGCAGATCGGAATAGCTGGTAGGCCCCGCCGTGCTCCACATGACACGGTAGTGCGCGTTGCCTTTCACCAAATCGCAAGACCAGATAGAGGAATTCTGGGGCTGGCAAGGGCTGGAGGCGGTTGTGTCCTGCAGCCAATCATAAACTTGCTGCAAGGAGTTCCCGGCGGGACTTACCCCTGAGTCTTCGCGCCATAGGGTGCCCCAGATCGCATTATCCCATTGATACCAATAAGCCCGCGAGACACCGTTGGTGAACTGGATGAGATACCATCTGGCCAAAAACGCTGCCTGCTGGTCGAGATCAGGAAGCTGGGTATCCCGGCCCCATCCGCCTTCTGTATTCCAGAGGGGCAGCTTGCTCAAGTTGTGTTTGGCAAGGACGGCGTGAATGACGGCGATCTGTTGTGCCAGGTCTTCTGGGGGGAGTGCGGGCCTGTCATTCCGACCAGAATAACCATGCCACGCAATCACATCTGCATATTTCCCCCCACCTGCCGTCAGATATTGATCCAGCCAGACGTCGTGCGAAAGCGGCGACCCTGGTGACGCGGAGGAGGGAGTGACGACGAGCGCGTGAGGGTCAATGGACTTGATGATGCGATAGGCACTGGAAGCCATGTCCACCATTTGAGCGGGAGTTCCGGACCAGTAGCCAGTGGCATTCGGTTCATTCCAAAGCTCGTAACTGGAGATTCGTCCTTTGTAACGGGATACCAGCGCGGTCACGAATTCTTCCCAATCGGCAGGATTCGGAGGGGCGGCGCAGCCGACGGGACCTCGGTTACAGGACTCATTTGGGCGGGTGCTGGCCCATTGGGGAGTATTCAGGAATAGATAATCGAGTTCAACGCTATGAGACTGCGCGGCCGTTGCCCAAGAATCCAAGGCACGCCAGTCGTATTTGCCCTTCGACGTCTCAACAGCGGCCCAGGATATTCCAGCGGGACGTATGCTGCCGATGGGAACTGTTGGCCAATGGCGCGACGGGGATAAGACATGCATCCCCATAAACTTCGGCGTGAAGACTGTCGGCTGAAGATTAGAACTGGCATCAACCGGTATCGACGGCGCCAGTTTGCCAGCACTGAGCGCGATTATTTCGAGCACTAGTACCAAGCACCCCAAGGGAAGGATGTACGGCGTCAATTTGTGCAGTCTCATATGTTCTCAATCCCACCTATCTGTGGAAAAACCGGCGTGGCACCAAACATGCAGTAGCTGAAGAGTGCCTTGCTGAAGTTTGGGACTTCCTCGTGTTATAGATGCGAAATAGTTGAGAATCGGGATAGCCCATGCCCGCTTCCGTGATGGATTCATGTTGAATGAGGTACATTTCCTCCACTTAACGGAATTTCTATCACGACTTCTACTGTGAACTGGGTGTAGAGGAATGAAAAAAATGATGACTTCGTGAGCAGTATGCAAGAAGTTGCGAACATGCTCCAAGAGTTGCCTTTTTCAAGCTTAAAACTTTAAGTTGTTATTACATATATACATAAAAGCCTCAGCAGCAAGACATCCTCCACATCTTTATTACTAAAGTTATATGTAAATTAGTTAACTGTGTACAACGGCTTTGTTGGTAAAATCATTTAGCTTTCATGTGGCGTTAATGTTTTCTGATCCCCTTTGGTCGAATTCCGGGGGGCGCTCTACCGCAAAAATTGTCGTTTGCTGCATCGTACTGTTTAAGTTTTGAGCGACTGGCACCCCCACCACCCCCACCATCGCAACCGTTTTTCGCTGGCTTCGGGTTTCCACCATGGAGGGCATTCCAAATGAGTACAGACGCGATTCCGCCACAGCCGCATGGCACTTTTGCAGACAGGTATTCCGCAACGTTTGAAGATCGACGTCTCTCGGGTTTCTCTCCTGTCTCGCTACCGCTATTTGAAATCGTCTCTGATTTTGCCCTTTTGCTGGGTGGCTGCATTGCAGGAGGCATGCTGGGCCATTTTCTGCAGCGTTCGCAGTCGTTTGCTTTGCGGCCAGAGCAGCTCGTTGTGGGGGCGCTGCTTTACTCCAGCCTGTTTCTCTACCTGTTGCAGGAACACGATACATCCCATGGCGTTGCCAGCCTGTTGCACGTCAAAGAGACCGAGATACTGCTGCGTACTTCGATCAAGGTGATCCTGATCTGCATGGTTCTCTTTGTCCTGGCACGCTTTCCCGTACCAAGGATGACGTTGTTGAGCGCCTGGCTCTTGAGCACTGCCGCGCTGATTGGAGGCCGCCTGTGGATACACGACCTGGTGAGGAATTACTACGGTCCAGTGTTTCCCAAGCGGCGCACGCTGATTTACGGCTCGAAACGCACCGCTCGCCGCTTCTTCACAGGAGCAGTCCATTCTCCCAAACTGGGCATCGACCCTATCGGATTTGTGGCAAGCGAAGGGGAGAGTAGTCTTTCCATCTTCAGCAACGATTACTACGAGCGGTATAGCAAGCCTGTGTTTCATGAGCCCCTGACGGTGGCAATGCTGATGCGATTGGCAGTTCAGGACATTTTTGTGTGCGACCCCGAGATTTCTGATCGGGAACTTGCCAGGGTGCGAGAGGCGGCTCTCGAAGCCAATTGCTCAATATCTCTCGTTGGGAATCGTCAAGCGCTCACTGAAAAGGCTCCGACGTGGGTTTGGGAGATGGATGGACTGCTGGTCGCCACCTCGGTGTTAAAGGAGTGTAGTATCGGTTATCGCTTAGCGAAGCGGAGCATGGACATAGCGGCTTCTGCGCTTCTTATTTTCCTGAGTGCTCCGGTTTGTGCGATTCTTGCCCTCATCATTCGCTATGAATCGAAAGGGCCGATATTTTTCCGGCAGACCCGCGTAGGCCACAATGGCAAGCCATTCGAGATACTCAAGTTTCGAAGCATGAAGGTTGATGCCCCGAAATATGCCTGCTCACCGGCGCATCACGAGGATCCGCGGATCACTGGCGTTGGCCGCTTCATGCGGAAGACGAGCCTCGATGAAGTGCCCCAGCTTATCAACGTGTTGATGGGAGATATGTCCCTCGTAGGTCCGCGACCGGAGATGCCGTTTATTACCGAAGGATATGGTCCGGTGGAATCGACCAGACTAACGGTTCCTCAAGGCATAACGGGACTCTGGCAGTTAAGCGCAGACCGTAGGTACGCTATCCACGAGTCGATCGAGTACGATCTTTATTACATTCAGAACCGCACCCTGCTGCTCGATATGGCGATCCTGCTACACACTTTGGTGTACGCAGCTAAAGGCATTTGAGTGCTTTCTCCGCGTACTATATTGCTATCCGCGTGCGAGTAGAGCTCGCATTCAGGCATCCTTGTTTTACCTCCTTCCGGGGAGATATCGGGCCGCGTAGGCTTGATATCTGGGGATTGCATTGAGTGAACCGGGTCAAAGGTATGGGCCGAAATCACGATGAGAGTGTTGATGGTTCACAATCGATATCAACAACAAGGCGGGGAGGACGCTGTTGTATCGTCTGAGGTGAACCTGCTTGCTGCTAATGGAATTGAAGTCGAGACTCTGATAGAAGACAACGACTCCATCACCGGCCTAAGGGGAAAGATAGCTGCGTCCGTGTCGGTGTTCTATGGCGCCAGTAGTAATGCAAGGGTTTCCGCTCTCCTCAAGCGATTCAAGCCGGATGTAGTCCATGTCCACAACTGGTTTCCGACGGTCTCGCCAGCCGTCTTCTGGACTTGCAAACGGGCTGGAATACCGGTAGTAAACACCCTGCATAATTATCGCCTTCTGTGCGTGAACGCGACTTTGTTCCGCGCTGGTGGTGCGTGTGAGGATTGCGTTGGTACGACACTGCGCTCGGCTGGGATCATCCACAAATGTTATCGGGATAGCCGTACCGGCAGTGCCGTGGCCACGGCGGGAATGATGGCGCACTGGGCGGCCGGCACATGGCACAACGCAGTAGACAGATTCGTTGCGCTCACCGCCTTTGCCAAGAACAAGCTTGTTGAAGGGGGCCTTCCGCAGGAGAAGATCGTGGTTAAGCCGAATTTTATCGATCCAGACCCGGGCATTCGCGCGGGGGGACTCGGCTACTACATCTTCGTGGGGAGGCTGTCGGAAGAGAAGGGAATCCGCACTCTGCTTAAATGTTGGAGGAGTGGGCCTGATCTGCCAACCCTGCGAATTCTGGGTACTGGCCCGCTGGCGGACGAGGTGCGTGAAACGGCGACCCTGGCCAATGTCGAGTGGCTCGGCAGCAAGAGCGGAGATGAGGTCTTAGACATGATGGGATCAGCGCAAGCCATACTCTGTCCATCGTTGTGCTACGAAGGCATGCCGCGAGTCGTGATCGAAGCTATGGCAGTGGGTACACCCGTCATCGCCTCTCGACTCGGCAGCTATCCCGAGATGATTGAGGATGGGGTAAGTGGAGTGCTCTTCGAGAGCAACGATGCTGACGCGTTACGTCGCAGGATCCTAGATCTTGAAGAGCGAAGGGCACTGGCAGGGATGAGGCAGGCTGCGCGCCGGAAGTTTGAATCCGAGTATACCGGCCCGAGAAATCTCAACCTGCTTTTGGACATTTATCGGGGAGTGTTGCCGTTGGGAGACAGAACCACTACCCCAGCGTCAACTACGCGGACTAACCAGGATCAATTTGAATCGGCACGGCGGTGAAGATCTCCACAAACCGAACGTTTTTGTTCCAAGGCTGTGCCAACTTGACTTATGGCTTTTGAATTGCAAGTAATTCTGTTGAAAGAATTAATTACGCCATAGAGATGTGGCCAATTGGATGATTGAGGGGGCTTTGAACCGATGTCTTCTACTGGAGAACGACCGAGAGGGACGCTTGCTCGTTATGTTCCGCGTGATGCGGAGAATCGAAATCTGGAAGGGTCTGCTTTTCGCTTGGGCGAGGACGAGTCTTTAAAAGGCGTGTGGAGAGTTATTCGCAAGCAACAGAGATTGATTGCGCTTGGCGGATTGTGCGGTCTTCTGCTGGCATTCCTGGTTTGCCTGCTCATGTCGCGTCAGTACGCGGCGGTGGCAACGATCCAGGTAGGAAAGCAGGATGCCTCCCAGCTGAGCCTTCTGCGGAACGCTGCTCCAGCTCCGCCCAGCGTCGAAGAGGTGAAGACAGATATTACGACGGATGTCGCGATACTTCAGAGCGACAGCGTCGAGCTCGCTGTTGTTAAGGATCTGGACCTGCAGAACAAGCGTCCGTTTGCCTATCATCCAACTCTCGTCGGAGCGCTGTATGGTGCCAACTCCCGGATGGATGCTGAGAAGGGTCTTCCGTTGGAAGAGGCTCCTGCAACTCGCGATCGCATCCTCAAGATTTTCGACAAAAAGCTCAAGGTACAGAATATTCCGGATACCCGGATGATCACCGTCACCTATTTAAGCCCCGATCCCAAGATGGCGGCGGATATTGCGAATGCCGTCGTAAGAGAGTTTGTAAGTGTGCAGTCGCGGACGCAAGCCACGGCAGAGGCAGACCGCTGGCTTGCGGTCCAGTTGGACGATCTGAAAAAGAACGTCGAGACTACTCAAGGCCGGCTGGCCGACTTTGAACAGCAGTCGGGACTTAACAACATGCTGCTGGGAGCCATCGGGCAGGGTGGTGGCGGTGGCGCCACCCATGTGCCGGCGCTCGATAGACTCGACGTCCTCAACCAGGAACTTACTGCGGCGCAGTCCAATCGCCTGGCTAAGGAAGCCATCTATCACCTCACCCAGACGCAGAACTCGGAGGTGGTGGCCGGACTATCAACCAACGCGGTTCCCGGAAACGCTGATTCCGGAGTAGCGGTAAAAGGGGCTGGACTGGAACTACTACAGAGCCTTCGTCAGCAGCAGTCTGCGTTGCGCCTCTCCTATGCGGACATGACAACCAAATATGGAGCGAAGAACCAGCATATGCTGGAAACGCAAAACCAATTAGTCAGTCTGGACAAGCAGATTGGTGAAGAGCTGGTAAAGATCAACGGACGGGCACGCGATGAGTTTCTGCTGGCGCGTCAAAATGAAGGCGATATTCGCCAGGCGTTCAATCAGGCACAGCGGGAAGCAGGGAAGTTGAATGCCAGCACGGTGCGCCTGCAGGTGCTGACGCAAGAGGCAGCCGCGAGCCGTCAGTTATACGACGCGCTTTATGGGAGGCTCAAAGAGGTCAATATACAGGCAGGCCTTCGAGCTACGAATATTGGTATCTCCGATCCTGCTCGTACGCCATCTTCACCTACGCGACCGAATCCTCCTCTTTATTTGGGAATCGGTTTACTTGCGGGGCTGTTCGTCGGCCTTTCCTCCGCTTTTGTCCGCGAACATCTCGATGACACGGTGAGCACTGCGATACAGCTCAACACTCGCGTGCGACTGCCAGTTCTGGGGAACATCCCCTACACGCAGGAACTTCTGTGGCTATCAGACGGGAATGATGGTGGCAAGACTACTTCTGAGACCAGTCCTCTGATTACGGATCGCAGATCAGTAGGTGCGGAGGCTTACCGTGCGCTTCGTACTTCCATCATGCTTTCCTCAGCGAACGATCGGCCGCGATCCCTGCTGGTTACCAGCCCTGTTCTGGGAGAAGGGAAGACTACGGTTGCGTACAACACCGCTGTTGCCTTCGCCCAAGCGGGGAAGAATGTCGTGCTTGTGGATGCGGATATGCGGAGGCCTCACCTCCATGACCTGTTCAGTGTCCCCAATTCGCCCGGGCTGAGTGATGTACTCACCGGTGCAGCGACTACCGAACAGGTGATGCGAAAGCATCCCACTGTAGCCACCCTGTCGCTATTGACGGCTGGCATGGAGACACCCATGCCGGCTGAGTTGCTCAGCTCAAGAGGTTTTGACGAGCTAGTGACCGCGCTCGGTCAGAAGTACGACCTTGTAATCGTCGACAGCCCGCCCATGCTGTTAGTGACCGATGCCAGGATTCTGGCCGGCAAGCTGGATGCAACTCTGGCTGTCATTCGGGCGGGAAAGACCAGCGGCACTATACTTGACCATCTATCAGAGATGCTGGAGTCCAGTGGCAGCCGGCCCGTGGGTTTGGTTCTTAACGGAATTGATACGAAATCTGTCGACTATTACGAAGCGTATGGTCACGACGGAGGAGGCGACTACTACCATGCTTGATAAAAATGTCTCTGGCCACCGGCTGTTTCTCCGCATTGCTGTCGGGAGTGCAATGCTTTTGAGCGCAGCAATTACCCAGTGCCCGAAGCTCTACGCACAAGCTGGAATGGTTCCCGTCAAGACGGCAGGCGGCCCCCGGGCTGGATCCCTTACCGCAATCCCGGATGACTTCTCCAATTTGAAACTATCGCCGGGATTTTTGTTGAATGTCGAAGTTTATGGAGAGCCGGAGCTTTCGGGTCATGTGCGTATAGATAACGAAGGCAATATCAGCTTCCCATTCTTAGGCGTACTTCATGTGGCGGGCGACTCGATGCCGGAGGCGCAAAAGAAAATTCAACAGCGCTTTCGCGATCAGGAGATTCTGACGAATCCTCAAGTTACGCTCAACGTCGAGCAATTCGCGGCGACTGGAGTGACGGTTTTGGGAGAAGTCCAAACTCCGGGCCGCATAGAGTTACTTGCTCCCCATACCTTGCTGGACGTTATCGGCATGGCGGGTGGCGAAACCGGGATGGCGGGAAAGGTAGTCGAAATAAAGCACGCGGACGGCCCTGCGGGACAGACAAACAGCACCTACGAATACTCCCGAAGCGGCAACGGCGAGTCAATTCGAGACGTCATGGTGCGTCCCGGAGACACGGTGATGGTCAAGCGCGCCGGCGTGGTTTACGTATTGGGAGCAGTAAATCGCCCCGGCGGTTATGTAATGCAGGAGGATGGCGAGCTCAATGTGGCGCAGGCGATTTCTCTGGCCCAGGGCCTTGCGATGCAGGCGAAGACTGGTGGACTACGGGTGGTGAAGCATGGTTCCGATGGTCAATTGAAGGAGATTCCCGTTTCGTATAAACAGATGATGGAAGGAAAGGTCATCCCGATAAAGCTTGAGGCGGAAGATATCGTGTACGTCCCGATCAGCAAGGTGAAGGCCGTCTTTGCAGGAGGCGCATCGATTATCGGACAGGCTACGTCCGCAACTATCTACGCTGTGAAGTGACCTGGGTGAAACGTTGATGGACTATCGTGGTTCGCAAGGGTCGGGAATGCGTTTCACCATTTACCCATGGCACATGAAATCGTGGCGCTCGGCATTTCGAATTGCGGGCCTGCCGGGCGTCGCACTATTTTTTCTCCTGCTTGGAATAATGCTTCAGATTGCGGATGTTACAGGCGTCGGGGCAGGCCATAGCGATACCAAGCTTCTTCTGTTGATTCGCGCCCCGGCCACGCTATTGGCATTTCTCATCTTGTTATATCGGCCCCGTATCGCCCCTTTGCGGGTGACCGATATACGTTTCGCATATGCAGTGTTTGCCATCCTTTACATGGCCTCGACCTTGTGGTCGGCACAACCGGTCTCGACCGTGGGCAAGAGTACTGAACTCCTGCTGGCAGGTCTGGTTTTTTTCGAAGCTAGTCGTTCGGAAAATCCACTTGAGAAAGTTGAGGCTCTTCGCCAGATTGTTCTTTTAACTATTTCTGCGATTGCAATGATTACTGTAATAGGTTTTCTCATGCGTATCCATGCGTTTGTTCAGCCGAGAGCGGGCCTAGTCAGCCAGACTACCGCGCAGGCTCCCTTCCTATCAGGTAACGGGCTTGGATATATCTCGAGTGCTCTTATTCTAGTGGTGCTGGCGGAATGGCAGGCACGCAGACTACAGGCACGCGTAGCACTGCGGGAGCTGGCTTTTGCTTTAGTACTCTTCAGCGTTTCAGCAAGCCGCACTTCTTTTGGTATTCTTCTGCTGACAATCCTGATCGTTGTGTTTAAGCGCTCAAAGGTTATAGGCACGATGGCGGTCGGAGCAGTGTTGCTGAGCGCGTTGGAATTCTGGAACAGAATTGTTACGCACTTGCAGGGCAATGAGTCCGCTTCAAATTTTGAAACTTTGAGCGGAAGAACACTCGTCTGGACGGCAGCCGTGCGTCAGTTCGAGCGGCACCCCTTTTTTGGAGTGGGGGGAGGAATTGGCGGCAAGGAAGTGATAGTCCACCTGCAGGACATGTATGCGGCGCAGATGAGCTCCCTACACAATGGATTTCTTGAAGTGCTCACGGGTCTTGGCTTAGTTGGCTTCGTAATCGGAACCTACATGCTGGTATTGGCCACATGGCGGGCGTGGAGAGCGTGGGAAACAAACCCGGAATATGCGGGGACATACGTACTGATAGTCCACGTCTGGATGACCACCATCATGTCAACCGGCGTTCTGGGATGGATGGGCTTTGAAGTTGCGCTCTTCCTCTGTATCGCGACAAACGCTGACTTAATCAGGCGCCGAGCGCAGATGGCTAAAGCTCTCGCACCCATCCCGGCTTTCTGGCCCCAGGTCAAAGTGGAAGAACTGCAATTACACTAGAGCCCGTCGGTGTATTAGAGCAGAGAATTGCGCGCGTACTAGCTGGAAGTTGGCTGAGATGAATGCAGGGCTCGAATTCGAATCCTGAGGGATGATGAACCACGGAGACTTTCTCAAATGAAGTTCGGATCGCGCCCTATTCAACGTATTTCATGACGGCGACTAGTCTGGTGGGGCGTCTCTCAAGTTTTCGATCCCTGTTCCGCAACAACCGTCGCACGCAAACGCTTCTGGATCAGGTCGTGGTGAGTGGGTCGAACTTCGCGACGGGCATCCTGCTGGTCCGGGGCCTTGGCTTGGCAGAATTTGGCAAGTTCACTGTCGCCTACGCAATTCTTCTTCTAGCCAACAGCGTGCAACTTAGTTTCATCTCTTCGCCAATGTTGACGCTGGGTTCGCTCTGCTCTACTCCTGAGGAAACGCGAGCCTTTGTCCGCGGCATGTATGGTGTTCAGTTTGCTTTTTGCGCAGTTGCATCTCTGCTTGCTGCGGTTGCCGCCTTGGGATACATCCTGCTGCATCCGGGCGCGGTACCCCTCACTTTCGTGCTGGCATTTACTGTAGCGGTAGTCTTTTTTCTTATGCAGGATTGGCTGCGCCGCTATTACTTCACGATAGGCAAAGCAGGCGTGTCGGTATGGAATGACGCGATCAGCTATGTTGGACAGTTGGTGTTGTTGTGCCTGCTGCTGTGGATGCGGCGCCTGACGGTGGAGACGGCTTTCTGGGCAATTGCATTGACATCGGCGCTGGCCTTCGGCATCGGTGTGGTGATGGCTCGGCTGAGCAGTACGGTCGCGGAAACACGAGAAGCGTGGCGACAGGCGCGAGGGATCTCCCTTGATCTGGGAATCGCAAATCAGCTGCAGTGGCTCGTATATCAGGGCGCTATGCTGGTCGGCGCGAGCGTCGTTGGCCCGCAGGCTGCTGGCGGTGTACGTGCCACCCAGAATGTCATTGGTCCCGTAAACGTTGCGTTCCAGGCGATGGAGAATATCGTTCCTATCCGCGCCGCGGAGGAGATGCGGCGCGGCGGCATTCGACAGGCATCGAGGTTTCTATTTCGTTTTGGCGTAACCGGGTTTGTTGCGTTGCTGGTGGTGTTTTTTACCACCTCGTTGTTCTCTGCTAAGTTTCTTGCATTCTTTTACGGGCACCAACTGCGCCACTATTCCACTGTTCTGAATCTGCAGATGTTGTATTTCTTATTGGCGTGGCCGGTCCGTCAACTTAGTTTTTTGTTCCGCACGATCCGAAAGACTTCACCGATCCTGATCGCGTCGATTGTCGCGGCTATGCTGAGCATGCTGCTTATTTATCCGTTGGTGCGGCACTGGGATGCATTAGGAATCGTGATGGCGGCGGTGGTGGGGCAGATCGGCAATCTGGCTTATCTGATTTTCGCTTGGACGCGTATCTCCGCGAACTCAGGAGCAGAACCAGTCGAAATCTCTACAAAGTAAAGTAGCCCGCGATTCTTAGCCACAAAGGCCGAGGCAATTGCGGAAGCGACCGGTCAGATAGCTGATCTGGCTGGGGGATGAGCGTCCAAGCAAGTTGAAGAGTGGACAATCTGCGCGGCGCGATCCCAGGTAAGTTCACGTGCACGCGAAACTGTACTGGTGGCCAGCCGGGTTCGGGTTTCCACGTCTGTAGCGAGCAGGATGATCGCCTTTGCGAGGGAGCTCACAACCATCTCTTCGTCCCGCTGGTGTGCATCGACGAGGATTCCGCAGGCTGGCGTCACGATGGCACCAGGTCCACCTAAATTTAGACAAATCACGGGTAGTCCGGAGGCCAATGCCTCCAGGACGACCATGCCACCAGAGTCATGCAGGCTGGGGAATACGAAGGCCACGTTGCTTGTATACTCCCGCAGGATATCTTCATGCGGCACGGAAGGTATCCACTCAACGGCATCGGCCACTCCTTGGTCAGACGCGATTTGTTTAAGCCATAGAGCGTCATCCCCGTCCCCGATGACTTTCAACGAGGCTCGGGGCACAGACACTCGGACCTCGGCCAACGCACGCAGGGCGAGATGCAGGCCCTTCCAATAGATAAGCCGGCCCACAAATAGAAATCGTGGCTCGCGGTCCGGGTTGAGCGACGCCGCTGCGATATTGCTCTCATCTATGCCGATGGTTGGGACCACGATGCACTTGTTGTGAAATCGGGCGGGAATTCTCTTCAACGTATCGCTGGTTGTACATGCAATCAGCGAAGCACGCGAAAAAGTGGAGAGCATGAGTGGATCAATGGAAGCTAGCCTGTTTCCCATTTCCCGGGATAACTCCAAGAGCCTTCCAGTGAATGGCAGACCCTTTCTAAAAATGCGGGGCATCTCTTCACCACCGCCAACAGGGCCGAAGACAAATGGGATTCCCAATCGCCCCATGAAGGAAGGCTGGCGAAATGAGGCAAACGTGACATGCTGGACGCGATCGAATCTTTCCGTTGCGTGAAGTGCCGCAGCACTACGGTACGCCCCTACCTGCCAGAGTAAGTAGTAGAGGTAGATGCCCCCGGGCCAATGCTTCCAGCGTTGACACCACCGAGGAAGGTCGTAATAGGTGACTGCGGGTGTCGTCTGCTGGCGAGAAAGGGCGGCCTCGACAGATGTGCGATTGTTGCTGCGGGTTATGAGATGAACCGTGTGACCCTGCTTGAGGAGCGCTTGCATCCAGTTCCAGCCAACGCCGGGTTCAGAGCCCTTATTTGGCTCGCAAGCATATGCGGATAGAAGAATTTTCATGGATAAGGGCTTTTTGAGGGAACTGTGATGTTTTAGATGCGCTGGTATTTCACTCGAGCAGGTCCAGCAATCCTCCCTCTAGCTAGAGCAATTCCCCTTCCACTATGTCTTGATAGAAGGGGGAAAGAGCGTTTTTCTACTGGCAGGCCGTGCGGGCTCTGCCATTTCGGTATCCCAGAGGCGGATTGGCTGTAGCGTGAGGATACCATCCCGGGACTTATCTTCGCGGCATATAGCTGGCGGCGAGTATGCGAATCCTCCAACGAACAAGGCTCACAGGAAAATCCCCTTGCGAGCCTTGTGCGAGACTGCCTGTCTTGGTTAGTTGAGAGTGGCCTGCAAGTTGGTTGGAGCCTGCACTGCTGCCACTGTCGTACTGGGAACTATGTGTACATTCACGGAGACCGTATGAACCCGGCTGCCGCTGTTGGCGATAATAGTAATGGGTACGGTCTGGTTGATTGCGGCAGAGGAAGCAGTCAATGTCAGCACGGGGGCACCGCTGATGAGGGAGTTCTGTGAATAAGAGGCGGTCACACCAGAAGGCAATCCAGCAACGGCAAGGGACACAGTTCCAGATCCAAATGAGTTTACCCAGAGCTTGATTGTGGCCTTGGCGCCGGACATTGCGTATGTGCGATTGTCGAGCTTGACGCTGAAGTCTGTGAAGGTAGGCGCAGGAACTACACAGCTTGCTGGTTGTGCGTTGGTCGCCCACGTGGAAGCAAGATCCTCACCAGTGTTGCCTTGCCAGCCAGTGAGGTCCGCTAGCTTGCCCCCGGGCAAAAAGAATTTCTTTGTGTTGCTCGAGTCGAACCAGAAGTTGTTATTGGATGACAGTGACCCAGCAAATGTAGTCCAGTCATTCCCTCCAATGTAGGTAGCAAACACAAACTGCCCTGGACCCACGTCTTCAAATATATTGTTTTGAAGTACAGTGCCATCCGTATAGATAAGGTAGGTCTGACCTGTCTCCCAATCAGTTTCCTGACGGCCACCCGACTTGCCTGCGAGGTAAATCTGTGCCTGAAATTTGCCTGTCCCTCCGTTGTTGTAGAAGGTGTTCCCAGTAGCAGTCAGCTTGGCGGTATTGATGACGTACATACCTGCCGCACCAGAGCAGATACTGCTGTTCATCAACGAAATCGGCCCCTCGTTGGCTTCGAGTTGCAGGTTATTAAAACTATTCTCCGCTAGCCTCGCGTTCGTGATTGTGATGTTCTTATTATCAGTATCAAACCACAATCCCTGTGCCTGATTCCGGTAAGCGTACATCCGGTCCACGATAATGTTGTGCGTCTGGAAGAGCTTGGCGCCGCCCATGCCCCAGTCGTAGAAAGCCCCCATCGCACCGCGCCAGTTGTTGTAATCGGTCTCGTTGAACTGATAGAGGGCATTCTTGGTTTGAAAGACAGCGAAGCCAACGCCACCATTATGGTTTGCCACGGAGTTCTTCACCGTAACGAGGTTGCTAGAGCTGATTCCCAGGCCCCCCCAGTTGTTCCAATTTGCCTGAATACTGTCGAGGAGAATATTAGTACTACTGCCGACGTTGGCACCATTCTGATTGATGCAGCTTGTGGCATGTTCAAAGACCAGCCCGCGGAATACCATGTTGGTGCGGCCATTCACGGATAGAGTCTGGGGACGCACCGCTACTTCAACTACGGCCGAGCTCATGTTAGTGCCGGGTGCCGGCCAGATTTGGACTGCGTTTGACGTCTCGTCAATATAAAACGTCCCCGAGCGCATGAGGGAAAAAGACATGACTTGCGTAAGCGGCATGCCGTTCACAAAAATCATCTCGCTGCGCTGAACGACCGGTGCAAAACCGGTTGGCCAGCCAGAGGGTATAGAACAGGCGCCGAAATGATACGACCAGGAGTGCGAATAGACTGAGGGATTGCTTGTTCCCGGGGCCCAGCCGGTGAAAACATCAGACCCTGCGATGATAGCGGTACCGGTTTGGCTAGCCTCAAACGTGATGGGGGCCGCCGTCTGCATGTAGGTCTGGGACATATTCAGGATCTCCCTATAAGTGCCGGGATTTATCAGGACCTTAGTGCCAATACCATTGACATTATTAGACTTCGCCTTCGCGGCTGCTTTCCCGATGGTGAGAAAGGGTAATGCCTGTGTACCTGGATTGACGTCGGAGCCTATGTTTGCGTCTACATAGATGTACGTTGTTTGATTTTCGTTCACGTTCGCCTGTGCGAGCGCACATGCTGGCAGTGCCAGCGCTGAAACTAAAGATAGTAGTAGTTTCGGAAACCGCATTTTTGCCTCGGGGGAGGTCAGGAATGTATTCATTATCCTGTCTGTATTGCTTGCTAAAAATCACCTAAAAGTAGTAAGTAACCATTACTTTGGTGCCATGAGCGCATTATGTTTTTTGCGCTTTAGGCACCAATGGTGTACGTTACTTTGGTATCAGTAATCTCATGTCGCAGTAAGCATCGGCGTAAGCACCGTGGTGCAGTCACGCTTTTGCTCGTGCGCGGTTTCTGTCAAAGTCCTACAATGCGTCTTTACCCTATGTCCGTCGTAAGTGCCGGAAATGTGTCTGACTGTCGAAGTCAGTCTCTGCTGCGACCCGCGGCTCTCATCTTCAAATTTCAAATTTGGGCATGTCCCTCCTTATAGAGGAGCTGAAGACATGCCTCATCGAGTTCCCCTTCTTCAGGGGAAATGTCGCGATCGCGGTTACATCAAGAGCTTTGTGCGGCAGGAAAAGGCTTACCTTCCAAATATGCGAAGGATGTCCCATGAGGATGACAGCAGTTCAGTTCCTACGTTCTGCGTATGCCCGTAAGGAGGGCTTGCGATTTCAAAAAAAGGTGGTAGCTTAAATGGCCGTCAACATCGCATCATTCAAAAGCCCTGGATAAATCCCCGAGGATGAACCATGCGGCGCGTTGCATGGCCGACCTTACGGGATGCAGCAATGTTTTCGATAACGTAGTTTAACGAGGATCTACGTGAATGTCTTTCAAAAAAGTATTTGCCAGCCAGATTGCAGCTAAGTAAGTGTGCGGCTGGGGTCGACGCTAAATTTGTAGATAGTGAGTGATCTGGGGAATGCCATGAGTCAAGGGATAGCAACCCTTCAGGCGGAATCGAGCCTCATTATCGAAGTTTTTCCTTTTAATGCTCCTGAGGAAGAAAACTTTAGCATGAGAATGGGTGAGTATTCCAATGAGCAAGGCTCGCAGTGAAAAGTTCCTGCGAGCCTTGCTTACAAATATGGGATTCAGTTAGTTGCGAGTAGGCAGCAGGCTGGTTGGTGTTGGCTTTGCTGCACCCATCCTACCCATGCGCTACATGCACAGTAACGTACACCGTGTGCACTCGACTGCCGCTGGCGGCAATGATGGTAATCGGCACGGTCTGGTAAGCTGCGCTTGAAGAAGCAGTCAGTGTCAGCAGGGGCGCGCCGCTAATGAGGGAACTCTGCGAGAAGGAGGTCGTCACCCCATAAGGCAAACCTTTCACGGACAGCGCGACCGTTCCAGAGCCGAAGTAATTTACCTGCATCTTGATCCTGGCTTTGCCACCCGACATGGAGAATGCGCGATTATCCAGATTCACGGTGAAGTCCACGAAGGAAGAAGTAGGGATTCCGCAGGTTGTCGCAGTGGTTGACCAACCAGAAGCAAGATCCTCGCCTGTGTTACCTTGCCAGCCACGCAGGTCCACCAGATAGCCGTTTACAATCGAGAACTTCTTGGTCGTGCTCTTGTCATACCAATGGTTGCTATTGGATGTGAGCGTCCCTTTGAATTGACTCCAATCATTCCCTGATAAGAACGTAGCAAACACAAATTGGCCGGACCTGGCATCTTTAAAGACATTGCCATGCAGGGCAGCATATTTTCTCGCTTAATGCCAATGCGAGCAGCTCGCGACCAGTCTAAACAGACAATACCAGAGTGCTGTTCCAACCGCGGCGGATAATATCAGTGCCCTGAAAATCCCAGCGGAACTCGCCGGAAGCTCATGCATCGGAATGGAATCCGCGGAACGCGCCCGCGTCGACTCCTGGACCAAATTCAGAGACGAAACGCTATCCAGGGATTGATTTGATACCACCGCTGTGCTCATCTATGGGGTCCCTTTCGCTTTACATCTGCGTGATCATGTCATCGGCAGAACAAATGCGGAACTCCACAAATGTGTTAGTAAATTTTTCCTTCGTTCCAATTTGAAACCGAAAGGAGCTCTCGATTAGATTGCCTACGTTACTTAAGTGTCCGGTTGTCGGTTCCGAATACTGTTGAAGTTGCACGGCTCTAAAGCGGAGCTTTGCGGTGAGCACCGCTCTGGGCATTGAGAAGCATTTCAATCTGCCGCATCGTGTATTCCGTGGATCGGGGATCGCTGCTGGTCGAGTCCATGCAGAGAACGCGCAGGAGGTAGTGCATGGTGAGGCCGGGCAAGGCAACGAGTGGGATGTCAAAGCGACGAAGGTAGGTTTGCAGGAGGGGATGGCCGGTCAAAGTTTCCCAGACCTTCCCGGGGCCTTGAAAAAGGAAATCCTGAATATAGAAAAAACGGCATATGTCCTGCCATGGAAGGCTTTTTTCGACGGCCCACTCCCAATCAAGAAGGGTAAGACTCCCGTCCCCAAGACGCTTCAAATTCCACGGAGCAAAGTCGCGATGCTCGACGAACGCCTGCAATTGCTGCTCAAAATTCAATAGATCAAGGGCCTGACTCAGACGCGACCGCTTGAACGGAAGGTCCAGCTTCTCAAAATTTGCGGCGATCTCCGTACGGTGGTCACAAAGACGGATCGTTTCATCCTCTTGCGCGAGGTGGCTGAGAAGTTCGACATGCGCTTGTCCGAATGCCCGGGATACGGCCTTTCCTTCCAGCCAGGTCTGTGCCGCAATGCCATGTTCGCTATCTTGAAATAACGTCTTGGGCAGGTCTCTCGTGGAATGAAGATGTTGAAGGACAGTAGCCTCATTGAGAATGGCTTTGCCCGCTTCTGAAGTCAGAGGGATTTTGGCGACTGCTTTGACCGAAGCGTCTTCGTCCACAAAGAAGAGGATGGCCTTCCGTGTATGGGACGGATTTCCCACGTGGATGACTGCTGTCCAATCCTGAGAAAAGCCAGGTAGCCATTTGTGCCAGTAAGAAGCGTTGAGGCTTGCCGTTTCGCAGGTTATACCCGGCAGACGCGAAAGCGCATTCATGGAGCAGGCAGATTTAACGAGGCTCCACTTCAATTGCGATTGAAGCTTGAAAGGCCGCCAACTACGCAGCACGGGAAGAGCCTTGCGTGGAATTCCAATAATCATCCAGCGCGGCTCGCTACCCTGGGGGATGATGCTCATCCTGCGGTCGAAGGACATCGCCTCCGCCGGCACTGACGAGAGAGCAGGGAAGACAACGTGAAGAACGTCTGATGCGGTTACTGTGTCCAGGGGAATCCTCAAGCTATAGTTTGATCTGATTAGCTTTTATTTCTTTGAAGCACCCACCAGATCTAACGAACTGGTTTGGCTGTCGAGTCCAAGGCGCACCGCAGTGCGTTGAGCAAAATGCGCGATTATCGCTTCGGCGGTTTGAAGGATGACGTCAGGCAACGGTTGCGAGGCATCAATGATGACCGTAGACTGGAGTCGTTCGGCCAACTCGCGATAATTCTTCTGCTGGCGAACCACTTCCTCAAAGGGAACTTCCTGCTTTCGTGACCACAGGACCTCAGCCGGTGCGTTTAAGAGAATCACGAGTTCCGGTCGAGGA
>JANXZS010000067.1 GCA_025355385.1 Acidobacteriaceae bacterium | reverse complement strand
GTTCGAGTGGCCGAATTCAGGCGAGAACTGATTGGTGATGAGGGTAAAGTCAGAGACTGCATCGTTCGGTACATAGACTAGTGGGCCGGTTACGCCCTTATTGTTGTTGTCGATACCTTCGATGGTGAAGTTGTTGTCACGAGGACGCTGGCCGCCGATCGAGGGGCCCGTACCAACGCCGATTCCACCGGAGGATGCTACGCCCGGAACCAGAAGAGATGTATTGATGACCCCAAGGCCAACGCTCGCTGCAGGCAGAACTTCCAGCTCTAAAGTGTTCAGCGTCGTGCTGAGGTTGGCCGTCGTGGTGTCGATGGTCATCCCTGCACCGGCGGCCACTTCGACAGACGCGCTCGTGGAACCGACAGCCAACTGCACCGGAACCGTCAAGGTTTTGGTCGTTTCGACCGAGATGCCCTTCACAACACTGGGCTGGAATCCCCCAACCTCAGTCTTCAGGTCGTAGAGGCCCGGGAGCAGGTTATTGATCTGATACTCTCCACTCCCGTTCGTGCTCGCCGTGGTCGTGACATTCGTCGCTTCGTTGGTCAAAGTCACTTTCGCGTTCGGCACCACTGCGCCCGAGGCGTCCTTAACCGTACCCGCAACGGCACCGCTGGTCTGCGTCTGCGCCAGGGCCGATAGGGATACCACCAAGAACATTGCAACAACGCAGGAAAATTGCTTCAGGGACTTGTTCATATGTTGGTTCTCTCCGAATATCAAGTTAATAGCCTGGATTGCATTTGAGCCGAAATAAAGCAACTCTATTAAGATGAACAGTTGATTTACTCCTTGCACGTATACTGCCAAAGCGGGAGAGCGTAAATCGCGTATCCGCCACGTGGATCGACCCTACTTATAAGTCTTTGGACGAGGCCGCAAACGCGTACAAAATAGGCAGTTATGCGGAGAATCGCAAGAATTCAATTGAGATTTTCCCAGAGAGATGAGTGGGCACTCGTCCCGCGACAACACCACTGTGTGAATGTCAGGTTTACGGACTATGAAAATCTGTATTTGATGATGGCGACTTTAGACTGCTCAACAGGTTTTCATATCTACTAGAGCGAAACAGATAGCATGCGCCGACACCCTGGCTCGACGATCGTCCCGCCTGCAAGCACCGCCCAGTTTTAACCGCTCGTATGGTGGTAAATCCGAATCCTGCACAGACTAAAGACGAGGCATCCTCGGCGGATTCGGCGATCTACTTCACGCCATCACTCGCGCCGCGGCGCGCACCGTCTGCCTGCGAACGGTCAGCGCCTCGATGCGGTCGCGCCGCACGGTGAATCCCGAACCAATTCCATCGGGCACATCGATCTCGCCCTTCGCGCTAACCGTGACTTCCGGCTCGATGATGTCCTCGGCCCAGTATCTCCGCGACGCCGATACATCTCCCGGTAGTGAGAAGTTCTGCAGCGATGAGAGCGCAATGTTGTGCGCACGACCGATACCAGTCTCGAGCATTCCACCACACCAGACCGGGATGCCGCGCTCGGCAGTTGCATTGTGCACTGCAATTGCCTCGGAGAAGCCGCCCACCCGGCCCACCTTGATATTAATGATCCGACAAGATTCCATGTCGATGGCCGCCAGTGCGTCGCGCCGGTTGCGGATCGACTCATCGAGGCAGATCGCCGTATCGAGGCGCTTCTGCAGCATGGAATGGAAGTAGAAATCGTCGTACCAAAGTGGCTGCTCGATCATCAGCAGGTTGAACTCGTCCCATTCGACAATGTGATCGATGTCAACGACTCGGTACGCAGAGTTGGCGTCGCAACTCAACATGATCTCCGGCCAACGTTTGCGCACTTGCTCGAAGATCTTTGTATCCCAGCCTGGCTTGCACTTCAATTTGATGCGCTGGTACCCAGCTTGCAACTCTTCTGCGATCTTGTCCATCAGCGCCGCAGGCGACGGCTGGATGCCGATCGAAACACCGCAGGGAATGACATTACGCGTGCCTCCGAGCAGCTCTGCCAGCGACATTTTCTTCTTCTGAGCTTCAAGGTCCCACACCGCGTTCTCAAGCGCAGCTTTGGCCATGCGGTGCCCGCGCACCTGCTTGAAAAGGGAAGGACAGCTCCCTCCCCCAACAATTTCGTGGCCTGCCAGACGTGGAGCGAGTTCGGTCTCGGCGACGATCCACGCCGTGTCGATACTCTCCTCAGAGAAGTATGGATGCTCGCCAGCAACGCACTCACCCCAGGCCGTCAGACCGTCGGATTCAATCTCAACCAGCAGGATGCGCCGGGCAGTTGTCAGGCCAAAACTTGTCTCAAATGGAAAGGCGAGAGGCATGTTGATCTCGCGGAGATGAACTGCGTCGATGGTCAGCATATAGTTTTCG
>JANXZS010000058.1 GCA_025355385.1 Acidobacteriaceae bacterium | reverse complement strand
TGCATCCAGGGTGCAATGGTGGTTCCGATGACGCCGATGACCATGTACACATAAGTGCGCTCGTGCCACACAGTGGTTGGGGGCAGCTTAACCGTAGAAATGAGCGCTTCATGCCAGCTTGGACCCGAGAGAACTCCGGCGAAGATATACGCGATATAGACGACCGAAGCGACCAGGAAGATTTTTTCCGTGCTCTTGTAGCTGCCCTTGACGACCAAGTACCAGACAAGGAACGCGCATGCCGGAACCGACAGATACTTGCTGACATGGAAGAGTTGCAGGCTTCCAGCGATGCCGGAGAACTCCGCGACCACATTGCCAAAGTTCACGATTACCAGCAGCACCATCATGATGAAGGTGGTGCGCAAGCCAAATTCTTCTCGAATGAGATCGGATAAGCCCTTACCGGTGACAACGCCCATGCGGGCGCACATCTCCTGCACCACGATGAGAGCCAGGGTGATGGGAATCATGGTCCACAGCAAGGTGTAGCCGAACTGTGCGCCCGCCTGCGAGTAAGTGAGGATGCCGCCGGCATCGTTGTCGACATTGGCGGTAATGAAACCCGGGCCCAGAACTGCGAAGAACAGCAAAAGGCTAATTTTCCAGCGTTTTAGAAAGGTCATCGTTCCTGCCGCAGAAATGCGATCACATGATCTGCCTGAATAACGCCAACAAGCCGTCGCGCGCTGTTGATCACTGGCAGCGCCTGCAAGTTGTACTTATCAAAAAGCTCCGCGACCTCGGCCTGTGGCAAGTCCGCGTGGCAGGAAGTAAACCTGGGATCAGCCAGCACGGCGAGACGGGTTTCCGGCAGCGCGATCACCAGGCGCGCCAGCGGGACCACCCCCATCAAACTCTCGTGCTCATCGACGAGATACACCGCGGTCACGTTTTCCGGGTCGCCATCGAAGGTCTTGAGTGCCTGCACTGCATCGGTCACCGTCGCCTCTACACGAGCCGAAACGTAATCGGTGGTCATGCGGCCTGCTGCCGAATCTTCGCGGAACTCGAGTAAATCCGAAACTTCCTGACGCTCCTCGGGCTCCATTTCGTTCAGGATGGCTTCGGATCGATCGTTGGAAAGCTCACCCAGAAGATCGGCGGCAGCCCCTGGATCCATCTCTTCGACGATATCGGCCACATGCCCGGAATCGAGGAACTCGATCAGCGACTTCTGTAGTTTTGGGCCAACCTCTTCCAGAGCCTCAGCCGCCAGTTCCTCATCCAGCGCAGTGAAGACGGCCTTTCGTTCCGCCGGTGCAAGGTCCTCCAGGATATCGGCAATATCCGAGGGGTGCATCCGGGCGATGTTTACATGCTCGATTTTGAGCTTTACTCGGCGCGCCGGGTCGACTTCAATGACGTCCACAAACTCCCAGGGGATGACGCGGGTGGCGAAATGGCTGGAGAAAGATTCCAGCGCGTTGCGGGACAGCAGACCCTTGAAGATTCGGCGTATCGCCCCACTTAGGCCGACCTCAACCCCGGTGACGCGCAAAGCTTGTAGTGCGTCATGCGAGAACCACTGAAGATTGACGTCATTGGCACGAACCACTTTGCGGCCGTGGACGTCGACTATCTGGCGATCCACGATGTCTTGCTGCAGCAGCAGGAAATTCTCATCGCCGCGCAGGTTGTGCAGGGCGTTGACATCGCGGATTTCCAGCGCACCGCTCGGCGTTTGCAGGATGTTCTTTACCTCTGCCAGGCGGGCGCCATCGCTAGTCTTAAAAATCAGTCCGGCCACGTGGCCCGCTTCCGCGCCCGTCGCCACAGCAACATCCTTCAAGCGGCCGCGCAGGCGACCCCCCGCATCGGTGATGGGGGTGCCCAGCAGTGCTGTCAGGCTGCTCAGGTTAGTCTGGTTGGCTCGCATCGGATCCGTCCCGGTTGAAGTCTAGCAGGTGGCTGCCGTTCGCTGAGAATCCAGGACGACTTCCTTGGGTAAGTGACCGGAAGCGTAAGAGCTTGTTCTCTGAACTGGAGGTAAAGGGGGACCAATGTAGGCAGACTGACGCGGTGGAAGGTGATTCGATGTCTTGAGAAGAGCAGCCTGGAAACACGCCAGCAAATTCTGCTTAGGGATGGGCTTGCAGATTAGCAACTATAGGGGCTTCCCTTTAGCGACGCCTGCCGTCGTGCTTGGCGTTGTAGATTGCCATGGACTGGTGGTTCTGGCGATTGTTCAAGGTTGCGCGATCGTGGGACGTCAGGTGGCCGTTATCCGCGGCGCGCATGTTCCTCTCCTGGTGGTTGATGGAGGCCTGCTTCGACTCCAGCTTTGCCGTCTCGGATGGGCTTAGATTGCCGCTCTTTACTCCCTGTGCGATGCGATCCTGCTGGTTTTCCTTACGCCCGTTGATAGGTCCATTCGCGCCAGGCTGCACAGCCGCGTTGTGCTTGTCCGTGTAGATCTGATTGGAAACAGCATTCTGTTGCTGTTTGAGCGCTGAACGGTCGGCGGCGGTCAGTTTGCCGTTGTCGAGCTTCTTCATACTGCGCTCTTCATGGTTGATAGCTGCTTCCTTGCTCTCAATTCTGCTTGTCTCACCTGCCGTAAGCTGGCCACTCTTAACGCCCTGTGCGATGCGATCCTGCTGGTTTTCCTTGCGTCCGTTGACGTTCTGAGGCGCCGGGGTTGCGGTTAGGGCGAGCGTTGCGGTCGCGAGGGTTAGAACAGCGATACTGACAATCGATAACTTCATGTAGTTGCTCCTTGTGGCCGGCTTCCGCTGCCGTCGCTCACATCCCAATAAACAATGATCGTGGGGACTAGGTGCGAAGTATTTAGTTGCGGAGGAGGTTGCGAAATACACAGAAAGTTGTAGCACCCGAGTCGGAGAAGAGGTCAAGACGCTGTGTCAACTCCTTCCGCCATGGCATTTCCCCTATAAAATCGAAGGTTGAGCGACCCCTTATTTGTAGTTTGCTTGACAGAAGAATATGGGTCCAAGCAAACTTCGTGCATGCGGCTTGGGGCTTACAGGATTTCGAAACCATTGGCGTGAGGAACAGCGAGTGACCGAAAATCAGGCAGGCCCGACCAACTACACTCTCGACTCGTCTTTGGACAGCGTCAATCGCGTTGAGCAGACAGCAGAGCAGATGGCCAAGACCGCCGGATTGGACGAAGACGAGGTCTTCCGCGTCACCATGGCGGTTCGCGAGGCGGCCGTCAATGCGGTTTTGCACGGCAATTCCTATGATCCGGCCAAGCAGATTACCGCATCCTTCGAGAACACCGGCGACTCGCTTATCATCAAAATCTGCGACCAGGGCCAGGGATTGGATCCGGCTACGCTCCCCGACCCTCTGGCACCCGAAAATCTCCTGCGCGGCACCGGCCGCGGCATCTTTCTCATTAATTCTTTTATGGATGAGGTACACTTCAGGTTGTTGCATCCAGGGACGGAATTGACCCTCATCAAGCATCTCGGCACTGCTCCAACAGGCACTTAAGGAGGATTTTCAAGTGAGCATGAAAACAAGTACCCGTCAGGTGGACGGAGTGACTATCCTTGACCTCAGCGGCCGCATAACTCTCGGCGAGGGCAGCGTGCAGTTGCGTGACGCCACCCGCGATCTGTTGTCTAAGGGATCAAAGAACATCCTATTGAACCTCGGGGATGTCAATTACATCGACAGCTCCGGCATCGGCGAACTCGTCAGCGCATTCACCACCGTCCGTAATCAGGGCGGAGAGTTGAAACTTCTTAATCTCACTAAAAAAGTGCACGATCTGCTTCAGATCACCAAGCTATATACCGTTTTTGATATCAAGGACGACGAAGCTAGCGCCATCGCTGCATTTACTAAGGCATAGCGCACTTCTCTCGTGATGTGGGTAGTTAAATCCCCCACTACTGCTTCCTGCTTAGAGTGGCGCGGTGCGGATCTTCTTCTGAGAAGAGCCGCAGGACTCTGCCAATTTTGAGGTGACT
>JANXZS010000209.1 GCA_025355385.1 Acidobacteriaceae bacterium | reverse complement strand
AGTCGACATTCGCTAGAGCAGCAGATGGACCCGCCGCAACTGGGCGAAGGCCTTGATACCAATTGGGGCCTTCTGGGACTTCTGCGGCGGTGCCCCACATCTCAGAAGCAAGATGTGGGGCACCCATTTTGCTACCCCAGCAGGTCGAGGACTGGCTTCCACTTCTTCTGCTGCGATTCCGCGACGGCTTGGCAGGTAAGGGTGCCATCCACGGTATTGAAGCCCTCGGCAAATCCCGGATCGGCAATTGCAGCCGCCCTCAATCCGTGCTGCGCCAGCCGGAGCACGTAGGGGAAGGTGGCATTGGTCAGCGCCAGTGTCGAAGTGTTCGGCACAGCGGCCGGCATGTTGGTCACGCAATAGTGCACTACGCCATTGACGGTGTAAGCGGGGTCGCTGTGTGTGGTGGGCCGCGCCGTCTCGATGCATCCACCCTGATCGATGGCTACGTCGACGATGACCGCCCCCTTCTTCATCTTGGCGACCATCTCTTTGGTGACTATCTTGGGAGCGGCGGCGCCGGGGATGAGCACGCCTCCAATGACCAGGTCCGCTTCACTGATGGCGTGGGCGAGATTGTAGGCATTCGATGCCAAGGTATAGACGCGCCCATTGAAAATATCGTCGAGCTCGCGCAGGCGGTTCAGATTCTTATCCACCAGCGTGACCTTCGCGCCCACGCCCAAAGCGATCTTCGCGGCATTAGTTCCGACGATGCCGCCGCCGATAATGCAGACGTTTCCAGGAGGCACGCCCGGTACGCCGCCGAGCAGCAGGCCGCGCCCGCCGCGTTCGCTCTCAAGATAGGACGCGCCGACCTGCACGGCCATGCGCCCTGCCACTTCCGACATGGGCACCAGCAGAGGCAGGGCACCGTGCACATCGCGGACTGTTTCGTAGGCGATGCCGATGACTTTCTTGGTCAGCAATTTTTCGGTTAGATCGAGCACCGGAGCGAGGTGGAGATAGGTGAAGAGGATGAGCCCCTCGCGGAAAAAGCCGTACTCCTTTTCGACGGGCTCCTTTACCTTGACGACCATGTGGGCGAGTCCCCAGACGTTGTGCGCCGACCCAACAATCTCCGCCCCTGCGTTCTGATATTCGTCATCGGTGAAGGCAGACAGGTCTCCAGCATGCGTTTCGACGAGCACCTTCTGCCCGGCATCCACGAGCGACTTTACGCCAGCCGGGGTGATGCCGACGCGAGTCTCGTGGTCCTTAATTTCCTTCGGTACTCCAATAATCATTCGTTCTCCTCGGTCCTGATCCAAAAAGAAAGGCACTGGCTCTGGCCTCAATCAATCTGCGCCCGTTGCAATTTGTCGGAGTAGTCCACATAGACCGACTTCCACGACGAATAGAAGTCAATGGCGCCGGTGCCGCCTTCGCGATGGCCGTTGCCCGTCTGCTTGACGCCGCCGAAAGGCAGGTGAACTTCGGCGCCAATCGTTGGTGCGTTGATGTAGGTGATGCCTGCCTCGAGATCGCGTATCGCAGCGAAGGCGCGATTCACATCGCGCGAGTAGAGTGCGGTCGAGAGGCCGTACTGTATTCCATTCGCCTGTCCGATGGCCTCCTCTAAGCTGCCGCACTCGATCAGGCTGACCACCGGTCCGAAGACTTCTTCCTGCGCGATGCGCATCGACGGCGTGACGCCGCTGAAGACGGTCGGCGCGAAGAAAGTGCCCTTGGCATGCGCGCCTTCGATGAGGCGTTCGCCGCCGCAGAGCAGCCTTGCACCCTCCCTGGTCGCGATCTCAACGTAGTGGGTAGACGTGTCGATCTGCTGCTGGTTGATCTGCGGCCCCATCTCAAACTGTTCGTCCAGTCCGTCGCCTACGCGCAGCGCCCTTGCCCGCGCTACAAGGCGCTCAGTGAATTCCGCAGCGATCTTTTTATGCAGGATGATGCGGCTGGTAGCAGTGCAGCGCTGGCCGGTGGTACCGAAGGCTCCCCAGACCGCTCCGTCGAGTGCGAGGTCGAGGTTGGCGTCCTCCATCACGATCATGGCGTTCTTGCCGCCCATCTCCAGCGAGCAGGGCTTGAAGTTTGCGGCGGCTGCCTGGCCTACGATGCGGCCCACCTCGCTCGATCCGGTAAACGAAATGGCGCGAACGTCGGGGTGGGTGACGATGGGCGCACCCGCCTCTGGCCCGAAGCCAGCGACGATGTTGACCACGCCCGGCGGCAGACCGGCATCCATGAGCGTCTGGACAAGGTTGTAGGTGGAGAGCGGCGTGTCTTCGGCGGGCTTGATCAAGCAGGTGTTGCCGCAGACCAGCGCGGGAAAGAGCTTCCAGGAAGGGATGGCCATGGGGAAGTTCCACGGCGCAATCATGCCGCAGACGCCCACCGGCATACGGACCGACATGGCGAACTTGTTGGGCAACTCAGAGGGCGTGGTTTGGCCGAAGAGGCGGCGACCCTCGCCCGCCATGTAGTAAGCGGTGTCTATAGCCTCCTGCACGTCTCCGCGGGTTTCGCTCAGTACCTTACCCATCTCCCGGGTCATGTCGCGGGCGTACTGCTCCTTGCGCTGGGTCAGGATTTCACCCGTGCGATATAGGATCTCAGCCCGCTTGGGCGCCGGGGTCAGCCGCCATGTAGCATAGGCGGCTTTGGCGGCAGCTACGGCGTCGGCTACGTCCTCGGCGTTGGAAGTGGGGAACTCTCCTACCGTGTCCTCATACCGGGCAGGATTTAGGTTCAAAAATGTTTTGCCCGAGCGCGCCGTGACCCACTGACCGCCGATCAGATTTTTATAAACTGCTGTGGACATTGTCTCTGCTTTCTAGGATCCAACGTTGACTCGTAAGAATACAGCAAGCCTCCCGCCCAACAGGGTCAAGTGCCCGCTGCGGGATTCATCACGCTTGCCGCTTTCGCTTGGATGACACACGCTCTCGTGAAGATGCGGAGGGATAGGGAGGGTGCCGGGCCTTGGACCCGCATCGAAGCTCGGCACGGCAGGCTGCGGAACCCACCTCTGCGAAAGCGATGCGCGAAGGCGACGCGGACACTCTTACTTGCGACTGCTTCGCCTGCGATCGGTGACATATTTTTCTCGCTTGGTATCCGTTGTATGAGGTTCAACGGATACCTCGAACGCGTTCAATGCCTGGGCCCAAAACCGGTCAAAGTGTGCACGCAGCAGGGCGATGCCAGCGGGATTGACCCGATAGACTCGGCGCGTTCCTCGCTTGCTGTCGCTGACCAGGCCAGCGTCCTTGAGCACGCGCAGGTGCTGCGAAACCGCCGGACGGCTGACCGGCAGGGTTCCAGCCAGTTCGTGCACCGCCATCGGCCCGGTCGCGAGCTTCTGGAAGATGGCCATACGGGTGGAATCTCCGAGCGCTTCCAGTCCAGCTTGTAAGTAAGTATCCACTATCCGTAAGCTATAGCTTACGGATAAATGGACTGTCAATCCCCAAAGTCATTGGTTTTAGCGCTATTTTGCAGCGTGGAGCCACCTTAGTGCTATGTGCGGCAGCGTAATCTGCCTATATTGTGATATTTTCCACCGCGGGTGTCGCGGCTCCCGTCAATAACTATGCTTGCGGTTTGCATGCGAGAATGACGCTCTGGCCTTACAATCAAGCTTGAGTCTCAGGAAAAGTCCGGTATTCATGTCATCAAATGGCTTTCAGTCGCGTTCGTCCCGTTCGTACGGAGTCCGTTCGCTATTCAGTATTTTTTCCAGCGATCTGGCGATTGATCTGGGAACGGCCAATACCCTCGTCTACGCAAGAGGCAAAGGGATTGTTGTCAACGAGCCGTCCATCGTCGCCATAAACAAAAACACCGGGGAAGTTGAGGCCGTCGGTAAAGAGGCTAAGGAAATGCTCGGCCGGACGCCGGGAAATATCGTCGCCATCAAACCGATGAAGGACGGCGTCATTGCCGATTTCAAAATCACTGAGAAGATGCTGAATTACTTCATCCAGAAGGCACACAACCGCAAGATGCTGGTGCACCCACGGATCGTGATCGGCGTGCCGTCGGAGATCACCCAGGTGGAAAAGCGCGCGGTCGAGGACTCGGCCTATCGCGCCAAGGCAAGCGAAGTGTTCCTGGTGGAGCAGGCGATGGTGGCCGCGATCGGCGCGGGTCTGCCTATCACGGAGCCTTCGGGCAACATGGTGGTGGACATCGGCGGCGGGACCACGGATGTCGCCGTCATTTCGTTGTCGGGTATCGTCTACTCGCGCTCCGTGCGCATGGCCGGGAACCAGATGGACGAGGCCATCATGAATTACCTCAAGCGCAAGTACAACCTGCTGATCGGTGAGCGTACGGCGGAACAGATCAAGATCGAAATCGGGTCGGCTTACCCGCTGGACAAGCCGCTGACCATGGAGGTCAAGGGCCGCAACCTGATCGAGGGCGTGCCCAAGACCATCACCATCGACGACAGCGAAATCCGCGAGGCATTGACGGAGTGCATTTCAACGATCGTGAATGCCATTCGCGTCGCGTTGGAGCGGACGCCCCCTGAACTCAGCGCCGACATCAGCGATCGCGGCATTGTGCTGACCGGTGGAGGAGCGCTGATCAAGAACCTGGACAAGCGCATCCGGGAAGAGACCGGGCTGCCGGTTTCGATCGCGGATGATCCCCTGGCCAGCGTGGTGCTGGGCACGGGCAAGATGTTGAGCGACTTCCGCCTGCTGCGCAAGATAAAAATCGATTGAAGAGGGTTGCGGCCCGCTCCTTCGCTCCTCCCTCTAGGCCATCCTGGCAGTCGGAATTATCCCCATATCCGCTGCCATCGCGCTCTGGGGCTACTTTAGAAAATTCAATCGGGACCTTCAATCGGGACTATGGAATCTTTTTTCAGCCGGTATAAGAACGTCCTGGTGCTGATCGTTGTCCTGCTGGCCCAGGTCGTCGGTCTTGCGGTCCAAATCCGGCATCCTGTGCCGGGTGCGCCGGAGACCGGAGAGAATCGGCTGATCCGTTATTGGGTAGTCAGCCTGATTTCGCCACCGGAGCACTGGGTTCACGCCACGGGCAGCGGACTGCGCGGGCTGTGGTCCAACTATGCCTATCTGCGGGGGGTACGCCGGCAGAACCGCGACCTGAAGGCGGAAGTGCAGCGCCTGCGGATCGAGCAGGCCGGACTATTGGAAGACGCCCGCCAAGGGCAGCGCCTGCAGCAAATGCTGTCGTTCAAGGAACACTACATCTCCGCTACGCAACCGGCGCAGGTCATCGGCACCTCGGGTTCCGATGTCTCGCATGTGCTGTACCTGGATAAGGGCTCGAGGGACGGGCTCAAGCCAGACATGCCAGTGATCACGCCCGATGGCATTGTGGGCAAGCTGAAGGAAGTACTCCCGCATACTTCGCAATTGCTGGTCATCTCCGACCAGACGAGTGGCGCTGGCGTGGTGCTGGAGACTTCAAGGATTCGCGGTGTGCTGCGGGGCAACCTGCTCGGCCAGCCGGAGATCGTAAACATAGCGCGCGACGATCGTATCAAAGTGGGAGAACGCATCCTCACCAGCGGGGGAGACGGGGTGTACCCGCGCGGATTGCCGGTTGGCGTAGTGGAGCGCACCATCCCCGATCCCGAGCATGATGGCTACGTCGCTGTCGTAGTCAGGACCGCAGCCAACCTGGCGCAGCTGGAGGAGGTACTGGTCATTACCCGCGTGAGCGACCAGATGCCCGCCCTCGAACAGCAGGACATAAACCGTAGTGCAATCGAAGTCGGGCCACAGAAGCACGCCGCTGATATTCTCTCTGAGCGGTTGCCGGGTTTGAAAGATCCCAACGCTGCTGCTCCAGCAGTGGGCGCAGCGCCAGAGACCACTGGCGGTGATCCGGGACGCCCCCCCAAGCCGGGGGTCTCGTTGCATCCAGACCGCTTCTCGCCGAGTGCGGCGCGGCCAGCGAACTCGTCCATTCCACTAGCGGCAGCGCCTCCAGTCACGCCTGTCGCGAGAACTGGCGGTGCTGTGGCCAGAAAGCCGGCTGCGGTTCACGCGGGGGCTACTGCGGGGGCTGCGAGTTCGGACCCCTCTAAGACCATGCCGGCCAGAAGTGGGGCAACCACCGGGGTGACGCAGCCGCAGACGGTATCGGGAGCCAGGGGTCAGGCGGTGAAAGCGTCCCCGGCACTTGTGGGTACGACCCCTGGCACGACTGCTCCTCGGAAACCGAGGGTCGTGTCGCCAGACGGAAGCATCCTGGAGCCGGTGCAGCCAAAGCTGCAGCCCAAGCCGGCACAACCAAAGCCGCAACCACAAACAGCAGCACCTGCCGCGCCTCCGCCGGGAGGAAGACTGTAGCCATGGTCTTGCTGAACGCCCACTCCCGACGCAACGTTGAGGTCCACTCCTTTTCGTGGATGGTTTCGGTGCTGGTGCCCCTGGCGGCGCTGGGGCTGCAGGCTTATCTGCCGCTGCATTTCTGGCGCTTTGGGATCGTCGATCTGCCCCTTATCATCACCGTGTACTTCGCCGTAGCACGACGCAATCCCATCGCGGGAACGCTGACTGGAGCCATCATCGGTATTGCGCAGGACGCGCTGACGGCGCGGCCGATCGGCATCAACGGCATCTCCAAGGCAATCATCGGCTACCTGACGGCATCAATTGGCGTTCGCATCGATGTGGAGAACCACGGCACGCGCCTGATCCTCAACTTTGGGGCCGCCATGCTGAACAGCGCCATCACCCTGCTGATTGTCCATCACATGCTGGCAATGGAGGCGCCCTGGAGCTGGGTTCATGAGCTGATCCGCTCGGTGGTGAACGCGTTGCTGGCAGTGGTTCTGTTCAGCCTGCTCGATCGCGCCAAACGGGAGGACTAGACGGGATTAGAGAGGGTCAAACCGGATGTTCGGGTGATTGGCACTACCGAGCGCTCTTCTGTGCGGCTTGGCTTAAGCTCTGCGTAACCCCATAGGCTCCGGTGTACCTATAGAGAGTCGCGGCGACCGAGTTTACCCGCACCCCGTTTGGCGGGGTGTTTAGGGCAATTGGCAGTATCCTAAATAACAACAAGCGAGAGACAAGATGGTGTATCTGGACAATCTAAACCGGGACGAGAAGCTTCCACTGATGAAGCTGGCGGTTGCGCAGTATGTGATCGTAGCGCTCTTGCTGGTGCTGGTTTCTGGGTTGTGGCGGCTGCAGGTGCTGGGGGCGCAAAACTACCGCGCCTTGGCGGAGCAAAATCGCGTGCGTAAAGTGCCGATTCTAGCCCCTCGCGGAAGGCTCTTCGATCGCGAGGGCCGGGTGCTGGTGGATAACTATCCTTCGGTATCATGCTTCCTGGTCCGGGAGCAGGGTCGCGATATGACAGCTGACCTTCCATTGATCGCGCGCGGCCTGCATATGGAGGTGGAGCAGCTGGAATCCATCCTCAGGCGCTACCGCACGGCGCCCATCTATCAGCCTCTGCCGCTGAAGCAGGATCTCTCTCCAGACGAGCAGGCCTTTATCGAGGCTCATCTCAACGAACTCCCGGAGCTGGAAACTATCGACGAGCAGCGGCGGCTCTATCCCCGCGATAACTTCGCCGCCCACCTGATCGGCTACGTGGGTGAGGTGAGCGAGGACATGCTGAATGATTCCAAGTATGCCTATTACATGCCTGGCGACGTGGTGGGCAAGTCCGGGGTGGAGGAGACCTACGACCAGATCCTGCGGGGGAGGGACGGCTCCCGCGACGTGGTGGTGGACAGCCATGGGCGCGAAGTTGGGCGGTTGGGAAAAGAGCCCGCCGTGGGCGGCCAGAATCTCAAACTCACCATCGATAACGATATCCAGCGGGCGGCGGAACTGGCCCTGGGCGACCGCAATGGTGCCATCATCGCCTTGGATCCGCGAACTGGGGAAGTTTTGGCCATGGTAAGTCATCCCAGCTTTGATCCCAATGCGTTTGCCATCCGCATTCACCGCGGGGAGTGGAATAAGCTCATTACCGATCCCGATCACCCGCTGATGAACAAAGCCATTCAGGCGCAGCTCGCTCCGGGGTCAACGTTCAAGATCATCATGGCGACAGCGGGGCTCGAAGAGGGCATCGCGCAGACACTGCATGTGAATTGCACGGGGGGAGCCTCCTTCTACGGCCGCTACTTCAAGTGCTGGATTCCGCACGGCGGCCACGGTTCAACCGCAATCACCAAGGCCATTTATCAATCCTGTGACGTATTTTTTTACACCCTGGCGGAGCGGCTGGGAATCGGCAAAATATCGAAATGGGCGCATTTGCTCGGCCTGGGGCAGAAGACGGGAATCGACCTGCCCGGCGAGGTCGCAGGCGTGATGCCTTCTGAGGAGTGGAAGCTGAAGAATTACCACGAGAAGTGGTATGCGGGCGAAACCATCTCGGTGGGAATTGGTCAGGGCGCGGTGGCTGCCACGCCGGTGCAGTTGGCGCGGGCGATCGGCGGGATAGCCTCGGGCGGCGTTCTCAAGCGGCCTCATATCTTGATGCTGGGCGAGGTCCCGAATGAGTATCGCCCGGCACTGCTGGAAAATTTTGCTGGCAGCGGCGATCAGATCGTGCCCCTGGATCCGGTTAACTGGGAAATCATCACCGATGCCATGTCACAGGTTCCCAACCCCGAGGGAACGGCCCCCAGCGCGCATTTGGAAGGCATTGATTTTGCCGGCAAAACGGGCAGCGCGCAGGTGGTAAGCAACGCGGCAAAGAGTCGGCTGGGCGGCGGTAAAGCCCTGCGCGACAATGCCTGGTTCGTGGGCGTGACGCCGAGGCGCAACCCTGAGATCGTGGTCTCGACACTGATGGAAGGCGGCGAGCACGGCAAGCTGGCTGGGCGCGTCGCAGCTATGGTGATCGAGGCGTATGTAAACAAGCAGCGCAAGCAAGAGAACAACTTGCTGGAGGCCAAGCAGCCTCCCGCTCCCGTCGAAGTGGGAGCGGTCTGGTCTGAAACGCCATCGGTAGCAGGCGTCACGACTCCGCTCGGTGGTGGGCATTTCTTCCTCCCTCCGGGGAGCGGTCAATCCCCATTGCCGGGCAAGAGCGCGGCATCGGTTGCGATGCGCCTGCCGTAAATCACCGCCCAGCCCTTGCAAGGAGCGCGAGGGATGGGCACCCCGCAGTTCAGGTACGAGTAGCAGGAAAGAATCAGGATGCGGCGTTTTCTCTCATTTCGTGACTTCGATTGGGTACTGCTCGGTCTCGTCCTCTTGCTGTCGGTCATCAGTGTGGCCGAGATCTACTCCGCCACACTGCACACCAAGTTCGTCGGCTTCCACAAGACGCAGATCATCTGGCTGATGGCAGGGCTGGTCGGAATGTTCGGGCTAAGCGTTGTGAACTACCATCGGCTGATCGACTACGTGCATTATGCCTACGGCGTCTCGATCCTTGCCCTGCTCGCGGTCATGGTTGCGGGCACCAAGGTGCTGGGGGCGCGTCGCTGGATCAAGCTGCCGGGGGGCATCCATTTTCAGCCGTCGGAGTGGGTAAAGCTGATCCTGATAGTGGCGGTGGCGCGCTATTTCACGAATCTGACCGGACGGGACCTGACTTGGGGAGACATTTTCAAAGGCTTCGCGCTGGTGGGCCTGCCCATGCTGATGGTGCTCAAGCAGCCGGACCTGGGGACCGCACTCACCTATATTCCGATCCTGCTCTGCGGCCTGTTTCTCGGCGGAATTCGATGGAAGCAGGCGGCTATCCTGGGGTTGGCCGGAGCCATCGCTGTGGGGGGCGCATGGTATAGCGGCAAGGTACTCAAGCCCTACCAGAAGGCCCGGCTGACCAGCTTTGTGAATCCTGACAACGACCCCAAAGGCAGCGGGTACCAGATTCGCCAATCCCTGATAGCCGTGGGTTCGGGAGGAATATGGGGCAAGGGCGCGACCAAGGGGACCCAGACCCAGGGCGATTTTCTGCCCATTCCCTATACGGACTTCATCTTTGCCGCATTTTGCGAGGAGCACGGCTTCGTCGGCGCGGTCGCAGTGCTACTGATATACTTCTTCATATTGATGCGTTTGATACAAAACGCTCAAACAGCTGCCGACCTTTCCGGAACGTTCCTGGTCATGGGCGTCGTGGCCGTTCTGATATTTCAGATAGCGGTCAATGTGGGGATGGTGGTCGGATTAATGCCGGTAACCGGAATCCCATTGCCGCTTATGAGTTATGGCGGGTCTTCGGTTCTGTTCACGTTTCTGGCTCTGGGGATGGTAATGAACGTTCGCATGAACCGCTTTGTGAATTAGAAGGCTGCGGTTGAGACCACAAGGTTTTTGGTAGCCCGGCAGTACGCAAGTGCGATGCCGGGATTAGGAACTTAAGTCGAACACTATTACAGACGGCCGGGTGGATCACCGGGCCGGGCAGGATTGGGTATGAGCACGCAAGGAAGGGTAACGGCCCCACCTTATTTCAAGGCTGAAGCGGTCACAAACTCATTGCGTCCAGATAGCCTTCAAAAGCACTACGATCCTTTCAGTGAGCCTCCACCCGGTTCCGGGCAGAGGTGTTGGGAATTCCTCACGCAAAGAATCAACTGCGCTACGGCCATCTCTTCGTCTGCCCCAATTCTTTCCGGAACCCCGGGAACAGGAGAACTCCTGTTCTGATCGCCTCGCCGGACGTCTGCCAGGCTGAGCCGGGCGGACAGGAGAGGCAGAATGTCGAAAGAGATTTGCATTTCCAGCACGCCCCATGAGACGCGGCTGGCGATTATTGAAAACGATGAGCTCGCAGAGATTTACTACGAGCGCGAAAATGAATACACCCTTGCTGGGTCCATCTATAAGGGCCGCGTTACCCGCGTGCTGCCCGGCATGCAGTCGGCATTTGTCGACGTAGGTCTGGAACGCGACGCCTTCCTGTACGTCACCGATTTTCTTGAAGAGCAGGAAGACTCCGCTGACTTCGACCGTAGCGGTGGCGCTCCCGCCCGCCGCGAGGGCGGACGTGAGAGCAGCCGGGAGGGCGAAGGCGGACAGGCCAAGGAAGCCCGTGGACGAGAACCGCGCGAAGATCGCGAACCCCGCGAGGCTCGCGAGCCGCGCGAGCAGCGCGAGCCACGTGAACCACGCGAGAATCGTCCCCGTGCTGCTGCGCGACCGGATCAGATAGCTGAAGAGGCCGCGGTCACTACGCCCTCCCCCGCCGAGGGCAGGGAAGAAGAGTTTGAGCAGGATGGAACCCGCCGCTGGCGTGGCCGTCGTGGCCGCCGTCGCGGGGTTCGCGGGAATCCCCAGGGTCGCGAGGCAGAGGCATCGAAACCGGAGCAGGTGGCCGAGGAGCCAGCGGAATCCTTTTCGATCCACGCAGCACCCGAGGCAGAGCCCTTCGCACCCGCGGAGCCGCGCCGCCCGGCGTACAAGCCACAACTTCCGGCACCAGCTGGCACCGGCACCAAGGCCTTTCTGCCCGGGGAGTCGCTCTCAAAGTACGGCCACGCGCCTGCAGTAGAACCGCAGATTGAGATTGAAGCCCTGCCAAGCAATCCTATTGAGCCGACGCGACCAACACCGGCCTATACCGCTTTCAAGCCATCTACGCTGATAGAAACTCCCATCCACTGGGACGGCGGCAGCATGCTGCCGGGCGAGACCATCTCCCGCTACCGCAATGATGTGGCATTGGCTCCGGCGACTGGTGCTACACACGCGGAGGAAGCTGGAACGGCTCCTGTCCATCAGGCTGAACCCGTGCACCAGGAGAGCCCGGCTCACGTCGCTGAAACGCACTTAGAGACGCCTCACGAAACCCGGTTTGAAGCCGCCGAAGAAGCACAGCACGAGGCGGCCGAAGGAGAAACCACCGCAATCGTCGGCCACGCTTCCGAGCCTACGGTGGAAGCCGAGCCGCTGGCCGAGATCAGGCATTCCGAACACCATCATGATTCCGAGCAGAGGGTGGAGCCGATAGCGGAAGAGGCTGAGCCGCAGCGTGCCTCGGCATCGCATCGCGTCGATCTTTCTCCGCCCAGCGAGTATCGCCTGTCGACCCCGGTCGAAGAGAAGCCCGAGGCTCACTCAACTCACGAACTCTCGCCTAACCCTGCTGCTCACGCGACTGACGAAGCCGCTGTGGAACCCGTCTCCGAACAGCAGCACCGTGTCGACCGGGTGCATGTCGACCGTGTCCTGGGAACGCTTGCTCCCGCGCCGCATTCGCCCGTGACGGCAGCGCCTCCAGAGGCCACGCCGCATGCACTTCCCCAGGCGAATGTCGCGACGTCTGAGGAGCATGGTCCTGAAGGGCGGCAGGATATTTCTGAGGAGCTCGAAGCGACTGAGGAAGAGACCGACGAAAGTGTAGATACGATCCAGGGATTCGCGCCCGGTCGGGGTGTGCTCGAAGAAGAAGTTATCGAGGAAGAGGAGTACGACTACACGCCCCTGTATGCGCACAACGACGAGCACGATCTGGACGAGCTGGAAGAAGAGACGATTGATCACAGCCTGACGGGTGCGGATCTCGGTGAGATGGTTCGCGATGCTCATCTCGACACGCGGGTCAACGTCGCGTTCAACTCCGATGTGGCCACGGAAGACACCGACGTTGAGGAACAGGACGAGGAAAGCGACGAAGAATCCGAAGCAGAAGCGATTGGCGGGGACGGCCTCGAGGAGGATTCAGAGGAACAGGCGCCAGCGCCCGAAGGCGCACCCGCTCCCAGCCGTCGCACCGACGACGGACGTCGCGACGCACGCGGTGGACGCCATGGCCGACGCCGCAGCAACGGTGGCGGTGGTGGTGGAGATCGCGGACGCAGATCTACGGCGCAGATGAGTGATCTACCCATCATCAGCGATCTACTCAAGCAGGGGCAGGAGATTCTGGTTCAGATTGCCAAGGAGCCCAT
>JANXZS010000006.1 GCA_025355385.1 Acidobacteriaceae bacterium | reverse complement strand
CCCGTAGGGCATGTCGGCCACCAGCAGCGCGTTCTTCACTCCGCGCCGCGCCGCCCGGGTGTGGTGCAGCATCTCGTCCACCGTGACCGAGAGCGTGTTCTCATATCCCAGCATGGTCATGGCCAGCGAATCGCCCACCAGGATCATGTCAATGCCAGCCTCATCCACCAGCCGCGCCGTGGCATAGTCATACGCGGTCAGGCAGGTGATGGGTTCGTGCTGCCGTTTCTTTTCGTGGAGTGTTGCAGAAGTGATCTTGTGGCGAGGTTCGCCAATCGGGGTGAGACTCACAGTATCCTCCAGTGCCCCTCCGCCTCGGGCGGATAGAGCCTGTTCTAGGCGTTAAGATTCGTTCACCAGCATAATAGTTGCAAAAGTTGGGTTTGGCTAGGGGGATGGCGACCGCGGTATGTTCGCATAGAAGAATCATGGTCGCAGTTCGAGGCCGCATCGATGGTTGGTGGAACGACGTTCCGCCGGTGAGTGATTTAGCGTGAGAACTCCAGAGTCTTGGTCCTCAGCTTCTCTGGCGAACATGCGGTGCCCCGGCACTGCCCAGGAAAAGTTCGCCCTTGACATTGCCTTTACTCTTATCGAGGGGCACCCCCCAGCTGAGGAATGGTCCCGAATAGATGTGGGCCACCCGCCGGGCTAATTGAAAAACCGGACATATCGTTTGCTACCAAAACCGGACATTTTAATTTGCTGCGAACAGTCATGTAGTTTATGTTTGACATTGCTTAACGCCAGCGCTAGAGTTGTGCTGCTCTTCATCACCCAGCAGTTTGGTAAGAACGTGCGCTCCTGGAAATCCACCCGGGACATTTTGGGCTGGCCTGCCCAGAGCGACGCGAAACAATATGGGGCGCGGACATGCACTGCAAAACCTGCGGCGTTCAGCTTGTAACTGGAGCTACCACGTGTGTCGGTTGTGGCACGATTCTCTCTAAACCATCAACGTCGGCTGTTTGCCAGGTTTGCGGCCAACCCACTACGCCAGGTGCAAGATTCTGCAAGAAATGTGGCGCTAATCTTGAACAGGTGCGTGCCTCGGTTGCCGCGGCGGCAACATCGGTAAGCTCGGTTCCGCAACAGGTTTCGCCGACGGTTACAGTGCAGCCCGTTCAAACGTCAGATGAGGACAGGTGTCCTCATTGCGGTGCTGTGACTCTAAAGTGGTCTAAATTCTGCAAGAGTTGTGGCAAGTCTCGGTTGCCAAGTGAGCTACCTCCGTCAATTGCGCCCCCGACCCGCGCCCGGGTTCCTGCGCCGGCACCTATTACACGGCCCACCCATGCCTTGCCCGCCACAAGACCTCCATCAGCGAAATCGAAGAAGCTAAGTTTGTTTGTAACGGGCACCGTATTGGTCCTCGTCTTGGGCGCTGGAGGAGTGGCGTATTGGAGGCTTGTCTACCGCAATAAACCGCAGCAAGCGAATGCAACTGCGAATACGCCGAACCCGCCAGCTGGCCCTACCAACCCCCAAGCGCAGGCGGAAGCAACGGGCGAAGTGACAGCCAACCAAGCGAGTGGTTCGCAGACTGCTCCCATAGAAGCGCAAGCTCCGAGCGGCGGCTCAGAAGCCGAGCTTGCGGCGCCATCACCTACGCAATCCAAAAATAGGTCATCCACGTCGGGCGGCCAGCCAGCAGCTCCGGCTCCTCCTCCCTATCAGCAGGCCCACACAAATGCGGAACAGGCATTCGCTGCCGCACAGTACATCGACCCTCCGAACAATAGCGCACTTTACTGGGCCAGAATGGCAATCCAACAGGGCGATCCATCTGCGTTGCAAATCGAACAGCAAGTGTTAGAGCAGATGAAAACGACGGTGCAAGCGCAACGTGCGAGCCGAAACTACGACTCCGCCATTATGCTGCAATCCAGGCTGATGCAATTGTTTCCCGACCGCACCGAGCTTCAACAAATGGGCAGCTCCATCGCAGACGAACAACAAGCCTACAGCCGTCAACTCGAACAGCAGCGCAAAGCAGAGGAGTTTAAGGCGCAATCCAAAGAGTTCAGCTTGCAACATCGGCATGTATTGGGCTTGCAAGGGTTTCAACCGGTCTACAGCTATTGCGAAGGTGTTCTCCGGATCACCCCCGATGGAATCGCGCGATTTGATTGCACGCGTGGTGACGCACGTGGCCGTTGCGATCACCTTTCTTTTACTGCTTCTGATCTCCGCGACATTCAACTCAAGAAGGACGGCATGCTTCACTTGGCCGGACGTTCAGGCAATGCTGATTTCCAAGCCGACGCAGCAACGATTCAAGGTGCGCTCGATGCTCTGCGCAACATGAAAAGTAAGTAGAGAGGGATAAACATGTTTTGTGAAGGTTGTGGACATACTATTGCCGACACTGTCAACCAGTGCCCGTCTTGTGGCCAGCCCACCGGGGCAGCCGCATTTTCATCCGCGACGGGTACGGCTCCCGTTGCTGTACGTACCTCGGCGAGCACGCCAAATACACAGCAGCAAGCCAGCTCGCGACTTACTCGGGCAGAGCAGACGGTCTATTTCCGCCTCGCTCGTGGATTCTCGTGGTTTCTGCTGATCGTGATCAGCATCGGCATTGTCGGCGTCGCTATGCGGCTCGTTCCCATAGTCACGCAGGTGTTCGGGACATCGACTTCGGTGACTGCCCATGACCTTACGGAAGCGATTGCATCTCGTCAACAAGGGATCGAAGGGAATCAAGGGGACATTAATCCTGCACAGATGGCTCAACTTGATCAAGCAGCCTATGAAATCATCAGACTTCTTCCGGATAATGTGATTAACCACGGTGACCAGAATGCGATCAACATGCTGAGCATGAATATAAAGAATTCTGCCTCGAATTTATCTAAGCACCGCGACGAGCAGATGGCGATGCTGAGAGAGCTTCGAGATGACCTCGCCAGAGTTCAGGAGGCGGAACGTAGTCAGGCATTCGGCACCTATTTCGCGGTTAAGGAACAAAAGATTCAACTCGACCAGGCAAAACGAGAAGAAGCTAAGCAGAACCTGGTACTCCTAGGTTCATCGCTGCTATCTGGAATTGCCCTTGTCACATTTGTCACGATGATCCTCGTTCTTTTGTCAATCGAACGGAACACGCGCTTGCACGCGAATCGAACTTCGGAGTCGGCAAGAATCTAAGCGAACTCGCCGTATGGAGCCTCGACATGAACTCGAAGTCAAAGGTGTCGCCAATCATCTTTGCTGCCAGTGTCCTCGCTTTTCTGCTGCCTTTCATCACTGTCTCATGCGGGGGGCAAAGGGTTGCGAGTTTTTCTGGAGTGCAACTCGCCGCCGGGACAACCGTTGAGCAGCAGCAGATGTTTGGGCCTCCGCAAAAACAAAGGATTGATCCTGAACCCGCTGCTGCTATCGCAGCCTTTTGTGCGATTGCGGGTTTTCTGTTGAGCTTTCCGGGCATGAAGACCGCTATGGCTTCTTGTATCAGCGGGGCAGTTGGCGCAGTTTCACTTTTTGTAATGAAATCGCGAGTAGATGATGCGTTTGTGAAAAAGGGGCAAGGCCTTCTCCAAGTGAACTATGAGATAGGGTTTAACCTGACGCTGCTCCTGCTGATAGGAGCTGCCGTCTGGAACGCTTATGTGTTTTCGCAAAGGCATGCTATTGCGACAGTCCCGCTGCCCGTAGCCGTTCCACCGTCCCCTCTTCGTTCTGGGCCTGTGATAACGGACCCTGTTCAGGTTCTCGATTACGACGCATCGCCTCCGTCGGAGAAGAAGTGCCCGCAATGCGGAGCGCAATGGAGCGATGACGCCCGCTTCTGCGAGGAGTGCGGCAGGCCGGCGACTAGTGATGCGCCAACGACCCGCGCTTGATGACGCGTGTCGGCTCGGTAGACAAAGGAGTAAATATGTTCTGCGAGCAATGCGGCAACCAACTCGCGGCTGGGATCACGGCATGTGCGAGTTGCGGAACTCCAACCACGACATCGACAGCTTCTGTTTTCGCGGCTCAGGTAGGCGAAAAGGTTAAAGCTAGATCGCAGGAAGCACTAAAGGCGATCAAGGTCATTACTCTCAACCCAGTCGGCGGGCTTCCCCCTGCGTTTCAATCGCTTGAAAGGCGACAAGCGATGGAGGTGGGTATGGGATTTGCGGCTGCGTTCGATATCTGCGTAGCGATTGGATTACTTCTTATTTTGCCGCATTGGACCGGCAGTCCTGGGCTCGGAGATGTCCTGAAGTTCCTTCTCCTGGGCCTTGTTCCTTTCGCTGCAATGACAGGGGCCTGTGCATTGGCGCGTCGGGTGTTTCGTGGGTCGGGAGGTTGCATCGAGAGCGATGTCTTTATTGCTGGACTTGCGATATTGCCATTCGGGATTGTCTGCTTGTTGGCCGGAGTGTTGGGCGTATCAAACGTCGAGGTGACTGGGGTTCTCGCGGTATTTGCCCTGTCGTACGCGATTCTAATCCTGTATACGGGCTGCACTCGTATTTCGCAAATATCCGAAGGACGTGCGGCACTAGCGGTGCCGGTTATTGTCGTGGTCGCTGGCTGGCTCTCGAAAATTCTGTTCACCGCTATGTTGTAAAGGGCTGGCGCTCGGCACAGGGGACAAGACTGCGCGACTGTCCTGATCCGGACGTGTCCGATCCGACTGGAGACCGCTGTGCATACAGCGGAGATTCGAAGCCGCAGGGAGGTCGATATGTGTACCGGAAGGGCTGTTGGCATTGTCGCGACATTCTGGATGGGGCTCTCGTTGTTTTTCACCTTGTCCGCAGCGGCGCAAAGTCCCGTCGCACTCAATCCAGTGGGCGCGTATATTGGCGCAATTCAAAAGCAAGACTTCAAGACCGTCATTGACCTGACGTACACCTACCAGCAGGAAGTAGCGAGGATCAAGGCAGCAAATCCGCAGGTGCTCTGGCCCAAATTGACTGCTGAATATTACAGCACCAAAGAATCTTCCTTCAGGCAGCAAGCCGGCTATTGGCAGAATTATGGCGAGACCCTTAGGGCCCTGATGGGCGATCCTGCGCAGGCTATTAGAGCGCTCCGATCTGTGCTGCCCCCTTCTTGCCGATGGAGGGTCACGGAGTCCAGGACCGATCAAGTGCAGGACTCGGTTGCTTTCGGGAGGTATCAACGAACCAGAGTCTATGTAACGATCGACTATCCTGCACCGGCCGATTCGCCTCTTGTCGACCAAAAGCTCATCAAGCAAACGATTCTCGAATTTACGGTAAACGCAACGTCGCAGCTGATTATGGCGGCGACTGAATTACCCCAAGGACGAGTCTATTGGACCGCTGGACCTCCAGACGTTCACATCGCAATGGCTAAACGGTTCGTGAATTCACAATTGTGGGATGCGTCAATCGCCGAACTGGAACCGCTCGAACACAGTGGTCAACTTACTACCGAGGGCAAACGCGTGTTGGCGCAGGCTTATTTTCAGACCGCAGTCCAGCGTTGCTTGCCCTCTCACTCAGGAAAAGAACAGGAGTGTACGCCGATTGTCAAACGCGCTGCGACCCTAGACCCCACCGTATCGAGAATGTGGGCTCAAAGCTTATTTGTGTTGACGCGGAATTCACTTGATGAATGGATACGCTCACCCTTCCCGCCTAGGTCAAAGAATCTCGATTACCCGCTATCGCTAGTAACGACAGCATCAGAGTTCATCGGGGATGCTCCGCAGTTGAGGACCCTCGCGAGCACCCTTCGCGCCGATATTGGGAGGCAATACATAGCCAAAGCCATGGACGGATACGGATTCGACGCATTTGGACGTGTCGATGGCGACGCTGAGGCTCGCGAGGCTGTATCAAAAGCCAAACAGCTTTACTCTGATGTGTTGCGAGATCGCCAGGTCTTTGAGGCTGCTAAAGAGAAAATAAGAAAGGCTGTTGCCGGTTTTGATTCAAGCATAATTAGCCAGTACGAAGTCACCGATGGCATAGGTTTTCTGGCGGCATTCCAAATTCCGATCCCTCCCGAGGATCTAGCAGAGTTTCGCGGCTGGGCAAAGTACACGACGGAACCACGAGCTGCGGGTGGTCCACCAAAATGGGCTCGGGCAATAGAAGGGCTGGCCGGCCTTCCAATGGCGGCAGACACATCTGCAACATCAACTTCACAACCGTCTACAAGTACGCCATCGGCGAACACGGGGTCCGATGGACAAACGTTCGGTACGCAGAGCACGGGGACTGGTGATCCCGTTTCAAGCCTCCGGTCAAATATTCAATTTGCTCGTACCACTGCGGAGACAATGCCGCTCTATAACGGCGACTGGCGTTCTGTAGTAACTTTGACAATCAGCAATTCATTGAGCGCTTACAATCAGCTATATTTGGCTGCTATTAATAGACGAAGCATCGCGCTCGACAAACTCGCGGCAGCGGATTTGTTTCTATCGAAGGGCGACACGGCTCACGCCAAAGCCTACTGGCAAAAGGCAGTGTACCTCACTCTTGATTCAGAAACTCTCGTACACGCTGCTAACAACGCATACTCACAGGGCGTGTCGAACACGGCGGCTGTGCTGAACGCGGTCTACAGACTCAGCAGCGAGTCAGCGGGTGCCGTCGGCTACGTCGCTTGCGGGACACCGTGTTATGACGGCATCGATGCAGTCTCGTTGCTGACGGATTATGCTGTAGATAACGCAATCCAAGGCAAGTCAGAAGCTGACCAAAATCTCATCAAGAATGGAATCCTCAAGCTTATCCTTGACGGTACGGGCGTGCAAAAGCTCGGGACGACGCAGGTAACTCACTTCGTTGGTCAGCCGGAATCGGTGCACGTGATCGTCGATAAGGTGTTAGGTCAGCCGCAGTTCAAGACTCAAATCATGACGCTCCTTGGGCGAACCGCCGGGTATGCTTCCAATTCGGCGATCTCTGCTGCTGCTGATTCCGTGTGGCAGGCACTCTCGACCATCAATCGCAACTGCGGCAATATCCAGGTGCTAGCTCCTGGCCATCGGGAATGAAGGCCGAGTGCCCCTCGTTAAGAGTGAAGGCAAAGTCAAGGGCAAACTTCTCCTGGGCAGTGCCTGGGCACCGCAGGTTCGCCAGAGAGGTTGAGGACCAAGACTCTGGAAATCTCACGCTGAATCACTCACCGGCGGAACGTCGTTCACCAACCATCGATGCGGTCTCGAACTGCGACCATGATTCTGCTATGCGAACATCTCTCCGTCGTCGGGCCGGCGCGAAAGTGGGAAACATCTTTTCGTTTTCCAAGGCGCGCTGCTACGACCCTCGCACCAAAGCAAAGAGGCGCGGGCAGTTTCGCCCGCGCCTCTTGCTTTACCGCTACCGCGTTATGAAAAGTTACTTCTGATTATTAGAAGACACCTGCTCCAGGTTGTTCTTCAGTAGGCTGATTTCCACTCGCCCGCCGTTGGTGCGCTTCGGCTTGGCGGTGTCGCCCGCCGGTGCCGGTACCGGCGCGTTGCCCATGCCTACCACGTAAATCCGGTACATCGGGATGTCGTGGTTCAGCACCAGATAGCGCACTACCGACTCCGCCATCTTGCGCGAGTTCGAAATCGCTTCCTGTCCTTTGCCGGAGGCGAAGCCCTGCACTTCTACTACGTATCCGCGCTGGCTCTTCAATGGCGTCGCCATCGTGTCGAGCGCCTCTTTGGCGTTCGCGCTTAGCACAGTTTGTCCCGGACGGAACCGGATTTCAGTCTGCGTGGCAGCATGATACTGGTCGATGTTGCCGACCGTCTGCTCCACGGTTTGCAGTTTGGTGGTCGCATCCTGCGCGGTCTGCTGCGCCATCGTAGCTTTGCTCGTGGCGTCAAGCGCATGCTGGTCGGCTGTGGTCGCCTTCGCCGAAGCCATTTCGTAGGCCTGCTGTGCGCGCGCGTCCACGTCTTTGATGTTCTTGCTGTTGGCGGCGGTCAACTCATCCAGCTCGTTGACGCGGTCGCGGATCGGTCCGGTCTGGCGCTGCACATACTTTTTGCGCGCCATCGGATTCACTCGGCCCCAGAAGCCTTCGCGGGCCGTGGGT
>JANXZS010000314.1 GCA_025355385.1 Acidobacteriaceae bacterium | reverse complement strand
AACTGCAGCCGTGCGATGTTACGTCCAGTTGTCGTGAAGTTGTGTCCAGTTGCTGCCTGAGTTGCGTAATCATCTCTGCATCAGGAGTGGTCGAGTGCGAATGCACAAAAGGGTTGGCAGGTTCACTCACGGATGCTTATGGAATAACGGCAATGCATCGTACTTACAAGCACCATGTAAAGTGTTAGAAAGTCTTCCGTGTAGTTCCAGGTTCTTCTGAACTAACTCTGCGATGCCATCGTCGCTGCCTCGTCTTATCTAGATCGATCCCACCCAGAAGCAGCGCCAGTTCTTCATGACTCAACACGATCTTGTTCTCGGCCGTGTCTTACTCGGGCCAGTAAAGCGTTCCTTCTCCAATTTCTTCGCACAAACCCATAGCCCGCTGTGATCTCAGAAAAGTGTCTTCAACCGATTGCGCTGTGCATTTGAAAACAGAAAGAGGTGACCGCTCAAGGGATCGCATAATAGTTGATCGCGCACCAGACCAAAGAGCCCATTGAAGCCTTTCCGCATGTCGGTCGCGCCCGGTGCAAGGTAGATGCGCGTAGCCGCGCCTACTCCGAACACGGCTTACAACTTCTTTAGCGCTGTTAGTGCCTGCGCCAGCGTGTCCTGATCGAAGCCGCGGCGAACTTCCACCTGGCGCTTGTTGGGCAACAACACTATCAGCGTGCGGGGAAACTCTGACGTTCGAACGACAGGCACGGCAGACTCTCTCGCAGAAACATTAAGTGCCATCAACGTGCGACGAAGGGTTGACTTCACCGGTTCTCGGATTGCTGAGCCTAATTAGAGTATCTCCGCTGGATTGTGAGTCGACTCCTTCACGCTAACCATGTCATAACAGAGATCGAGTTCCGGATGACGGGCTAACCTGAAGTTCAGTCTCGATCGTCTAGAACAGCGAGATTTTCTTCCCTTTACGACTCTTTCGGGCCTGTACGCGAAGGATGGCTACTTGCCCATCCGAAATTGGACGCTTCGTTTACGCTCTCATTCGGTGACCGTCAATAGCTCCTCGTAGGCTTTGACCAGCTCTGTCTGAGCTGTGGACAAATGGTCAAACTGCGCGTTAATCCCCGCTGCAAGGCATTTGGATCAACCTTCTCAAATTTATTTGCCTTCGTATGTGCATCGGTGGCGACCTTGTCGAGACGATCGTTCTGATCCTATGGCAGGTTCACCTGGTGCGTGAGTTCGTGGAACTCGTGCGCTGAGTCTCTCAGGTCCGAGGCCATTCCTTTAAACAAATTCTCCAGGAGCTGGTCTTCGGATTTCCTTGCTGTGTTTGGCAACTTGGCTTGGCCCACTTCGGCGGTTTGTTTTTGCCCACCCCTGGGACGTTGAGGTTTGGGAGGATGTTCCGTTCTGCTGGAGCGTAGCCCGTAGGGCGAAGCGGAAGCAGAACGGAGCGAGGCCTCCCGTGGTTACTCTTTGGGCTTCTTGCGCAGCGTTCTCCGGAAGCGATACGACTCCGATCCGGTTTCGATGATGTGAGCCTGATCGGTAAGCCTATCGAGCACGGCCTTGCACAGCCGGGCGTTGGTGAAGACCTGCGGCCACTCGAAGAAGGGTAAGTTGGTGGTGACGATGACGGCGGCTTTTTCGCTCGTTCGGCGATGACCTGGAAGAGCAGTTCGGCGGCGAACTCGGCCAGCGGCACATAACCCCGGTAAGCGGTCTTTGCTCACTGGGGTGTGAGAAATGCCTGCTGCGTGGCTCTCAGATAGGCGTGATGATACGCCGTGCCGCTGGCCATCGACCGCATCGAGAACACCTGCAGCTTGACGCGCTCCCGGCCCAGATCTGTCCACAATCCACCTGTGCTTCGACACCCCAGTCGTAGCTCTGCGGCACGAATGTCTCGTGCTGAGCCAGCCCCAGGGCATGCTTGCACTGCTCCACATACTGCCGCACCGTGCGCTCGGCTGCGATGCAGGCAGGAACTTCTGCGCGGATACGGTTGTAAATGCGCATCGCCGTGTGGCGCTGCTTGCGCGGGGCCTTGCGGTCCGACTCCAGAATCGCTTCAATGAACGCCGTCGCCGGAGCCATCTTTATAGAAGGACGCTCCGTCTTCTTCCGCCGCACCGGAACCGCGCTGTGGATCGGTTTGCGCACCATGCGCCGATGCACCGCCAGCTTCCGTGCTACTACGATGATCGTGTCTGGTCCGAAGTGATACTCCCGACGAATCTGCTCGTATAACTCCACCTTGGTTCTCCAGTCCAACTTCCCTCTGGGCTCCAGCTCGCGCTCTCGTCCAGACTAGAAGTTCGCTCTGCCCAAAGTGGGCCCACTTAAACCGCCATAGTGGGCCAATTCATAATGCCAAAATCAGGTGCCTCATCTTCAAGGTCTTCCTTCTTTTCTGGATCTCCCCGATGCGAGCGAGCATGTCCCGTTGGTCGCGCTCCGGATTTCGATCCTTAGATCTGAAATAGCAAGACGCTCTCTCTCGTTCCGCCGAAACTCCAATTGAGGTTAATGCAACATTGCCTTCCCTCCAACTACTGAGAGCAGTCTACTTTTTATGTCTTGCACAACGTGGGCGAAGTGCGGGTCTTTCTTAGAAAAGTCGCTTCGGGTGCTGCCGCCTGGACGCGTCGAGGTGGCATTGCCGGAATTGCCTCCCGGCGTCCCTTGCTGCAGAGTGTATTCTTGCCAGTTCAGTCAATACAAAGCGAGGACGCGATGAGCGGGTCGCGCTTCGCGCCAGCCAAGGAGAGTGATGCGTAAATTCCTATGTCTTTTTGTGTTCATCAGTTGCCTTGGGGTGCAGGCCCAGGGTCGTTTCGCCCACCGGGAAGGAAAGAACCTAATCGATGCCTCCGGAACGCCGCTGCTGCTACGTGGCATCAATTTGGGCAACTGGCTGGTGAACGAGGGCTACATGTTTCGCCTGGAAGATGGTCCTCAGTCCGCGCGCGAAATCGAAGCTTACTTCAACGAATTGATCGGGCCGGTGGAAGCGGAGAAGTTCTGGCATGAGTATCGCGACCAATACATCAGCGAGCGCGACATCGATCTGATCCATCGCGCAGGATTCAATTCCGTGCGAATACCTCTGCACTACAAATTCTTTACCCCCGGTAACGAAGAGGGCTTCGCTCTTCTCGACCGCGTTGTCGAGTGGAGCCATAAAGCGGGTCTCTACGTCATCCTCGACCTGCATTGCGCGCCCGGAGGCCAGACTGGTGCGAACATCGACGATAGCTGGGGCTATCCATGGCTCTACGACAGCCCCGAGGAACAGCAGCGCACCATCGCCGTCTGGCAGCGCGTCGCAGAACACTACCACAATAATCCCACTATTCTCGGATACGATCTCCTCAACGAGCCCATCCCCCACTACCCGGCACTGGCGAAGTACAAGCCGATGCTCGAGCCACTGGAAAAACGCATTGCGCATGGCATACGCGAGGTGGATGCCAACCACATCATCATCGCGACAGGGGCGGTGTGGGATAGCGACTTTTCAGTACTGGGTGCACCTTTTGATCCCAACATCCTCTACACCTTCCACAAATACTGGATGCCGCCTGTACAGGACTCTATCCAGCCCTACGTCGACTTTCGCGAGCGCTATCAGGTGCCGATATGGTTGGGGGAGTCAGGCGAGAACAAGGACGAGTGGGTGGCCCAGTTCGCCGCTCTGCTGGAGAAGAACAACATTGGCTGGGCTTTCTGGCCGTATAAGAAAATGGACCAGGCCTCCTGCCCGGTCACCTTCGACCGCCCACCTTATTGGAACGAGATCGTAGCCTACGCCAAGCTTCCCCACGGCACCGGTACTACTGAGAAGCTGGTCGCGGCACGGCCGTCGCTGGAGCATTCGCGAGCCGCGCTGGACGGATTGCTGCACAACATCCGCTACGAGAATACCCACCTGAATCCGGGCTATCTGAAAGCCCTGGGAATGAGTATGCCGACCAAGTAAAGAGAAGCCAATATCAAAGGTGCCGAGGGCAATTGCCCGTTGCGGCGAAATCGAATACGTTGCGGGGGATTCACTTCGCAGCCGTAATTCCGTTCGCGGATTTATGCGCTTACATGCCCGGAGGCAGGACTAGGCCGCAGGCGATGCGCGCTCCTGAATTGCCACCCGGATCCGTCTCCATGTCGTCAACGTCGGCGTGGATCACGATCGACGTGCCACCATTAGCTAGGATGGAATTGGGCGCCGAAGGATCGAGTGAGATTGTCTTCACCACAAACGAACTCTTTTCGGTGCCGTTCGCTCCCACTTTCAGATTGAGTGGAATATCTCCGTCGTGAAACCCCTCCGGATTCTTGATGCCATGCTTCTTGCCCGCCGGATTGAAATGAAACCCTGAACTTCTGTAATCGGGCGGATCGCACTTGGGAAACTGATGCACATGAATAGCGTGCTCGCCCGGAGGCAGATTCATCAGATCAAGCTTAAAAGCAACTCCGCCTTTCTTGTCTGTCAAAGTGATGGTGCCCGCGTCCTTACCATCGACAGTCTGTATCTTCACATTCACTGGTGCCGCAGATGCAGCCTGTGAAGTCACAGGCAAAAATACAAAAGAGGCAGCGAAAACCACCAGGAGAAGCTTGTATGTCATTTATTTCCTCGAATCCGGGGTGCGGAGTGAATAACCAGGAATAAGGAACTAGTCATACTAGACAATTTATATGAGTCTCCCTAGCCTCTGTGAGGCTCAGGAGTCCATCCCATTTCAACCAGACAGCTTCAATCTGTGAATGGCGGGGCTTGAACTCCGCTGAATGCACCGATAGAAGTAGCAGAGTACCCCTCGAATACCGGGGCGAGTAAGGCCGCAGATGTAGTAAGTGCTCTACGACCTCTTCTTGTTAGCCTTCAGCCATGGTCACTTAACAGCGGAGGTGATTTCGCCGCATGCGATGCGCAGGCCCGCGTTGCCGGCAGGATCCGTCATCATGTCGTCCGCCTTCTCGTGAATGATGATCGCTGTACCACCATTCAGGAAAAGTGAATTAGGCGCGGTCGGCTGTAGCGACACTGTCTTCATTTCAAAGGAAATCTTCTCAGTACCGTTGGCTCCCACAGTCAGGTTGACTGGAACGTCGCCTTCGTGGGGACCTTCAGGATTCTTGACTCCGTGCTTCTTACCCGTGGGGCTGAAGTGAGGTCCGGCCGTCTTGAAGTCGGGCGCGTCACACTTGGCATTCTGATGGACGTGGATTCCGTGTTCGCCAGGCGGCAGGTTCTTCAGATCGAGTTTGAAGGCCACGCCAGCTTTTTTCTGGCTCAGGGTTACGGTGCCCGCGTCTTTACCATCCGCAGTTGTCATCTTCACCGTTGCCTTGGGTGCAGCGGCGGCGTTTGAGACTGCAGGCACAAGTAGAAGAGCCGCAGATGTGGCGATTAGCAGATTCACTTTCATGTCCCCTCGCAGACGGGGCGCGCAGTAGAGCGACCCGGCGCTATTAGCATACTCGAAAAATTGTCGCATGCGCGCTTCGAATTGGGTGTTCGCTATAGATTGCCGCGGATGCGAGGATCGGCCGCCTTGAGCTATACAAGATCCTCAATGACGAATCCCGAGTCCTGAATTGATTGCACCTTATGACTGATGATCGTACTCCAACCGGTGCGTGAGGCAGTGTAAAAGGTGTTAGCCAATTGCTAGCTTACTAGCAGCCAATCTCGAGCACGCGTAACACTACGGGTACGCGCAGGGTTGTTACAACTCCGTAGTTCATCCGATAGGGGCTGCCGACGTTGGTGTGCCGCGGATGATATCGGGAAAATTCCTTCCGACGCGCTCGCTGGTGTTCACAGCGTGTTGACGCTTGTAGGAGGGTACGTCGTTCTTGACGACGAGGCATTGAAACGTGCCCGTAGCCAGGCGCTTCGAATGCCCTGAAAGAGTGGTCAGGTCTTCTTCGCAGGTGCCACATGCTTGCTGGAATCAGAATGAGCACCAAGGAGACCCTGTTTGTTCAAGGGGCCACCCGGCCTGTCGGGAACGCATCCATCTAAGTTAGTAACACTACAGCGTAGGATCCATGCGGCGAAGGCCCGTGGGATTCGGTACTATGCGGACTGAAGGAGTAAGACGGAATGACGAAGCACAAGGGCAAGTTTGGTGTTCTAGTGTTGTTGCTGGCTGGATGCGGAGCCGTAAGTGCGCAGGAGTCGAATCCGACGGCAACGCAGGACCAGCAAAACGGGGCCCAGCGGCCACAGGCTGAGATGCGCGACGGCGTTCCAATCTACAAGATCGAAGTGGTCGGACGAGATATTCCTGCGATCAACTACTTCCATCGCAGCCGTGCTACAAAGATCGGCTTTCGGGGGACCGCTCTACTGCCGCAGGCAAAAGGTACCGCCAAAGTGGAGGGCCGCGCAGGCCGCACGGTGATCGATGCGAATTTTGAGGGACTGACGCCGGCGAACAGTTTTGGAGTCGAGTACCTGACGTACGTGTTGTGGGCGATTACACCGGAAGGCCGCCCAATCAACCTGGGCGAGGTGCTGCCGACGGGATCCAAAGATAAGAACCAGATCACAGTGACGACAAATCTGCAGGCATTCGGTTTGATCGTGACTGCGGAGCCGTACTACGCAGTCACCATGCCGAGCGACGCGGTGGTCATGCAGAATTTCGCCATCGATGACAAGACGGAGGGCGTGATCGAGCAGGTGAATGCGCATTATTCCTTGTTGCCGCGCGGAGCGTACTCTGAAACCGCGGGACGGCACGCGGTGCTGAAACCGATCACGCGCGATGAGCGTTCGCCCTTGGAACTTTACGAGGCTATCAACGCCGTGCAGATCGCGGAGGCGGGCGGAGCAGGCAAGTATGCCGTCGACACGCTGGCAACAGCCAAGACGGCCCTGCAGAATGCGCAGGGGCTGGACTCGCACAAGAGCAACCGGAAGCAGACCATCACGTACGCACGTGAAGCAGTGCAGGCGGCCGAGGATGCGCGCATCATCACCATCCGCAAGATCAAGGCGGAAGATGAGGCAGCGCAGCAAAAGGCTCGCGCGGATGCGGAACAATCTGCACAACAGTCAAAATTGGCCGCTCAGAAGTCCCAATTAGCCGCCCAGCAGGAAGCGGCGCAACGTGCGCAGGCCGAAGCTGCGGCAGCGGAAGCGGAAGCGCGGGCACAGAAGGCTCGCGAAGCACAGAATGCCGCCGAGCAGAGTGCGCAGCAAGCCACCCAGCAGACGGAGCAGATGCGGGAACGGCTCAAGGACCAGTTGAACCAGGTGCTGCAGACCAAGGAGACAGCACGCGGGTTGATCGTAAACATGTCGGACGTGCTCTTCGACTTCAACAAATACACGCTGAAGTCGGAGGCGCGCGAAAAGCTGGCCAAGGTCTCTGGCATTCTGCTCGCATACCCGAACCTAAAGCTGCAGGTCGAAGGCTACACGGACAATATCGGATCCGATGAGTACAACCAAAAGTTGTCAGAGCACCGTGCGGATTGTGTTCGCGACTACCTGGTATTGCAAAGTGTGCATGATGCCAATATCACGGCGACGGGGTACGGCAAGGGCGACCCGATCGCCGACAACTCGATACCGGCGGGACGTGCACAGAACCGGCGGGTGCAACTGGTGGTCTCAGGAGACGCGATCGGGGTTCATGAAAGCGCGACTGCAGCACAATCGCAGGCCCAGCCGACGACGTCTACACAGCCTCCGGGACCTGCACAGAGCGCTGCTCCGCTGCACCCAGCAGCGCCTGCGGCTCCTTCCAATCCGACGGGAGTGTCGAATCCACCACAGTAAAACGGCCGACAATCCGCAGTAACAATTGGGGCCGTTCTCGACGAGGTCATACGCCCTGCGCCCGCTTCCGTTGCGGGAGGTGTCTCTGATGGGCCTAGATCATTTTGCCGGTAGGTGTAGACCGGAGAAGTGAGGGATGGCGCAGCTTTTCCGTTGAGAAAAGCTGCATATTGCCCCTCTGAAAGATACACAGCAACGGGAAAAATGATCTAAAGTCTACTGGCAATGCGTCTTTGCGCGGATCATTAAGTCACCTTCACCGTGGTTGGCGTGAAGTTGTGTGGGTTGAAGGAAGCATCTCCCGAATAAGAAGCGGGGATGGTGTGCGTGCCTTGGCTGAGGTGTGTCGTTGCAAGGGCCGCTTTGCCGTTGAGGAAAGGCGCGGTTCCGATGGTCTTCGATCCATCTTTGAAGGCCACCGTGCCGGAGCCAGGGACGCTGGCGCAGAGAGTCACTGTGAAGATAACCGGTTGGCCGATTTTCATAAAAGCGGAGCTCTTGAGCGCAATGCACGTGCCGCCCTGGTTGAGTAACAGCGTAAGTGCGGAGCTGAAGGAATCCGAAACAGCGTCGTCCTGCGCACCGTCCCCATTGAAATCTTCGGTGGAAAGCCAATAGGGATTCGCTCCTGCTCCGTAAGCAACCGGAGGAGATTCGCCGCGACCTTGATCGACCGCATATCGTTTCAAGCCGACACTGAGACAAGCATCCTTCTCAGGAGCAATGGGCAGTAGCTTGCGAGTGCGATTTGCACTAGGGTCAAGATCGGCGATTTCCGCTGTAGCATTCGTGCTGCGAAGTGCCGGATTTGCCAACGGTCTTGCGAAGAGGCCTTGCCAGGCCTTTCCCGGTAAGACAACGTTTTGCCTGATGCAGAGGAGTGAAGCCCCGTGCGTGCACCGGAACGAAGCTTTGAACTCACGCAAGTTGTCGAGTGGGTAGACGGGAAGGTGCGTTCTTTTCAGGATTCGCTCGCGGCGGAAGAGCCGCTCGAAATCCGCTTAGGGGAGAAGCCCTTAACCGTGACCATGAGAACTCCGGGCCACGATAAGGAACTAGCCGCGGGCTTTTTGCTCACAGAAGGCTTGATTCAATCACCGGACCAGATCGTCGGGCTTCACCAGTCTCGCGCAGGAACGGGCGCGAAGAGCAATGTCGTAAAGGTCGAACTTCGCGATAGTTCCTTTGAGCCTGAGGATCTGCAGCGCAATTTTTTTGCCGCCTCTAGCTGCGGCATTTGCGGCAAGGCCTCCATCAACTCGGTCCGCCTGCGTGGCCTCGAGCATCCCAATGCCGACTTTTGGTTTGATCCAGAGATGCTTTGCGAGCTTCCTGAAAAGCTTCGTGGGCAGCAACAGGTTTTCGGTCGAACGGGAGGGCTTCACGCTGCGGCGTTATTTGATGCAACCGGGCAACTACTGGTGTTGCGCGAGGACATTGGTCGGCACAATGCGGTCGACAAGATTGTTGGATGGGCGGTGCTTCGAGGCGAGCTGCCGCTCTCGCACCATGTAATGCTGGTAAGCGGTCGCGGCGGCTTTGAAATCGTGCAAAAGGCGCTCGCGGCGGGCATTCCAATGGTTGCGTCCGTTTCGGCGCCATCTAGTCTGGCCGTCAGGCTTGCGAGGGAACTCGGCCTCACCCTGATCGGCTTTCTGCGAGGCCGGCGCTTCGTCGTGTATTCCGGCGAGGCCCGCTGTGTTCGGTCCCCAGGGTGACCGGCGCTTGCGACCCTACGCTTCCGGCCTTCCCGTCCTGCAGAAAGTGACTCCCTTCAAACTGCCAGCACAGCCATCGAAAGGCCGAGCACCGCCATCGAAGAACAGGAGACAATTTTTTGCAGGACAACATCGCGCTGCCGCCGGGATGCAAAATCGCTTCCCCATTTCAAGTCGTTCGGACTAGTATCGCCACTGCCGCAGGAGGCCGAAATACCATGTCAGTTGTTACGATTAACGGCAAGGCGCAGCAGACCGTTGAGGGTGATCGCCTGATCGATGTCATCAATCGGTCGGGAGTAGAGGTGCCCCAGGTCTGCTATCACCCGCAGCTTGGCCCCATCCAGACCTGCGATACGTGCATGGTCGAGGTTGATGGCAAACTGCTGCGGGCCTGTGGTACAGCGGCAAAGAACGGGATGACGGTGGTCACCCAGTCAGCGCGAGCAGACGCTGCGCAACGCGAAGCCTTCGACCGAATTCTGGGCAACCATCTCCTTTACTGCACGGTCTGCGACAACAATAATGGCGACTGTACGGTGCACAACACTACAAGGCTTCTGCATGTCGAGCACCAGCAAATCCCTTATAAGCCGAAGCCGTACGAAGTTGATATGTCGAATCCCTTCTACAGGTATGACCCGGATCAGTGCATTCTATGCGGGCGTTGCGTCGAGGCCTGCCAGAACGTACAGGTGAATGAGACCCTGACAATAAACTGGGAAGATCCTCACCCGCGCGTTCTCTGGGATGGTGGGGCTGCGATCGGCGAATCGAGCTGCGTCTCTTGCGGACATTGCATTACCGTCTGCCCGTGCAACGCGCTGATGGAAAAACCGATGCTCGGCGAGGCAGGCTACTTCACCGCTCTGCCCAAGTCCGCGCTCGACGGCATGATTGATATCGTGAAGGGAATTGAGCCAGAGGTCGGCTACGAAGCCATCCTCAAGTTGTCTGAGGTCGAGGCCTCCATGCGCGAATCGCGCATCAAGCAGACCAAGACGGTCTGCACCTATTGCGGAGTCGGCTGCAGCTTCGACATCTGGACACATGATCGCCACATCCTGAAAGTAGAGCCCACCCACGGCCCGGCCAACGGTATTTCCACCTGCATTAAGGGCAAGTTCGGCTGGGACTACGTGAACAGCCCGGACCGCCTGACGGCGCCGCTCATACGCGAAGGAGACACATTCCGCGAAGCGTCATGGGATGAGGCGCTGACTTTGGTGGCGCAAAAGTTCGCCGAGATTAAAGCGGTCACGGGGCCCGACTCGCTGGCCTTCATCTCTTCGTCGAAGTGCACGAATGAGGAAAGCTATCTGATGCAGAAACTCGCGCGCGCCGTGATCGGCACCAACAATATGGACAATTGCTCGCGCTATTGCCAGGCGCCAGCGACGGCAGGCCTCTTCCGGACCGTTGGGCACGGTGGTGACTCTGGTTCTATTTCCGATATTGAAAAGGCGAGTTTGGTGCTGATCATCGGCAGCAACACCGCGGAGAGCCACCCAGTGCTGGCCACGCGCGTCAAGCGCGCGCATAAGCTGCGCGGCCAAAAGCTGATTGTGTCAGACCTTCGCAAGAACGAGATGGCCCAGCGAGCGGATATATTCTTGCATCCCCGACCTTCCACAGATCTCATCTGGCTTTCCGCAATTACCCGCTACATCTTCGATAACGGATTGGCGAAGACCGACTTTCTGGAAAAGTGGGTCAATGGAGTCGACGACTACCGCAAGAGTCTCGCGAGCTTCACGATGGAGATGGCCAGCGAGCGATGCGGCCTGCCGATGGAAACGCTGAAGCAGGTTGCGCACATGATTGCTGAAGCAGACAGGGTGTGCATCCTCTGGGCCATGGGCGTCACACAGCACACCATGGGCTCCGATACATCGACAGCCATTTCAAACCTACTGCTGGCTACCGGCAACTACATGCGGCCGGGAACCGGAGCATATCCGTTGCGCGGTCACAACAATGTGCAGGGAGCGAGCGATCACGGAGCCATGCCGGACTACTTTCCCGGCTATCAGAAGATCGATGATCCGCAGATCCGCTCGAAGTTCGAGAAAGCATGGAATGTCTCCTTGCCGGCAAAGGCTGGTCTTGATAACCACCAGATGATCGATGCTATCCACGATGGCAAACTCAAAGCCATGTATGTCTTCGGTGAAGAAATGAGCCTGGTTGACTCCAACGCGAACTATGTCAGCGACGCTCTATCGAAGCTCGACTTCTTCGTCATGCAGGACATCTTCTTCAGCGAAACCTGCCGCTTTGCGGACGTGGTTCTCCCGGCGAGTCCAAGCCTGGAAAAAGAGGGCACGTTCACCAGCACCGAAAGACGCATTCAGCGCCTGTACCAGGTCTTTGAACCGCTAGGGGAGAGTCGGCCGGACTGGAGGATTATCCAGGAGATTGCCAATCGACTGGGTGCCAAGTGGAACTATCGGCATCCATCAGAGATCTACCAGGAGATCGCGCAGGTGACACCGCTCATGGCGGGCGTCACCTACGATCGCCTCGAAGGCTACAAGACTCTCCAGTGGCCAGTGGCCGCGGATGGAACCGATCAACCATTACTCTACACAGAACAGTTCGCCACTCCGGAGGGGAAGGCGAAGTTCTTTCCTGTGGCGTGGTCGGAGCCAACGGATCAGCAGGACGCCGAGTTTGATCTGCATCTGAACAATGGGCGCCTGCTCGAACACTTCCACGAAGGCAATATGACATATCGCACGGAAGGTATCCGCGAAAAGGTGCCGTGCACGTTTGTGGAAGTCTCGCCTGAACTAGCCAACGACCGCGGCATCCAAAGTGGAAGCTGGGTGGAGTTAACCTCCCGGTATGGCAAGGTTCGCGTGCAGGCGCTTGTTACCGATCGTGTGAAGGGCAAGGAACTTTACATGCCGATGAACTCGGTGGAAGAGCCTATTAACCGCCTGACAAGCAGCCACACTGATAAGGTGACGCATACGCCGGCGTACAAGGAGACCTCGGTGCAGATGCAGGTTGTTGCTCAGACAGGGAAGAGTCCGTTACCCCGCGGCAATTCCCGCTTCGGTCATCCCACACCGCAGCAGGGCGTGGAAGTGGAACGCAAGTGGAAGCGTGCCGACTATCGCGAACCTGGCAATGAACTGGTCCAGATACAAACTCGATAGAGCCGTGACTGCAAACATGGTCGAGCATGATAAGTCCTGACAACTTTCGTGAGCAGCAAGGCCGCATTGAAGAATTTGTTACGAGCAGTGCCGAAGGCAGAAATGCTCTCCAGGCACGGCCTCAAATAGGGAGAAAACAGAATGGCCCGACCGATTTCTCTTGAGTTGCCACCGCGCGATCCTCGCAAGGAATTGCGCGCCAGGCTTGAACAAGCGCACTTCGAACACGCGGAGGCTCTGCTCGATTCCTATGAATTGCTACAGCAACTGCACGACCACCGCGTCTTCGAAGTGCTTCGCGGTGCCTTGGGTGCAAGTGACAAGCTGGTGGAAAGTGTCGTCAGCGCGACTGAGACCTCCGAGTCTGTCCGTGCCATGCGGAACGCTATCATCCTTGGCAAGATGCTTGGGTCCATCAACCCCGAGGTATTGCAGGGAATTGCTGTCGCGGTGGGCGACACGCTTGGCAGTGAAAAAAAGCCGGTCATCGATCCGCCGGGACTTTTCACTCTGCTCAGCCAGTTCCGGCATCCGGAACTTCGCCGCAGCATCGCCTTCATCAATAGATTTCTTGAGGTACTCGGCAATCAGTTGAAGCTACGAGGAAATGCAGAGTCGAAGCACTGAAAGAAGTGAAGCCGTACTGCTTTGGAGACGTCGCATGTCTAGCAACAAACGTTGGGGAATCGCTGCGGCAGGGTTCCTGATGCAGATGGCGCTCGGCGCGGTGTACGCATGGAGTGTCTTTCGCGTACCGCTGGCAAAGCAGTTTCATTGGTCTATCTCGCAAGTAACGCTGACCTTCACCATCAGCATCTTTGTTCTGGGTGTCTCCGCCTTTTTTGGGGGACTGTGGCTGAACCAATCCGGGCCGCGAGTTGTTGCCCTCACCGGTGGATTCCTATACGGCCTCGGTGTGTTCCTCGCCAGCTTCTCAGCCGACAAGCTCTGGTGGCTTTATCTCTCCTTCGGTGTGATCGGTGGCGTCGGCCTTGGCTTTGGCTACATCGTTCCAGTGGCTGTCCTGGTCAAATGGTTTCCTGATCGGCGTGGACTCATTACCGGCATCGCCGTCGGCGGATTTGGTGCCGGTGCGCTCGTCACCGCCCCGGTGGCCACGCGACTCATTCAGAGCGTCGGGGTGCTTCAAACCTTCGCCTACCTTGGCATTGCTTATCTTGTGGTCACCATGGCTACCGGCTACTTCATGCAGAATCCGCCTCCCGGGTGGGTGCCCCAGGGATGGGCCCCCAGCGCCACCCAGGCGGCACAACGTGCTGCAACCGACTACACACTCGGCGGCGCCCTGAAGACGTGGCAGTGGTGGGCGCTCTGGTGCCTGCTCTTCCTCAATACTTCCGCAGGCATCTCCCTCATCTCGCAGGAATCACCAATGTTTCAGGAGATTGCCAAAGTCAGCGTGATCGTGGCGGCCAGCATGGTTGGGATCGTGAGCATCGGCAATGCAGTCGGACGCGTCTTCTGGGCCTGGGCCTCGGACTCGCTGACCAGGCGTTGGACATTTGTAGTGATGTTCTTGGTGCAGGTTGGCCTTTTTTATGTTCTGCCCAACCTCACATCCGCGACCGTTCTCACCATCGTCTCCTTCGTTATTCTTATGTGCTACGGAGGCGGATTTGGCACCATGCCCGCCTTTGCCGCAGACTATTTCGGTTCGAAGAATGTCGGTCCCATCTACGGTCTCATGCTCACAGCATGGGGCTCGGCCAGTGCATTCGGCCCACTGCTGATTGCGCATATGCGTCAGAGCAGTGGATCGTACGCTACTGGATTGCGAGTGATCGCCGGAATCATGGCCGTCTCCATACTGGTGCCTATCATTGTTCGCCCACCGAAGGCGAGGTTACTTTAGGCTGATTTTTTTGCGCTACGGGCGTCTGGGACTGGCGAGATTGCCTGGAATGTCAGGGAGCATTAGGCAGCCGGGCCAAATTAGTTAGCGCCTTTGCGTGACCAGGCGCGATACGCAGGGCATGTTGAAAATCCTGCCGCGCGGCATCCATGTGCCCGGCGCTTTTCTCGAATACGCCGAGGTTGTTCCATCCGTCGGCATCGGCATCCTTGAGTTGTAATGCCGTCTTCTGCTCCACGATGGCCTCTTCCATTTCGCCCGCCGTGGCCAGTGTCTGCGCAAGTAGCGCATACAGGGCTGAATCGCCCGGATCCAGCTTTGTGGCCTCGCGCAGTTGGGTAACGGCATCCTTCCCGCGCCCCGATTGAACATAGGCCAAGGCAAGATGCTCGCGGGAATCGACAGAAGACGGCGACTGCCGGACGGCGGACTCGAGCCACTGTACGGCCTGGTCCAGATCGCCGGACTCGATGGCTAGAGTGCCCAGATGATCCAGGGCGTCCAGGTTCGCGGGGTCGAGGGCAAGCGCGCGCTCGAACTCCGACCGGGCGGCATCGTTCTGGTTTTGCGTGATCAGCGCCGCGCCCAGGCCGCAGTGTACGGCGGCATCCTCGGAGCAGTTGGCCAGGACCCCCCGAAACGCCGCTTCGGCCTCCGCAGCCAAGTCGTGTGCGAGGTCGAGCCGCCCTAGATTAAAACGCGCGTCGCACTTGCCCCGCTCGGTAGCGCTGGGGGCAAGTGAGGCAGCCTTCGTGTAGATCGTCCTGGCCTTCTGCCAGTCGCCAGCGCTCTCCGTTGCGAAGCCCAGAGCGTTCCATGCACGCCCATCCTTTGGATCGCCGCGCAGCGCTTCTTCGAAGACGGCGGCAGCCTCCTTATAGCGGCTTTCCCCCGCGAGGGCTGCCCCCAGGTTGTATACGCTGACCCTATCGCCGGGGGTTTTGCGCAGGCGGTTACGCATCCATGATTCCTCAAGCAGCAGCCGCGGGTCGAGTTTTGCGTTGGCCTCGGGATGAAGACTACCGACAGCGGACTGCACGGGAAGCACCTGCAGCCATAAATGCGACATCTCGTCTCCCGAGCGGTTGCCGGCTCGCACACGAACTGGAGGGCTATGCGGATTGCGCGGATTTTGCGCCGAGTTGTCGTAGGTATAGCGCATATGAACCACGGTACCTCGGGGCAGGTGCACAGGCTTCCGATAGCTGTAGACGGACTGGCGGTCAATGTCCCAGTCGCGAATCCAGATCAGCCATTGTTTACCGACGCCGGGTAACACCGCCCAGCATTGCATGTCCTTACCCAGATAGTGGGCGTGGGGATAGATTCCCAGCACCTCCACGTCGACAGGCAGGGTCAGTTCATCCTCGACGGTGAAGTGCGCCTCGCCGGCAGGAATATCGAGCGCATCATCGCGGTCCAGTTGCAGCAGCATGGGCTGCTGCGCGGGGGGCGTCGTGGTGAAGTAGAGCCCGATCCGCGCCTGAATCGTCTCCTGCCTGCCGGAGGGCTTCAGGTGCATATTCAAAATAAGGTCGTTGCCCGCCTCGAGCGTCCAGGGCATCCCTACGGGCTCGACCACACCGGGCGTGTCCTGCTTCCAGAAGAGAAAGTGCCCATCGGGATTGAAAGTCTCGCCGGCATCGACGGCCAGCTCCATGCCTGCCACGCCGTCGCGCCACTCCGCCGGGTGCTCGCGCCGGAATTCCGCGGTCCGGTCGATCAGGACGTTGGCATGATGCACGACGCTCGGTGCTCCGGGCAGAATTTCGATCGCGCGGATGTAGTGCGTCTCTTTAAGCGGATTGGGGAGGATGAAGTTGCGATACACGTCTGATCCGCCAGCTGAGAGCGTATATGGGCGCTCGGCGGTGAGGACCAGATCGGGCTTGCCCAGCGTCCACGAGGCGTTATATTCAGGAGACTTGGGCGCGCTGGCTGGATTTCCCTGCCTCATGCCCTCGGCGACCCAGCGCTTGATGAGCGCCAGATCTTCTTCGCGTAAACGGCGCACATCCGCAAAGTCTCCATATCCCGGCTCGGGCAGCCACGGCGGCATGAAGCGCGATTGCGTCACCACCAGCATCTGGGGAGCCCTGCGCCGCGCATCCTCATACGTCATCAGGCTGAATGGGCCAGCGCCGCCGGGATGATGGCAACCGGTGCAGTTGTGGTATAGCAGCGGAGCGATGTTATGACTCCAGGTGACAGACTCGGCCGCGGGTTTCGATCCGGATTCTGGAGTGGATCTCGCACTAGCAGTAACTGGCCTGCACAGCAGGGAAAAGTCCATTGCGGCGCAAACCAGCCAAAGGACCACGGCCGCTGCCCAGAATCCTCGCACAACATTTCTGTGGACGTAGCGTTCTGGGAAGCGGCCGGGTTTTAGCCACACCAATGAAGTCGGAATGCTTTTGAGCTTTAGCTTCAAGAGGACTTCTCTACTCACGGCGGGAAACCAATCTGAAGCTCGCTTGGGCGACGTCCGATCGCTCCCGCAACTCGGCTTGATCTTCATCGCGCGACTGTGAGGGGTACGATGCCGCAGCCGACCGGGCGGCCTGCGGGCTGGGGAACGGGCTTGCCATCAAGGGCCGCGCGAATAGCGTCCTCAAGATCATGGTGTGCCGGCTGCGGCCTCTCTTTTCCAAAGGCGATATACCGATCATCCACGCGCCCATGATAGACCTCGCGCAGCGTGCCGCCCACCACGGTAAAAACCGCGGCCTCCGGGGTTGTACTCACTCGTGCCTTTCGCACAAGCTTCTGCTCGGTGTCGAGCACTGTCTCTCGATCTGTGCCGGGAGAGAACTGCCGCTGATGCTCTCGGACCACGGCCGCCGTGTCTCCGGGATTGGGAAAGACCCACCAGAATGCTGCGCCGCGCGGGGCCAGGTCTCGGCTCAAGCGAGTGATCTCCGGGATGTAGCGATTGGAGATTGGGCAGTCGCTCGCAGCAAAGAACAGCACCACAACCCGCGCGCCCTTGGGGGCAAGTTGCTCAACGCGCCGCCCCGTAAGATCCACCCCGAAGCGATCCGATTGTGTTGGGTCGGGCCGTGCGCGGCCTGGCTGCGCGCGAAGCTCAGTCCAGCCCGGAGCAGAGAGCCCCAGCAGGAGACAGAGCGAGGCATTGCGCAGCAGGCTTGAATGCAAAAGGAATCCGCACAACATAGCAATCGCTGAATTATAGCAATCGCCATGTGCAGTCATTGAATCGACGAATAGCGAAGGGGATGTATAAACGTGTGCTTCCTGGTGCGCTTGCGCCGTGTACCGTTCCATGTTGGGTCTTGTTCATGCTGCACACACGTTTAGGTTGTAATTGGGCAGGCTTCCGCGTGACCTGCCCATCTGCTTAGTTAGAAATAGCTGAACCACGTTTTGTAACTCATCGCTTTGCGATTGTTAGCTAGCCAGAGACTCTTTGTTCTAAGGCTGACGAAAAGACGGCGGCCGATCTGTTTGCGGCCTACCGCGTTCTTTGTTTGGCTGGGCGGCGAGAGTAAAGCTCAATTCTGAGCTGCCTGCCTTAAGCGCCGAAAGTGGCAACCAGCTATTTGTGTAGATCTCGCCATTGAGCGATACCTTTTGCACATAAGGCCCCGAACCATTTCCGCGGATCACCAGCGTCCTCCCGTCAGCAAAACGAACCGTTGCCCTAGAAAACATGGGCGTTCCAAGTACCATTCCGCCGACACCCGGGACCGCGGGATAGAGCCCCAACGCATTCCACAGGTAGACACCCGAGGTGGCGCCGAGATCATCGTTGCCAGGAATTCCATCTGGTGTCGTCTTAAAGGTTTCCTTGGCTATTCTTGTAACTACCTCCTGCGTCTTCCAGGGTTCCCCGAGAAACGTATAGGCATACGGTGTCACAAAGTCTGGCTCGTTGGCCATATTGAAGCACGGCTCTCCCCAGCAAATCAGCTTCGCGAAGAACTTATCAAGCCGTGGTGCCACTTGTGAATCTCCACCAATCTTCTTGAAAAGCTCGGGATAGTCGAATGGAATCATGAAGGTGTATTGATAAGTATTTCCCTCTTCGAAACCATACTGATCGGTTGATACGGAAGCATCGGGCCGCTTGGGAGTCGAGCGCTCGGGATCGAACCCTGCAAGCCACGAACCGTCTGTGTTGCGTGGCCGGATCCACCGCGTTTCCGGATCGAAAAGGTTCTCCCAGTTTGCCGACTGCTTCATAAACCGTTGGTAGGTTGTAGTATCGCCCAAACCCTTCGCTAGTTGAGCTATGGCAAAATCGGCATTAACATATTCAAGCGTTCGCGAGGCAGCGATAGCATCCTTTTCCGCGGGCGCGTATCCCAGCTTGAAATAATCTTTTGAAAATGGCCGCTCTTCGGTTGCATGAGGGCCCATGCCTGACTCGCTGCCAGCTTTCACCATGTACTTAAGGGCGGTTTTGACGTCAAAGCTGCGCGCTCCAAAGGCGTATGCAGAAGAGAGAAGAATAGCGGGTGAATCGCCGCCCATGACGTAAGTCACATCGTTGGCGGCGGGCCAGCGGGGAAGCCATCCGCTCTGAACAGCGTCATTGACAAGCGACTGCATCATGTCGCTCTCCCGGTCAGGTACAAGAAGCGACTGAAGCTGCACTGTATTCCGGTATGTATCCCAATCGGAGAAGTTGGCGTATTGCGCGTGCTGCTTTGAGCCTTGAAGTGAACGAGCTTTCCAGTCGAAGTCCATGTAGTCGCCGTTCTCATCGCTGAAAATATTAGGCGAGAGAAGGCCATGATAAAGGGCTGTATAGAAGATTCTCTGCTGATCTGCCGTACCGCCCTCCACAGTTATGCGATCAAGCAATTTGCTCCAGATCTGTTCCGCATGCGTGCGAACCTCTTCGAAGCTGGACTGACCAACTTCCTTCTTTAGATTGTCGAATGCATTGGCAGCACTTACATAGGAAATGCCGACCTTCATTTGCACCAATCTCTGGTCTCCGAAGTCGAGCCACGCCCCCGCGTGCAATCCGGCAGCCTTCCGCTCGCCCTTGCGCACTGAGTCATTCTGCCAGGTAGTGAAGCTTTGGTAGGGCTTATCAAACGTCGCTGCGACATACAACGTATAGCGGGTTGGGGATCCACAGAAACCGCCCGATGACACTGAGCCGGTTAGCGAATTGTTGCCGACGACTTCCACGCTGCTTCCATCATGTTCGCGTCCGATTGGGGGCAAAATCGCCATGTGAACATCGGAGTCGGCGCTCCCCCCAGTGTCCACGAGCAGCCGCGCCTTCTTGCCCGCAGGGAATTCGAAGCGCGCAACACCAGCCCGCTCCGCAGCCGTAAGCTCAACTTTTGTGCCGTCAGCAAGCGTTACGGAGTAGTAGCCGGGGTGTGCTTGCTCATCTTTGTGGTCGAAGGCCTGCACGTATGCTTTTGAGTTTGCTCCCGGGCTGGTCTGCAACTCGCTAGTCCACGGAAGGACAGGCACATCCGCATAGATGGGGCAGCCCACACCACTTAGGTGGGTAAGGCTGAAGCCCTTGATGCTCTTCCCTTCATAGTTATAGAAGCCGTCGCTACCGGAGTCTGGGCTCCACTGAATCATTCCGAAGGGCAGCGCCGCACCAGGAAACGTATTGCCACCACCGGAGGTACCGATGAATGGATCGACGGCCTGATAGGCCGTCGTGGTTTGTGATCGAGCTACCGTAACAAGAGCCAAGGATAGTAATACAAATGCAAGTTGAGAGGCCATAATGCGGGCCGTGCTCTTACGCATGATTGCTCCACCTATCTACCTAACTACGATGTTAACCACATGAATTCTACAGTTAGCGTCACGGTTTGCGGACGACGCTGCCATCATTTGAGGCTGCTGACGGATCTTTCCTGGCTGCGCACTTAACGCAGAGCTCCTCCACGACGCCCTTACCCTCGACCACAGTGAAGATTCGATCCACGGTGGGAAGAGTAATCCTTTCAATAAATCCACTTGGCCAATGTATTTCCACAAGATCGGCGCGGTCTGCGTCCCCGATTCCGAAGTGAACGCGAAAGTCGTTCGACGAGGCGAAGCTTCCGCCGCTGATGATGTCCTCGCGCTGCCGCATTGTGCCTGCTGTAAGAAAGACGGCCGCTCCCACCGCATCCCGGGGACTCTTGGGCCCACCGACTAATTTGATCTCGATCCAATGGTGTGTGTCGGGATTTACATTGCGAAGAAGGGTTGGCGGAAGATCCATATTGTTCATGACAACATCGATCTTGCCATCATTGAACAAGTCGCCGAAGGCCGCCCCGCGTGCCGGTATAACAACCGCCAGCCCGGTGCCTTTGACCGGAGAAACCAGGTCAAACTTCTTGCCTTGAAGGCTGTGAAACAGCAGTGGACGCTGGGCGAAGGTTGTGCCCCAATCATGCTTATCCACTTCCGGGTAGACATGGCCATTCGCCATGAATATATCTTTCCACCCGTCGTTGTCGTAATCAATAAATCCATCACCCCAGCCCACAAATGGAATCGTAGGTTCGGCTATTCCGGCGGCATAGCTGATATCTACAAAATTGAAGTCTCCTTCATTCTGGTACAGCACCTTGTAGTCATCCGAAAAATCGGTATTGAGCAAACCAAGGTTGCCGTCGTTCCTAAAATCCCCAACTGCAATTCCCATGGATGCAGTCTCGTGCCCATCCCGATTCGTCGCATACCCGGACTCGAAACTGAAGTCCTGGAAAGTACCATTACCCTTGTTGATATATAGATAGTTTGGTTCAGAGTCATTTGCTACCACTAGATCAACTCTGCCATCTCCATTCAGGTCGACAAAGACAGCAGTCAGTCCGTAAGACTTATTACGATCACCGACTCCCGCTTGCTCGCTAACATCGGTGAAAGTTCCATCGCCGTTGTTATGAAACAGATGGTCTTGCTCGCCCCTCAATCCCCTCGGGCCGCAAAAAACATCGACGCCACGGAATTGACAGTTATTGGACATTACTCCGTTGGAGCCTTTTATCGGGGGATGGTTCCAGTCATAGTACGTGTATCCGGGAACGAACAGATCAAGCCTGCCATCCCCGTCATAGTCGCCGAAGGTGGGCCCCGTTGACCAGATTCCTAGAGCAACGCCAGCCTCTTTGGCCACATCGGTAAAAGTGCCATCGTGATTATTATGGTAAAGACGATTCAGCCCCAGGTTGGTTACATAGAGATCGGGCCATCCATCGTTGTCATAGTCGCCGACCGCTACCCCGATACCCCAGCGATCGTTGGTTACTCCAGCCTTTTCAGCCACGTTGGTGAAGGTGCCGTCGTGGTTGTTATGAAACAGCGCTGCATGACTGGGTGGCTTCTTTCCAGCGAGTTCGTCATAGGTCAGGCTGTTCACAAGGTAGATGTCCAGCCATCCGTCGTTGTCATAGTCGAGGAGGGCCACGCCGCTGCCCAGCGACTCGTTGATGGTTGCCTTGCGGGGGGTTCCTACAACATGGTGCCAGCCGGTCAATCCCGTATTTTTGGAGGCATCCTGAAAAACAACCGGCCCCTTATCGACAAAGCCGCCAGCCGTAATGGCCCGTCGCTCGGAATCGTAGACTGCGTTGTGGGTGCCATTCGTACTGATGCCGCCCATGGCCGGGGGGGATGAGTTGGGAGCCGCCTGAGGATAGAACTCCGAAGCGCTAAACACCGCGAACGTCGCAACGAGTCTAAGCATCAGCGGAATAAAGCGAAAAACTTGACTCGTAAAGCAGGCTTTCACTTAGAACTTTCCTTGATCGTCATGGCGTCACTGGCACGCTCGGCGGCGGCTGCGCTTACTCCGCGTTGTAACTCGCCAAACTTATGCAACTCCGCTTGATACTCCGTCGTCTTGCCTTGGGCCTTGTAGGCCGTTGCCAGAAGAAAATGGATAGATGGCTCGTTGGGCTCGTCCTTGACCGCAATTAGAAGATCCTCGATAGCATCCGCGGGTCGCGATAGCTTGATCAGCACTCGGGCTCGATCCACATGCGCCTGCATGAGATTGGGACAGTATTGTAAGGCCTGGTTCAGTTCGGGCAATACCTGGTCCGCTGGGGTATCCGCGGCGAAGAGACTATTCGCCATCTTCCATCTCGCGCTACAGTTGCGCGGATCGTTGGTTAACTCGGCGCGAAACTCTTCTGCCGCAGAGTTCCACTTACCCATGACCCAGTAAGCGTTGGCCATGTGATAGTGCGTGCCGGGTTGACGGGGAGCTATATCGATCGCCTTCTTATACTCCACCAGAGCTTCATCGTAGTTGTGGAGGCTCTCGTCAACTTCTCCGCCAATCTCATGCGAGAGGACCGAATTTGGATCGATCTGGTTGACCTTTGTGAGTGCCTCCTGCGAGAGCTGCAGATAACTCTTTCCCAGCAAGTACCAGGCCTGCTGATTTTTTGGATCGCGTTTGACAAGATTATTCAAATGAGTTGTAGCAGCCGAGAACTTTTTGAGGTTGACGTCGGTGCGCGCCAGCAGCATTTCCGCGTGGTCGTCTGCGGGATTGCCACCGAGCGCGGTCTCGAGCGGAGCCTCCGCTTTCGCGTATTCGCCCATCTCAAAGAGGCTGGTGCCCAGAATCGCAGATGCCGAAGGCATGCTCGGATTCACCTTCAGACCCTGTTCCAGCACCCCTACCGCGTCCGCATAGTTCCCTTGATTGAAGTAGAGAATACCGAGGTTGTTATAGGCAGCTGCGAGTCGAGGGGCCAGCTTTAGCATGGCGCGATACTTCTCGATAGCGCGCGGGTTGTCTCCTTGCGCTTGGGCCGTTTTCGCCTCGGCATAGAGCTTCTGTACTTCTGGTGTGACACGAGATTCCGGGGAGGCCTGTGCCCCCGCACCCGCTGTGACGAGGCACGCGAGGACAACGACACAAGAGCACAGAAGCTGCTGCTTCCATCCTCCAACGGTACACAGACTGGGGTTTTGCATCACGATAGCCATTATATTGCGAAGTTGCCGGCGCTGACGCATTCCATCGTGCTGGGTTGACGCAGCAATCCCAAAAGTAAAGGACGGACAGCACCGCGCTGTCCGTCCTCGAAGTCAACAATGATCAGATAACGAGATGAAGAGAATGGGCCGCGTACGACTTTGCAGCCCATCCACCGTGAGAGACTTCCGGTTAGAATTCCAAGCGGAAGCTAACCTGTCCTTGCCGGTTGCTGTTGTTCTGTCCCGGATTTTGTGCCAGCCCAAAGGTTCCACTGCTTGCATTGTTATCGGGCCCATTGAAAATGGTACGATTCAGCGCATTGAAGTAGTCAACCTGCAAGATTCCCAGGAATCGTTCGCTGAAGAAGAACTTCTTCCTGACATTCAGGTTTTCGTTGTACGCCGGGGGGTTGCGCAATTCAGAATAGTTGCGTTGTGAATTGCCCAGGATGTAGGGACTACTAGTCGTTTGGAAGGCGTTCTTGTCAAAGATAACGGCCGACGTCGCCTTACCCAGAAAGTAATCCTTCTCACGTTTATAAGACGCCGTGCTCAACTTCACAGAAGGCACACGGTTCGGCCGGTTAAATCCATTCGGGAATGGCTGACCATTTTCGCCCACGCCGAATGGCGTACCTGACTCGTAGCCAAGGATCCAGCCAACTTGCCAGCCTCCGAGGACCTGGCCTGTCAACCGTTTGTTATTCATATACGGTTTTCCAGGACCGATCGGGAGTTCATAGGTTCCACTGATCTTCAGGTTGTTCGGTTCATCGGAACCCGATACAACATACTCCGCCTTCTGGTTGTATTTGTTAAGTGCGCCATTGGCAAAGCTGGAGAAACCGCTGCTGGTGTTGTCCATGGTCCGGGAGAGCGTGTAGGCAACCAGGAAGGACAAGCCCTTTGTGAAGCGCTTCTCCGCCTGGAACTGCAGGCCTTCATAGTAAGTCGTTCCGGAACCCTCAAAGTTATTGAATACGCTCGAGTATTGAGGGTAGGGTCCGAGAGCCTGTACAAGGGTAGCGCCATCCCCAAAATCATTGACAAAAGTTGGATAGGGCGGTGCGATGCCCAAGGCCACCACGGCTGGCGAGGTGATCTTGGAAGCAAGTACCGAATTACCCGTAGCCGGATCGATTACAGAACCATATTGCTGCAGGTACTTCGGATCCAACTGTCCAGGTTTGTTGAGTTGGCTGGGAAGGTGTATTTCGCGATTACCCACCCAGGCTGCGGTCAGGAAGAGATCATAGGGTAGCTGTCTTTGTACGTTGATGTTCCATTGCTGGCTGTAGGGCGCAAAACCATCGTTCTTGCTGAAGGCGTTGATCTGGTTTCCTACGCCAAGCCCGGCGCTGAAGGGAGTAGCTGGGGGGTTAGGGAGTACATTGGCGTCCCAGCTGCCAAACCCAGGTGTATTGCCGCCCGTACTGAGGCGCGTGAAGGACCCGGTGAGCAAGTTGCCATAGTTGACGGCCGTTTTACTGGTACCGTACTCGTAAGCGCCGCCGTTCAGGAACGCAACACTGAAGCCGCCTTGTACGACTGTCTTGTTGTTAATTTCATA
>JANXZS010000234.1 GCA_025355385.1 Acidobacteriaceae bacterium | reverse complement strand
CGGGCATCAGCCCGCTACGACGATGAGATCGTCATTGAGACGCGCGTCGTGGGTATGCGCAGCTTCCTGCTCAAATTCGGATACAGAGTTCTTCGCGCTGCAGACTCACTATGGCTTGCTGATACTTCTGCGGAAGCGAACGCTTCGTCATGGTGTGGTCGCAGACGACGTGCGCCGTCTCGCCTTCCGCAAGCAATAGTGAGTCTGCAGCGCGAAGAACTCTGTATCCGAATTTGAGCAGGAAGCTGCGCATACCCACGACGCGCGTCTCAATGACGATCTCATCGTCGTAGCGGGCTGATGCCCGGTAGCGGCAACTCGCTTCAACTACCGGTAAATGACAATCGTCCTCGATCTCCATCTGCTTGTAATCGAATCCCAGTTCCCGCAACAGTTCCACGCGACCAATCTCAAACCACACGAAATAGTTGGAATGATAGACGACCCCCATCTTATCGGTTTCAGCATAGCGGACACGAACCCGGGCGAGAGAGGGAGGATGAGAAGACATGATTCTTCCAGTGTACCCAGTGCCGGGCGATTTCTATGCGAGATGCAAAGGCAGGAGGCTGTTAGCGCTGACGGCCGGCATCTTTACCTGGAACAATGCTGTGCAAATCCTCGTATGTCCTTATAATGCCGACCTCGATGAATATCGACTTATGCGCTGTTCTCTCAGCCGAGCAGAAGCAGGCACGCCAAGCGTCACCGCTCTTAATATCCAAAAAATCGAATGGAAATTTATCTACTTCCGGCGGCTCTGCCCTACTGGCTCGATAGCCGTGGACGTTCTAACCCCAACCAACGATCGCATCTGGGTTATTTCCTGTCGAACGTGATGGTCGTGGCATTTGGACTACGGGCGCTGCTGGCAGGGAGAAATCCCACGCAGTGTCGAAGTTGCGGATTTACCTGGCAGGCATAAGTAAAAGCGAAAAGGCCCGTGCTATGCACGGGCCTTCCTGGATTTCGAATGGCCGCTTACGGTCTGAGCTTCGAGAAGATGGGCAACTTGGCGAAATCATTGAACATGACGAAGACCGCGAACAGGATGAGCGCAACAAACGCCACCTGGTAGATCCTCTCTTTGAACTTTTGATTGATGTCTCGCCGAATGACGCCTTCGATCAGCAAGAGAAGAATCAGGCCGCCATCCAAAATCGGAATAGGCAGCAGGTTGAAGATGCCTAGGTTTAGGCTGATGATCGCCATGAGGCCGATAATCGGTTGCCATCCTGGCATTGTCACTGCCATGCCGGTTTGTCGAGCGATGCCGATGGGACCACTCAGGCTATCCATGGCGATTCGCCGTGTAAACATGCGCTTCAGTACTTCGAGGATCAGCCCCGAGTTGTGTACGTTAAACGTGGCGGACTGCCGGGCCGCGGCGCCCAAACCCATCTGCTGGACCTTGAATGGTGGAGGGACAGGCTCGAATCCCAAGCGGTAGATCCTGTGACCCGCGCCATCGTCGGCCTTTGCTGGAGTCAGGTTCAAGTTGAGAGTCTGACCGCTGCGAGCTACTTTCAGTACCACGGGCTTGCCGGATTCCTGCTGCAGGTATGCCAGCACTGCCCATACGGAGTGAAGTTCCAGACCGTTTACGGCGAGGATGGTATCGCCGGGTTTCAGACCCGCTTCGAGCGCAGGCATCTTCGGCTCAATCGCCTTGACGACGAGAGGCGTTTCCTGCACCCGCGGCAGAAGCCCAAGATCAGGCATGTCAAAGTCATCGCCCTTGTTCTTGGCATCAATTCGAAGCTCCGTTGGTATGCGGGTACCATCGCGCTCTATTATTACCGGGACCGTTTGGTTCAGGTTGATGAGCGTCCGGATGCGAACCTGCTCCCAAGTGGGATCGTCGACTGTATCGAAGCGGACAATGCGATCGCCGGACTGGATCCCGGCCCGCGCGGCCACGGTATTCTGGGGCACAAAGTCCGGCACTGCAGCCTGGGTCGGGTAGAGCGGCACCTCGTCGTGCATCATGTAAAAGCCGGTCATCAACGCAAAGGCGAGGACGAAGTTTGCCGCTGGTCCTGCCACCCCGATCAGTATGCGCTGCCAGCGAGGGTGCGAATTGAATTCCCCGGGATCGTCGGTGTGTTCTTCATTGGGGTTTTCGCCCGACATTTTGACGTATCCGCCAAGGGGCAACAGGCTGATGCGATAGTCGGTATCGCCACGCTTGAAGCCGAACAGCCGCTTGCCAAAGCCGATGGAAAATACCTCCACCCGCACGCCGCACCACTTGGCGACGGCGAAATGGCCTAATTCGTGAACGAGGACCATGATGCCGAGAACCACAATCATGGAAACGGTAGCGGTAAGAGCGAAGGGCATAGTTTTAAGGTGAACCCGTGTCGTTGCGTGCAGTCGGTTTAGCCGAGTGGGGAGACAGCAGCTTTCCGCCCTGCTCCCAGGAGGATGCTCCCAGCAATTCGGCGAGCTTCCTGATCAAGTCGAAGCACTTCCTCAATCGAAGCCGGATGGCTCTCGGGCGTTGCCGAGAGAACAGCTTCGATTGTACGCGGAATGTCTATGAATTGAATGCGTCTTTCGAGGAATGCCGCCACCGCGATTTCATCCGCCGCATTGAGCGCGATGCAATGGGCACCGCCTGCCTCGGCTGCTTCATACGCCAGACGCAGACAGGGGAATCGTTCAAAATCCGGTTGCTCAAATCCGAGATGTCCCAAGGCAGCCATATCAAACGTCATATCCGATTGGATGCGCTCGGGATAGCTAAGCGCATAAAGAATCGGCAGGCGCATGTCTGTTACGGAAATTTGGGCCAGAATACTGCCGTCCACATACTCCACAAGCGAATGCAGAGTCGACTGCGGATGCACCGTAACCTTGACTGCGGAGGGTGGCAGATCGAAGAGGCGGCAAGCCTCGATAATCTCCAAACCCTTGTTGAGCATGGTCGCGGAATCGATCGTAATGCGTCGACCCATCACCCAGGTCGGATGCTTAAGCGCCTGCTCGACCGTAATCTTCTGGAACTGGCTGAGCGGCAACGTGCGAAAAGGGCCACCCGAAGCCGTGAGCCATATTCGGCGAACTTCTGCTTTGGTGCCGCCCCGCATGCACTGGTGGATGGCGTTGTGCTCGGAATCAATCGGCAGCAGCGGAACCTTGTTGGCGCGCGCGACGCGGGTGAGGATTTCGCCCGCCGCCACCATGCATTCCTTGTTGGCAAGGCCGATCGGCTTGCTGGCCAGAACTGCGGCATAGGTCGCCTCGAGGCCAGCCACTCCGACGATGGCGGAAACCACGAAATCCACTGCGGGCAGCGTAGCAACCCGGACTGTTCCCTCGGTACCGTGCACGACCTCAATCCCGGTAACACCCGCTGCCTTTAGGCGCGCAGCCAAGCGGGATGCAAGCGCCTCCGTAGCCAGCGACACGGCGAGTGGACGCCACCGGACGCACTGCTCAAATGCGGCGTCGACATTGCGGCCCGCCGCAAGCGAGGCGACGGCGAATCGGTCAGGATAGGCGTCTATGATCGAGAGGGTGCTCGTGCCGATGGAGCCGGTAGAGCCAAGAATCGCAACTCGCTTGATAGGGGTGTTCACTTGAGGCTTAAAAGGTTGATGGACCAAACTAGAAAGGCTGCTGCACTAGCTGAGCGTACCACAGCACAGGAGCCGCCAACAGCAGCGCATCGATCCGGTCCAGGACCCCTCCGTGTCCCGGCAGCAGGGTTCCAGAGTCTTTAACACCCGCTCCACGCTTCAGGGCGGACTCGACCAGATCGCCGATCTGAGCGGCCAGGTTGAGTAAAATGGCCAGAAATATCCAGCGAAAAATCGAACCCGGATATGCCAGAACGCTGCTACCACGGCGCGCCAGAACACTTGCGATAAAGGCTAAAACCAGTGTAATAAGCATGCTGCCAATTACCGAAGCGGTGGTGCCCTCCCAGGTCTTGTTAGGACTGAGATGAGGCGCGAGCTTGTGGCGGCCATAGGCGCGGCCGATATAAAGCGCTGCGATGTCGCCCGCCCAAACCACGCAGAGGAGAAACGTCAGCAAGGAAGGGCCATTCTCCTGCGCTGCCAGCCACGGGATCGTCGCCATCGAAAGCCCCACATATACCAGGCAGAAAATGGAGGAAGCGGCATCCGCCAGAACACTCTTCAAGGGGCTGCGAAAGGCGCAATAAGCGAAGAGCAACAGGCTGAGCGCACTGAGCACCGGAGCGACCTGATACGGTAAGCGGAAGCTAACGAACAAAAGTACTGCCATCGCAACCAGCACCAGAATTCGAGACGTATGTGCACCGCTGGCGTTGGCCAGTCCAAGAAACTCCCATCCCGCCAGTTCCGCGATGAGTCCGGCACCAACGGGCATCAACCAGAAGGGACCTTTGAAGATCGCCAGCAGTACAAGGACGATTAGGATCACTGCGGTCACGATTCGCTTCATTTCTTGAAAAGGATACACTCAGCACAGCCCGTCTGCTTCGCTTTCACATTGATTTGCCAGGCTCTATGGGTTCTGTTAACCGCACACACGCCGCAATATGTCAAAAGGGAGCCCGGAGATGCCACAGCGAATGATTCTCACGCGATTGCTGTTTTGCTGCGCCGTCGCGATGACTGCCTACTCGAGCGCGCAGACGGGGAGCGCAATCGTGACCGTCGAACGAAAGACGGGGAATGACGACGCGGTCCAACGCGATAATGTGCTGGTATTTGAGGCGGGAAAACGTGCTCCGATTTCCGTCTGGGAGCCCTTCATCGGCAACCACGCCGGGCTGCAATTGCTAATCCTTTTGGATGATTCTTCTGCGAGTGGATTGGCCAATGAGCTTGCGGATCTGCGAAGCTTTGTGCAGGCGCTGCCGGAAACCACCGAAGTGGGCGTGGGATATATGCAGAATGGCCGCGCAGCGATGGCGCAGAACTTCACTCCGGACCACGCCCTCGCCGCTAGAGCAATCAGAATTCCACAGAGCACCAGGGGCGGAGGCAGTCCTTTCTTCACGCTCTCACAAGTGAGCAGGCAATGGCCGAGCCAGGGCAGAACCGGACGACGGGAAATCTTGATGATCACCGATGGCGTCGACCGTTACGGAGATCTGGCGTTCAACCCGGACAATCCCTACGTCACCGGGGCAATCCGTGACGCGCAGCGGTCTGCCATTCCGGTGTACACAATCTATTTTCGCGGAGCAGGCAGGCTGGATGCGGATCCCACGGTGATCTCGGGCGGGCAAAACTATCTGACCCAGATCGCGCAGGAGACAGGAGGCAAGACCCTGTACTCGGGTACGGGAAATCCAGTATCCCTAACCCCGATGTTGAATGAGCTCTCAAAAATCCTCAACAATCAGTACGAACTGATGTTCAAGTCCCATGCAAAGCCTGAAAAGGGGTTGGTGCAGCTCAAGCTGAAGATGGAAACACACGGAATCAAGCTTATAGCACCTAGTATGGTCCCGGTCAGCGAGTAGCCAATTTCGCTTTTGCTGTTGGAATAGCCGAAGTACTGTATTTGACGGAAAAGCGACGCACGATTCTAGGTGGTCCGATGCTGCGATACGCTTAGGGCGCTAGGGCATCGACGGGCAGTTCGGCAACGTCGTCCGATTCGCTGAGACCGCCGTAGCGACGCTCCCGGCGCTGATAGTCCTCGACGGCTTCGAGAAGGTGTACACCGCGAAAGTCCGGCCATAGACGGTCGGTGACATAAATCTCCGTATAGGCGATCTGCCACAACAGATAATTCGAGATCCGCATTTCACCGGAGGTGCGGATCAACAGATCCGGATCGGGCATTTGCGCAGTGTAGAGATGGCGATGAATGTCCTCTTCGGTAATGTGCTCCGGGCGGATGTGCTTCTGCTTCATTTCGGCATAAAGGCCGCGGAAGGCATCCACTATCTCAGACCGGCCCCCATAGTTGAGCGCCAGCGTCAGCACCGTTCCCGTATTCGCGGCGGTTGAGTCTTCAGCCCAACGCATTTTCTCCTGCACTTCCGCCGGCAACTCATGCGTCCGGCCGATGTAGCGCAGCCGGATATTGTTGTCCGCCATGCGGCGCACGTTGCTATCGAGGTAGCTGCGCAGCAGCCTCATCAGGAAATCTACTTCTGTCTTGGGCCGACGCAGATTGTTTTCCAGCGAAAACGCATATAGCGTCAGCCACGGAATCTTCACGCGGGCTGCAGTCTCAACCACATAGTGCACCGCTTCCGCCCCCTGCTGATGACCAAGAAATCGCTTGAGGCTGCGCTTGCCAGCCCAACGCCCATTACCATCCATGATGATGGCAACATGTCGAGGTAGGCGATCCGGATCGAGACGGCCGTATATCGCCTGTTCTTCAGGCGTCAAAAGCTCCACGTTTGGGCGAGGGAATAGCAAGAGACTTCCTCTTCAGGTTCGACCCTAGCACAGGCGGTTTCCCACCGCAAACGGAGCGATTTCCATCGCCCATGCAGTCGGACCGGGCAGGACCGGATGATCACTCCATCCGTCCCCGCCCCACCAACTATGGTGCGCCCGCGCGGAAATTACGCGGTGCGCCGGTTCCGGCCAGTCGCCATGTCCCGAACCTGATTCAGGAACATAGCGCGCTGCATGGCATCCAGCTGACACGCGTACGCTGCCAGCTCGCCAAGAAACGGATCTGCGAAGATGGACTGAGTCTCCTCTTGACGACGGCTGCGGCTATCGCGGAGCAGGTCACAGATATTGACCTCGAGAGCATCGGCCAGGCGCTGCAGCGAAGACAATGTCGGACACGCCTTGCCGTTCTCGATCTTTGAAATATAGGTGCGAGGAACCTGCATTCTGCCGGCAAGTTGACGCTGACTCAGGCTGCGGCCGCGCCGAAGATCGCGCACAGCGCGCGCTACCTGGGGCCTGCCCTCCTGCTCGGGCGCTTCCGTACTGGTAACGACTAATTGGGGTGCCTTGGGTTGCGGTTCTTCCAACTCAAGTGGCTTGTGGCAGCGCCGACAGAGTGAGTTCAATGTTCTGAACTGCACCAGGCTGCAATGATCGCAACGTAATACCTCACGTGCCTGAACAGTGGCTAAGGTAGTTGCCATAGATTGTACGGAGCGCCAGAGCGGACGGTCCGAGGCGTTTGAACGCATTGTATGCCGTGCAATCACCTTGTACTTGCTTACTCTCGTGGCAAGGTACCTTTGTTGTCAAGTGAAAACTGTGAGTCGAGCCTAAAAATACCGAAAGAACCGGGACAACTCCCGACAGAAGTGGCAACGAGTGCGGGTAAGCTGGCAGCCGCTTTGGGGATAGCTGCCGCTTACTGTGTGCCCCGCTTGTTACGGGCACCACGCGCTCTTTCTGCCGCCCCTGGATCAGTGCCTCCCGTGCGACCCGCCCGCCTCACGTAACTCGGTCCTATACCACCCGCAATATTTCGCTCGCTGAGAGAATGTCAGACGCCCGTATAGTGAAGCAACTATCCGGTCGAGACTGCGGATATGCCCCGGGCATGTTCGTCTCCAGCACATCCACCATGATGTCTTCGTATTCCTCGTCTACTGAGTTAACTTTAACTATCGCCATTTCCCCATCGGTCAACTGCAACACGACCGTCTTATTCTGCAAGTTCCTTACTTCTCCAATTTGCAAGAACTACCTCCCCGAGCCCGCGAATTGTAACGCCGAGTGACAATAAAGTGCAGCCGTAAGGCATGCAATGACCAGTCAGTGCTATGCTGACGGTTTTTGAGGCGTATCGACAATGACCGAAAAGATCCCATCCAATTCGTCACCGATTCCTGCACTCACCACTCTCAACACCGCGCTGCCTTCTACCTTGGACGCAGCCACTCCCCGTTCGCGCTCAAACGCAAGCGGAATGCTAGCCCTCCTAAGTGCAATTCGCCAGCAGGAAGCAGCGATCCGCGAAGGGGGTGGCGAGAAAGCCATTGCCGGCCAGCACAACAAGAATCGGCTGACTGCCCGCGAACGCCTGGATCTGCTGGTCGACCCTGGGACCGCTTTCTTTGAGTTGGGCCTGTTTGCAGCGTTTGGAATGTATGAGGAGTGGGGTGGCGCGGCCTCTGCGGGGGTTGTGACCGGGTTAGGGCGAGTCGCAGGGCGCCTGGTAATGGTGATTGCCAACGACGCCACGGTCAAGGCAGGAGCGTTCTTCCCCATGACGGCGAAGAAGGTCATCCGGGCTCAGACCATCGCCATGGAGAACCGCATTCCTACGCTCTACCTGGTTGATTCTGCTGGTGTTTTCCTGCCGCTGCAAGAGGATGTCTTTCCCGATCAGGACGACTTCGGACGCATCTTTCGCAATAATGCCGTTATGAGCGCCATGGGGATCCCGCAAATGACAGCCATCATGGGCATGTGCGTGGCCGGAGGCGCCTACCTTCCTGTAATGACTGACCACGTGCTGATGACCGAGGGCAGCGGGCTCTTCCTCGCCGGACCGGCACTGGTGCAAGCCGCCATCGGCCAGAAATACTCCGCCGAAGAACTGGGCGGGGCCGCCATGCACGCGGAAATATCTGGCACGGTGGATTTCAAGGAACCGAACGACCATCTCTGCCTGGCCCGCCTGCGTTCGCTCGTAGGCCGACTGGGGCACGCGCAGTGTGCGCCCTTTGACCATCGGGACTATGACCTAGCGCGGGATGCGCCGCATTTCACGACCGACGGACTCTACGCTCTGCTCGATCCTGACCCGGCCAAGCAGAACTCCTATGACATGCATGAATTGATTGCGCGGGTGGTCGACCGCTCAGAATTTGATGAGTACAAGCCCGACTACGGCCGCACCGTTCTGTGCGGATACGCGCGCATTGGCGGCTATGCGGTCGGCATCGTGGCAAACCAGAAGCAGAGCCAGTCGCAGATCGCGCACACCGGCGAGAAGCGTACCGAGTTCGGCGGCGTCATCTACGCGGAAAGCGCGGAGAAGGCCGCACGCTTCATCATGGATTGCAACCAGAACCTTGTTCCGCTCGTCTTTCTGCATGACGTGAACGGCTTCATGGTCGGACGCGATGCGGAGTGGAGCGGCATTATTCGCGCCGGTGCGAAGATGGTGACCGCCGTAGCCAACTCCACTGTGCCCAAGATCACGGTAATCGTCGGTGGATCTTTCGGCGCGGGGCATTACGCCATGTGCGGCAAGGCATATGATCCGCGATTCCTGTTCGCATGGCCGACAGCGCGATATGCGGTGATGAGCGGAGGCTCGGCGGCGAGCACGCTGGTAGAGATAAAAATCAAGCAATTGGAACGCGGCGGCAAGCACCTTACGGACGAAGAAAAGAAGCAGGTCTCGGATTCCATCAAGGCCACCTACGAAGAGCAGACCGATTGCCGCTACGCGGCGGCTCGCTTGTGGGTGGACGCCATCATCGACCCGGCAAAGACGCGCGATGCGCTGATGCTGGCGTTGGAAGCCGCATCCCTTAACCCCGAAGTAGCGAAATTCAACGTCGGCATAATCCAGACATAGATATAGCTTTGCTTGGTAGGATGCGGCTTCGCAGAGGTTTCCTTAAAGCTACTGCGCTGGCATCTGACTGATCTTGCCCCCGCGAAACGTATCCCATTGCTGACAATCAGCGAAGGGGCAAAGGTGATTAAGGCAACGCAGGCGCGTTACACGCTCGGGTTCAAGCAAGAGGCGGTTCGACTTGTTGAGTTGGGCCAGAGCATAGCAAG
>JANXZS010000232.1 GCA_025355385.1 Acidobacteriaceae bacterium | reverse complement strand
CGCCGCTGGCTCGGGGGCAATGCCCCCGAGAATCACAGCAGCAGTCTGTTGCACGGCTTCCAAACTCTCGCGGAGAAGATCAGCGTCTCCATGCCAGAGCTGGATGTAATCGGCGGATGCGGTTCCGGTCTCAAGGTCGAGTGCTTGGCAGACCACGAAGGCCACTGCTTCGGCCTCGGTCTCGCGGACTTGCTTAGTGGTCAGGGTGCGACGGTCGCCCCGGTGCAACATCTCGTGGGCGATCTCGTGCGTGAGCGGATACCGCGAACGACTCTTCAAGTTCGTGGAAGCGCAAAGCGTCGAGCTTAGCTTCTCCGAAAGAATTGCTCCCGCCAAAGGTCTCTCGTATGGCGGGAAGATCACGCTGCTTTCCGGGATGCAACCCGCCGAGGAGTTTTCCACGCTCACGCACGAGATCGCCCACTTATGTTGCGCTGGAAGTTATGTTGCGTAGAGAGCAGATGTGGGCAACTTCATTGGCTCGCTCGGCCTTTGTGCGCAACATAACTGGCGCGTTCGATACTTGGCGGATCACTTCATTCGAAGGAGATCCACTATGTTTGAGAAGATTCTGTCCCGCCGATTTCATCTCAACCGCCACCGCAGCGGCCCATATGCAGAAGAGCGAGAGCGCTATCTGGCATTTCTGATGGGAGAAGGCCGTTCCCGGTCGATTCTGAAGGCGGTTACGACCCTGCTCTATTGCATGGCGGAGCGGCTTCCGCTCGATCGTGCAACTGTGATGCCCACTCAGATTGAAGCCGCTGCCAGGCAGTGGAGGGCCACGCTTGGTGGCTGCCAGAGCTATCGGCACAACATGGAGAGATGGTTTGTATTTCACGCAACCAACTGGCTGCGCATGTTGGGGCGTCTGCAGAAGCAGCCATCTGCGCAGGCTTTCGCTGCGGAACTGGAAGCCTTCCTCACTTTTGAGGAACAGGAGCGAGGTTTTGCATCTGCAACCCTGGCGCGGGTGAGGCGTTGTCTGGGCGAGTATCTCAACTGGGTTGCCGGCGAGCGCAAGACGATTCGTGAGATCGCACCCGAAGACATTGCTGGTTACATTTCAAGGAGGTCGGTGGAGCACCGCTGGAAGCGGACGACCATCGTGGCGGTTGTCTCGGTATTGCGTACGTTCTTCCAGTTTGCGCAGTCACGGTGCTGGTGTGCATCTGGCCTGGTGGACACCATCGATGCGCCGCGCATTTACAAGCTGGAAGGTCTGCCACAAGGACCGCAGTGGGGCGATGTGCAACGTCTTCTGACTGCATCCTGCGGCAGCAGTCCAGGCGACGTTCGCGATCACGCCATGCTGTTGCTCGTTACTGTCTACGGGCTTCGCAGTGGCGAAGTGCGGCATCTCCGCCTGGAAGATATCGACTGGGCACAGGATGTGATCCGCGTTCGCCGCACTAAGCAACGCAAAACCCAGCGCTATCCTCTGATGCCGGCGGTGGGAGAGGCCATCCTACGTTATCTCCGCGAAGTGCGTCCACGATGTCCGCACCGAGAGGTTTTTCTCACGCAAGTTCAGCCGTTCCGGCCACTCACGGCGGCAGGTTTCGGCACGAAGATACGAAAGCGATTTCTCCAGTTGAGGCTTGTACCACCCTGTTATGGTCCCCACGGACTGCGGCACTCTTGCGCCACTCACCTGTTGGCCGAGGGCTTTTCGATGAAAGAGATCGCCGACCATCTTGGCCACGTCTCCCTGGCAGCCACACAGATGTACGCCAAGGTGGACATCACCGCACTGCGCGAGGTGGGACAGCTCGATCTGAGTAATCTGGCCGCCTATGCTGAGCGTAGCGCGCATCTCGCCACCCCGATCTATGCCAGAGGCAGCATGGAAGCACTCCAGGCTGTGGCAGCGATCAGCCTCGGAGGTCTGCTATGACGCTCTCCCAAGCGATCGAAGCCTACATCGTACACAAGCGCTCTCTCGGCATGTGTTTTCGTAGTGACGCCGTTCGACTGCGCGCATTCGTAAATAGCGTGGGCGACGGTGATATGCGGCGAGTGCGGCCACAAGCCGTTCGCAGGTATTTGGACGGCAAGGGCCCAGTGACTTCGTTTTGGTTCTCGAAGTATCACAGCCTGACGGCCTTCTACCGCTACGCTGTCGCCCGTCATTACGTCCGGAATAGCCCCTTGCCACGCAGCAGGCCACAGCTGCCGGAGAAGTTCCAAGCCTATATCTATACCAACGACGACATGCGGAAGCTCATCGATGCAGCCGATTCACGTCACCGCTACGTGTGGCTTCTCACACCCGATACCGTCCGCACGCTTTTGTTGCTGCTCTATGGAACCGGCCTCAGGATTAGTGAAGCGTTGCGATTGAACATCGGTGATTTCGATCGTGATTCCGGGGTGTTCACCATTCGCGAGACCAAGTTCTTTAAGAGCCGCTTTGTTCCCATCGGCCCCGATCTGCGCCGTCTGCTCGAAGCATATATCGACCGGCAGTGGCCACCGGCACACCGCGCGGAGACCACGCCGCTGCTCGGAACGGTCAGCTACGAGCGCATCCTCCGACAGACTGCCGAACTGGTATTCAAGCGACTGCGTGAAGAGGCCGGCATCCATCGCTCTTCAGAAGCAAGGTATCAGCCACGGCTACACGATTTTCGGCACACCTTTGCCGTTGTTCGCCTTGTCACCTGGTATCGCGCGGGCAAAAACGTGCAGCGTCTGCTGCCGCACCTCACCACTTATCTCGGGCATGGCAGGATCCAGGACACAGCTCATTATCTGACGATGACAACAGAACTGCTCCAGGAAGCCAGTCTGTGCTTTGAACGCTACGCTCGCCCGGAGGTGCCCCATGCCTGACGATCGGCTGCTCGGAGTTTGGGTGCGGCGATTTCTCCTCGAACACATCGTTGCCGAACGCAACCTCTCTCGGAACACCCAGCGCAGCTATCGTGATACCTTCGCGCTGCTGTTACCCTTCATCAGCGCCCGCAAAAGAAAATTTATCGACCGTCTGTGTGTGGTCGATTTCTCCAGTGACATCCTTAAGCACTTCCTCGATCACCTGGAACGGGAGCGTAAGTGTACGATCCGTTCCCGCAACCAGCGTCTGGCCGCTATCCACGCGATGGCTCGCTTCGTTGCCGAGCGCAGCCCCGAGCACGTCGCATGGTGCGCCGCGATTCGCGCTGTCCCTTTCAAGCGCTTTCACCGCAACGAACTCACCTACCTGGAAAAATCGGAGATCGATGCGCTACTCGCTGCGCCGGATCGCAAGACCGCGATAGGCTATCGCGATTATGCGCTGCTCCAGTTTCTGTACAACTCCGGCGCCCGCGCTTCTGAAGCCGCGTCGCTTCAACTCGAAAGCCTCCATCTTCACCCCAGGGCCATGAGTCATGTCGAAATACATGGCAAGGGCCGCAAGACCCGCTGCTGCCCGCTATGGCCGGCCACTGCCACAGAGCTCCTTGCGCTCACGCGCAACCGCTCCCCTGCCGAACCGGTCTTCCTGAATCACCGCGGGCAGGCTATTACCCGGCACGGCATTCATCGCCTCATCCGCAAATATGTTGGCAAGGCCACTGCACACTGTCCTTCTCTCGCGCGCAAACGCATCAGCCCTCACGTCATTCGTCACACAACCGCCACCCATCTGCTCCGCGCCGGCGTGGACATCAACACGATCCGCGCTTGGCTCGGTCACGTCTCCATCGACACCACCAACATCTATGCTGAAGTCGATCTGGAACGGAAGGCACAGATGCTTACTCATACCAACGCACTCTCCACTGCTGCTGTCTCCAAACGTCCGTGGAAAGATAACCCATCCCTGATGGCCTTCCTCCGTTCTCTCTGATTATTTATGTTGCGTCAGCAGCGCCGCACAACCGCATGATTACAGGGCCTCGACGCTGCTACGCAACATAACTTCCAGCGCAACATAAGTGAGCGATCTCGTGCGTTAGCGTGGAAAACTCTTCGGCAGGTTGCATCCCAGAAAGCAGCGTGATCTTCCCGCCATGCGAGAGACCCTTGGCGGGAGCAATTCTCTCGGAAAAACTGAGCTCGACGCTTTGCGCTTCGACGAACTTGAAAAGGCGTTCACGGTATCCGCTCACGTCGCCATTGACTTCGGTCAGCGATGGAAGGTCTTTGCCTTCTGTCTGAGCGATGTCTTATCTCGTGATTTGCGGCCGAGCCTCTGCGCGCCCGATGGATCCCGCCGGTGGA
>JANXZS010000179.1 GCA_025355385.1 Acidobacteriaceae bacterium | reverse complement strand
CCAAAGCCTCGGGGAACGGATGCATCCCCGTGATCTTATAGTCAGCAAAGCCGCACTATGCCATGTCCGAGAACAGCGTTCCGCGGGCTGGCAGATTCGGCGAGCGGGGTAATGAGAAGAGATAAGGCGTCAGAAGCTCTAATTCTTTACGCATTCATCAAACATGAGGCGTAGACTCTGGTGGTCTCGCTTTTGGTTGAGCATCGCTCTGGGTCTGGCTTTCAAATCATATTGACCCGGGCCTCGACTGCACGTTCGTGGTCTGCACGAAAGATATTCACTCAATTAGAGACTTGACCTGATCTTCACTTCATCTCAGGCATTTTCGTGGAGGATTACGTTGGCGATCGGAATCCACGATTTTGCTCTCCCAAATGTTGTCCACGGGAAGACCAGCATCTTCTCGCCTGACGCTACGCCTGCCCATTCCATCTTCAGTTTATCGATGCTCGTGCTCGCGATCACACTGAGCATTTTCCTTGTTGTGGGTGGTCTTCTGCTTTACGCCATCATCCGATATCGTGAACGTCTTTCCGACCCGGATGCAGCCTATGAGCCAGCGCAGATCTATGGCAGCAACCAGATTGAGCTGTCATGGACCGTGATCCCGATCCTGATTGTGGTGATGCTGTTCCTCGCAACAGCCCGTGTCATCTACTCGACGGAACACGCTCCCAAGCCTCCTTCCGCCCTCGACGTCACGGTTATAGGACATCAGTTCTGGTGGGAGTTTCGCTATCCGAAGCTCGGGATTACTACCGCAAATGAGCTTCACATCCTGGTCAGTGACCCCCGCCATCCGACTCCGACCTATCTCACCATGTCCTCGGCCGATACCAATCACAGCTTCTGGGTTCCGAGATTAGCCGGCAAGATGGACGTGATCCCGAATCGGATTAATGTCATGTGGGTGGATCCGACAACAGCGGGCCTCTACCTTGGGCAGTGCGCTCAGTATTGCGGTACTCAACATGCCAAGATGCTGTTGCGCGTCTATGCGGATACACCAGCCGAGTTTGTCACTTGGGTTGCCCATCAACGACAACCTGCAGCACAAGACAGCAGCGTCGCGGAAGGTCGAACGGTCTTCGAGCACAACGCCTGCATTAGCTGCCATACGATTGCAGGTACGGTTGCTACGGGCAGATTCGGTCCGAACCTGACGCATGTCGCAAGCCGAAGTACGATTGCGTCCGGATCTGCGCCCAACACCGCGGCGAATATCCGCACGTTCGTCGATAATCCAGCACACTTCAAACCGGGCGCACTGATGCCGCCGATGCACCTTAACGATCACGATCTGGCCGCCGTAACCGCGTATCTCACTACCCTGAAGTGAAGCTGGAAGGGAGCGAACCTCATGGCAACACAAACTCCGGTACCCGCAGTCCTCGACCAGACTACATCGACGGCATGTCGCCCTATGTGGCTAGAGGTTCTGCACGATTGGGTGACCACAGTCGATCATAAGAAGATTGGCCTGATGTACATCGGCTATGCTCTGCTCTTCCTGGTTGTCGCCGGATTTGAAGCGCTTCTGATTCGAATCCAGCTCGCCATCCCGAACAATACCTTCGTCTCGCCCCAGGTCTTCAACCGGCTCTTCACCATGCACGGCTCGACGATGATCTTCTTCGTCGCGATGCCGGTTCTGTTTGGCTTCGGCAACTATCTCATCCCGCTGATGATCGGCGCGCGTGACATGGCGTTTCCGAGATTGAACGCCTTCAGCTTCTGGGTCTCAGCCTTCGGCGGTCTGCTGCTCTATTTCAGCTATTTTGGAGGCAGCGGGCTTTATGGCGCCGGGAGTGCACCCGACGTCGGTTGGTGGGCCTATGCGCCGCTCACCGCGAAGGCCTTCTCTCCAGGCCACAGTACAGATTATTGGACCCTGGCCATACTGCTCAGCGGCGTCGGCACGATCGGCACAGCGCTTAACATTGTCACGACAGTGATCTGCATGCGCTGCCCTGGCATGAAGTTGAGTCGGATGCCACTCCTCGTCTGGATCTATCTGGTGATGTCGCTCATGGCCTTCGTCACGATCAGCCCGCTTACCGCGGCACAGATCATGCTGATGCTGGACCGATACCTTGGCTCGCACCTATTTGATACACAGGCCGGCGGCTCGGCCGTCCTTTGGATGCACTTCTTCTGGATATTTGGCCATCCCGAAGTCTATATCCTGATCCTGCCCGCCTTCGCCTTCGCGAACGAGATCATCCCCGTATTCTCCCGCAAGGCTATTTTCGGGTATCCGGCGATGGTCGCAGCTACGGTGGGTATCGGATTTGTGAGCCTCAGCGTCTGGGCTCACCATATGTTCACTGTCGGCATGGGTGCGGGGGCGAACACATTTTTCGTATTCTCCTCTATGACCATCGCGGTCCCGACGGGGATCAAGATCTTCAATTGGTTGGCAACGATTTGGGGAGGCAAAATCCGCTTCACTACCTCCATGATGTTCGCGATCGGCTTCCTATTTCAATTTCTCATCGCCGGCCTTACCGGAATCATGCTGGCAGTCGCCCCATTTGATTGGCAGCTTGGCAACTCCTACTTCGTAGTCGCTCATTTCCACTACGTTATCGTGGGCGGGATTCTGTTCATGCTCTTCTCGGCCTTTTATTACTGGTACCCGAAGATGACCGGCCGCATGCTGAGCGAGAAGCTGGGTAAGTGGCACTTCTGGCTGTTCCTCATCGGCTTCCACCTTACCTTCGATATCATGCATATTCCCGGCATACTGGGGATGCCGCGCCGCATTTACACCTACGAGGCGGATCGGGGCTGGATGATATGGAATCTCCTGGTCTCAAGTGGGGCCATGATTCAGACAGTCGGGGTCCTGTTGTTTGTCTATAACCTCGTGAGGTCCTACTTCAAAGGCGCCGTCGCCGGTGCCGATCCGTGGGATGGCTGGACGCTCGAGTGGTCCACAACCTCACCACCACCTTCTTATAACTTCGCCGTGATCCCCAGCGTGGGAAGCCGGCGTCCGCTTTGGGATCTCAAACACCCTGAAGATCCCGACAACAACTACGAATAGGAAGGAGGAACCGTGAGCCAAGCAGCCGTGATCCCGCAAAACGCCCCCGAGGTCTGGAAGCTTCCCTCGCGCGGCATCGTAGGCATGGCCTGTTTAATCCTTGCCGAAGCGGCCATCTTCCTTATCTTCGTCGTCGCATATGTCTACTACATCGGAAAAAGTTTGAGCGGCCCCACGCCGCGCGACGTCCTGACGCTTCCGATATTCGCTACAATCTGCCTTCTGTCCAGTAGTTTGACAGTCCATCTTGCAGTCTCCACACTCCATGGGGACAAGCGCCGTTTGTGTTCGCTTTGGTTAGCCGCAACCGTATTGCTGGGCAGCATCTTTCTTGGCTCGACTGCTCTCGAGTGGTACCACCTCATCTATCATGACGGCCTAAGTATTCGTACGAACCTCTTTGGATCCACGTACTACTCGCTGGTAGGCCTGCACGCATCCCACGTCATCGTCGGTCTGTTGATGCTCACGTTGGCGCTGATCTTCTCGTTACGGGGAGCCGTCACCACCAGGCATACGGAACGGCTTCAAGTACTTTCGCTGTATTGGCACTTCGTCGATGGCATTTGGGTGGTCGTGTTCCTCGTCGTCTATGTTCTTGGAAGGTAGACCGGATGTCGTGCAACGCCGATGGGAGCAGAGATGAATAACGATGAAGAGCGCACTCAGTCCGGCGTGGTCGAACTACCTTCCCCCACGGCGTGGCCGATGGTGCTTGCCTTGGGACTCGCGCTCATTTGTACGGGCATGGTCACCAATGTTGTGATTGGACTTCTCGGTCTTCTGCTCTTCGTCTGGGGTGGAATTGGCTGGTTCTTACAGGTCTTGCCGCATGAGCAACATGTGGAAGTCCCGGTGCTCAACGAAGAGATAGAGATCGCCAGCTCGCGGAGGTTGAAGGCACGTCTTCCCGCGAGTGACATGCACCGGAAGATTCTGCCGATCGAGACCTACCATATAAGCGCCGGCATCAAGGGCGGCATTGCGGGAGGCATCGCAATGATTGTTCCGGCGGCTCTCTTCGGTTTGATCCGCTATCACAGCATCTGGTACGCGGCAAACCTGCTCGCCGCTGGCGGATTCGTGAGCTGGATCGGCGCCAGCGATGCGTTCCTCAGCCAATTTCATATGCAGGGGCTGTTCGCTGCGATCGCAATCCATGGGCTAACCTCACTGCTAGTGGGCCTGCTCTATGGGGCCGTGCTGCCAATGTATCCCAGATATCCCATCGTTACCGCTGGGCTCGTGGCCCCGCTGTTGTTTACGGGAATCCTTCACTCTGCGCTTGGCGTCATCAGTCCCATTCTGAATCAGCGGATCGACTGGTTCTGGTTCGTCATCTCGCAAGTTGCCTTTGGCCTGGTATGCGGATTCGTCGTCAATCTTCACACCAGGGTGCGCACTGCGCAGTTCCGGGCGTTGCCATTCGCAGTCCGCGCCGGCATCCATAGTGACTTCGCCGCACGGAACGATCCTGCGGAAAAAGCCGACAAGAAAGATCAGGCCCAATGAATGGATTCTCTCTCACGTCAGCGCTACTGGCCTGCGGCTTGTGCCTGGGAAACATTGGTTGCAACGGTGCGCCCGGAAAGCCGGGGCTCCAATCCGAGACTGTGCGACCAAATCAAGTGCTCGATTTTCCCACGCTCTACAAGCAGAACTGCGCCGCTTGCCACGGCGAAGAAGGAAAGCTAGGCGCGGCGATCTCGCTTTCGAATCCGGTTTATCTGGCCATCAGCGGAGTCGACAACATCCAGCGCGTGACAGCTTCCGGCGTAGCCGGCACATCGATGCCTGCCTTCGGCCAGCAAGCAGATGGCATGTTGACCGACCGTCAAGTCGCCATCCTGGCCCACGGAGTAGTCGACTGGTGGGGACGTCCCGACGTGCTGACTGGTTCTGCACCACCTTCGTACGCGAGCAACTCCGTCGGCGATCCCGCGCAAGGACAAAAGGCATTCACCACCTTTTGTGCGCGCTGCCACGGCGCGGATGGGTTCGGTACGAGCGCGCATGGAGAGGGGCAGATTGGATCACTTGTCGATCCTGCGTATCTCGCTCTGGTCAGCGACCAAGGCCTGCGAAGCGCGATCATTGCTGGATTCCCAGAGCAGAATATGCCCGACTGGCGTTCTGATTTGCCTGGTCCCGGTGCGCGGCCCATGACGGACCAGGAGATTACCGATATCGTAGCGTGGCTTGGAACGCATCGCAGTCCAACTCCTGGCCAGCCTTATTAGCAGCATTCGCAATTGTCCAAGTAACAAGCGGAGAGACGCATGAGCGAACTACTCAAATATCCCGGAGAATCCGACACCGACAATCTTCCGCCCGAGGGGAAGAAAGCCGCGCACTCCCGCCGGGCTTTCCTCTTCAAGCTTTCCCTGCTGCTGAACGGGGCCGTTGGAACTGTCCTTGCCGTTCCGCTTGTGAGGTACCTGCTTGGGCCAGCGATGAAGAAGGACTCAGCCACCGGCTCCTGGATTTCCATCGGCGAGGTCATCGAGTTCTCTATCGGACAGACGAGGCTGGTCGATTTTCAGAGCCCAGTCGCCAGCCTCAGCGACGGAGAGACCGCTAAGATCCCTTGTTGGGTTCGTCGTGCCTCTGCACAGCAGTTTCAGGTATTCGCGGTGAACTGCGCCCATCTGGGATGCCCGGTCCGGTGGTTCGTCCAATCAAAGCTCTTCATGTGTCCATGCCACGGCGGCGTCTACTACGAGGATGGTTCCAGAGCGTCCGGACCGCCGGAACGTGGGCTCTTCGAATACAGATCCAAGGTCACCAATGGTTCCTTGATGATTCACGCAGGCGATATGCCGACACTCGCGACTCACGCATCCTGCGCGGGGAAATCGCTGATCCAGATCGAACCAGCTTCGAACGCGATGGGGTCGAAATCATGTTAGGCCTGAAGCAGCGAGGCATCGCGGCGGGACGCAAGACATATGATTGGATTGAACACCGACTCGGGTTGATTAAGCCCCTTGCGAAGGCGGCTGTACACCAGACACCTTCCAGCAACGCAAGCTGGTTGTATGTCTTCGGTAGTGCTGCAACCGTCTTGCTCGTGATGCAGGTGATGACCGGCATCTTGCTCGCTCTCGTCTATTCTCCGTCTGCGAACGAGGCTTGGGAAAGTCTACAGTTCCTCAACCACAATGTAGCGTTCGGATGGTATCTGCGTGCCCTGCATGGCTGGGGTTCGGATTTTATGATCGCCATCGTGCTCATCCACATGGCGCAGGTCTTCCTCTTCGGCGCCTTCAAGTTCCCTCGGGAGCTGACGTGGATCTTCGGCGTGCTGCTTCTTCTTCTGACGCTGGGCATGGCCTTCACCGGCCAGGTGTTGCGTTTCGATCAAGATGCATATTGGGGGCTGGGTATCGGCGCGTCGATCTCGAGCCGCGTTCCGTTCATCGGCGCCCCTCTCGTGCACATGATCCTGGGTGGCCCGATCATCGGCGGTGCTACGCTCTCGCGCTTCTTTACCTTGCACGTGTTTGTTATTCCTGGCCTCCTGCTCGCCGGTGCCGCCGTCCATATCTGGATGACACTTCTCCATGGCGTCAGCGAGTGGCCGATGCCAGGCCGTCTTGTTCGCAAATCCACCTATGAGCGCGAATATCACGAGCTCAGCGAAAAAAAAGGCATTCCATTCGTCCCCGATGCAGCATGGAAGGATGCGGTCTTTGCCGCTGCAATCATATTTGCGGTCATGGCCTGCGCCTTTTTCTTCGGCCCCTTCGGTCCCAACGGTCAACCCGATCCCACGATTATCCAGACCGCGCCCAAGCCTGATTATCCTTTCCTCTGGATCTACGCCGTACTTGCTTTCCTTCCTCCATCAATCGAAA
>JANXZS010000124.1 GCA_025355385.1 Acidobacteriaceae bacterium | reverse complement strand
ACGCGAAGTAATTGGGGATGTCAGCCTGCTGCATCTGGGTATAGCCCATTAAACCCGAGCCCATACGAATCAGGTCGAACTTGTCCATTTGGCCATTATTGACTGCGGTGTGGGCATCCGCCCACTCGTGTCCAAGATCGTGAGGCATCTTGTCGGGAGTGTGACCCAGCGGTATGGTCGCCCCGGTGGACATTTTGCCACTGGTGGCACCATCGGCGCCCGGGAAGGTTCCGAAATATTGATCGAAACTGCGATTCTCTTTGATGATGAAAACGATGTGTTTGATACTGGACAGACTGGCTTGAGGAGGGGGAGGCTGCGTGGTGTTGCTACTGCAACCGAACCAAAGGCTAGCGAGCCCGATGAAGCCGAGGACGACAGCGAAAGGAGAGACCCGCACAGAAACCTTCATCGGGCACCTTCAAACGTAGTTTAACACAAAGGCTTTCGCCGAATCATCGGGTTGTCAAGGGCGGAGTAAAAGTGGAGCAGTGTGTCTGGAAGACTCCGCCAAACCAGGAGCCTACTATCGCACCGCCCGTTCATATGCCACCGGATCGAATTTTTGCGCAGGACAGGTGGCAACACTGCGGATGCCCGTCAATAGAGGTCCCGTACACTGCCGGCGGGAAGAGGCACACAGCCGTCGATGATCTCAATCTGGCCCACGTGGCTGTACGTATGCGTGCCCACCAAGCCTCGCGCCCACAGCGGGTTGTTCGTCACGCAGGGCATTTCCCGATACTGGTAGCGGTCCAAAACAACGATCTCATTGAGAGTAAAGCTGACCCCGTAATGCTTACTGCAGTCCTGACTGGGTCGAAACAACTTGCCATTGAATCGAAAGATCGCGCCGGCCCCTCGGCTGTTGCGAACATCGGTCGAAATAGGACTAGCGGGATGGGGTGTCCAATCTCCGGTGAGCGCGGTGGCGTAAAAAAGCCACAATTGAGTAGCGAAGCCTCGAGGTTCCTGCAGGGTCACAAAAAACCAGCACAGACCGTGCTCCACCCATACGGTGGTATCTACCGCTCGAGCTCTAAACAACTCTTTTTCGAAGACCCACTTATCCGGAAAACGAACGCAGCGGTACAACTCGACGGTCCCATTCGATCCGGTCTCCGGAATCATATACATAGCGTCGTCCGCGCGAAAAATACAAGGGTAAGAAAGATGATAGGGCCTTTCCAGAGCGATTCGCGGATTGGTAATTTCGCCTTTCTGCACTTCCGCGCAGGAAATCCTTGCGCGTTTGGTGGCGTAATCAAAGTCTTCGAAAAACACCCAGGACGTGCCGCCATCTTCAGCCATAAAGGGATCGGCATAAAAACGACCCTTCGGTGACTCAATCCAGCGAAAGCCGGTCAGATCGGGTGCGGGTCCGGAATTGACGACCGAACGCTCTCCAGAGCGGATCGCCAGCCGCCAATGCTCAATCATGGGCCGCCGGACTAGTCGTCGCAGGGACTTGCGGACAAGTTCCGGTCCCAGCCACCGCAACATTTCGGAGTTTGACGGCATGGTGTAGATCTTTTTCTTGCCCAGATAGGGTGCCGGGGGCACCGAGGCCCCGGCAATATGTTCCCAGCCGTGTTGGTGCAACTCGCGCAGCTTCTGAATCATAAACGTCGACGCGCCCCAATAAGGCTGTACGCAATTGCGCGCCCGCGAGATGCCCGGAGATGTTGCAAAAAATCCCTTGTACAACACCTTGCCCGCATCCAATTCTTCCGTCAGGACCTGGAGCATGGCGCCAGATATCGGATTGCCTTCATACACCTCCCAGAAGTAAGCCGGCCCGCCACGGTAGTAAGTGCCATCGCCGTGGTGATACGACCAGACCCCGTATTTGGCTGCGGTGAGAATCTCCCCGCGCAAGATATTGAAACCAAAACGGATGAGAATATCCAACTGTTTTCCGCGGATGCGCTCAATAGCATCGGCTGGGAAGCGGTGCACAAAACGTTTTCTGATTGGAGTCACTGAGATTGACTCCACATGCTCGAGTCGTGCAGAGCAATCCACCAAGGCGTGCGGATCCCCGAACGAAACAATATTTCGACGGTCCCAACGCTGGTACAGGTCGTAAAGGAGTGTCTGGCGTCGCCGGCTGCTACGCAGCAGATCGATCACCTTCCTGACTGGCGATCGCCTTGGCAGGGTTTCAGCGGTTCTTTTCTGCTCCTCTGCGTTAAAGACCAGTAGCTCCAAGCGGGCGAAGTTACTCTGCAGAATGTGATCGACGACTTCGGCACACCAGCTCGGCAGGTCGGCTGAATCAAGGAGCAGCCCGATGCGAAGGGGCGGGCCCCCAGACTCGGATTGCCGGTATGGTGAAGAAAGCATTTGGTCATTTTAACTCATCGAAACCGCAAGATGGTAAAAACAATATCGCCCCATAGTTGCAACCAAACTTAGCATTGTCCAATGCGAGGCACCCGTGGTTTGGGAAGCTGCCAATGACTCCCTGCTGTCCACTGACGACAGTGAGGGACGCGCTGGCAACCGCTTGTGGTTCGCGTCGGTGACCGGGGCAGTTCTAAAAAGAAGGTGGGCGGGCAGGTCACCTTCGACAAGCCCCTTGGGTCG
>JANXZS010000104.1 GCA_025355385.1 Acidobacteriaceae bacterium | reverse complement strand
CGCCTTCCTCGTGCTTGCCGAACCATACTATGTGTATCCTGCCAGGCGCAGCCCGTGCCACGTTTCGGCCCCGTCACAGACAACTTCTACAACTTAGCCGTATTCCAGCGCCGCACGAATCGGCTCGTGGACCCGTTCGGCAACGCGCCACGATTCGTCGGCAGCACCGCATGTTTCCTGCCTATCGCACCAACATCGCAGTGACGAAGGCCTTCGCCGTCTTCGAGCGTGTGCATACTGATATCCGGCTCGAGGCTTTCGACCTCTGGAATCGGAAGACATGGGCACGGCCAACTTTTGGGAATGAACCTCATGTTCTGATAGGGCGCCAGCCCGCTCGAAAGCGGAGTTGAGTCCGGTCCGTCAACGCAAAAGCCAGAGCCAAGCTCATATTCCCAAGGCCAGTTCTGCTGGTTGCTGACCACGCTAAACGTGCTCGAGTCGATGCTGGTGTTCGCGACGCCAGGACTGCGGCGAGCTGGCATCATCCGCGGTGCATTGCCGGAGGTGAACGCCGGCGTATCGAAGTAGTGCGGCAGCCGGTCCTGCATTCGTCCCGTCAAGGTCGGATTCTTGCGACCTTTTCGAGCAACACCCTGCGGCTGCAACGCCTTCCCCGGGTCTTGGATCTCACCATGCAGTCGGCGCGCCGAGCAGCATTTTCTCATGCAAGAATGAGCCTGGAGGAGGGAGTAGAGCGATCTGCCGCCGGGCCTCCTTTCTGGTTTGGTTTTTCCTTTCTAGGAAGGTTTTGCTTTTTGGGTTTTTGGGGTTGGTTTCTCTCATGCAATTTGCCTTTGCGGGAAGCTGTCGAACAGTTTCTGCTTGGCGGTTTGCATTTCCTTGGCTGCGTCGTTGTCGCTCTGGACTCGCGCTTGGCGCTCCAGATCCTGGATGGTGACATCGGCCCTGAGGTGTCCGGCCACACCCGGCAACTGCCGCAGGATCTCCCATGGCGTCGCATACCAGCGGTAGACGCGCTTCTCTTTACCCTTGGCATTGACCACCAGTTCTGGCACACCACAGGGTCGATGAAAGTTCAAATACGGGTTGAAGTACTCCTGGTAGAAGGCTTCGATAGCTGCTGCCTGCGGTGCCGCAATGTGCGTGTATCCCATGTGCTTTCTCACCACGGCTCCATTCTTCGCCTCCGCCAAGCCATTGTCGTTGGAGTGCCGCGGCCTCGATTTGGTTTGCTCGATCCGCAATTTATCCAGCAGTTTGGCCACGGTGTGATTAATGAACTCGCTCCCGTTGTCGGAATGAAAGCCCCGGATGCGGAACGGAAACTGCGCCAGCATGGCTTCCAACACCGGCAACAGATAGACCTCGCTGATCTGGGGCGTCGCGCCCACCACCTGCCATTGCGTGACTTCATCCACCGCATTGATGTGGTATACCCCTTTCACTCCGTCTCGATCTCCCTGGTGCACCGTATCCACCCGCAGGTAGCCAGGGCGGTTATCCGGTTCTGGCCGGCGCCGCTCCCCAATCGCCACCGACGTCGGACGGGTCGGCTGATAGGACACCCGTCGTTGCCGATAGGTGTGGCTTTGCCGCAGCCGATACAGTTGTGCCACCGACAGCTCTGCCAGACGCTCATACTGCAGCTCCTGAAAATCGTAGTAGGCCCGCTCCAGAATCTTCCGTGTCGCCGGCCCGCTTAGGGTTTGATGGGCCTCGTCCACCGAAGCCAGCAGATCGATATCCGTGCGCGTGTAGCGCTGCGGAAAACGGTGCCGCCGATACGGCTTCCGTTGCACCGTCTCCCCTTCCAGGTACATCGTGATGAGCCGCGTCATCTGCGCCCGACTCATTCCCGTCATCTTCTCCAGATAGCGCCGTACCAGCCCTCGGCTGCGGCGCTTCAACTCAACGTAGCGTTGCTGACCTAACGTCCGGTTCACCCAGCCGTGCATCTCCTCTCGATTTACGCCCTTGAATCCAACTTCATCACTGGCCTCCAAAAACGCCCGGATCTGCTCCAGGCCTAACGGTTGTCCTGTTTCCACGTTGACGATCAATACCCAGCATGTCCGATTGGCCCCCTCCAGGCTCATCTTGCATGAGAAACGAACTCTCCCTCCAGGCTCATCTTGCATGAGACAAGACTTAAGGACCAAGACGCGGCTGTTTTGAGTCATACTTTATGCCATCCGTTCAGTAAATGGAAGCACATAGATTGTGAGGTTTATGCCCTCGCCTAGCTGTTCCCCTGATCGAATCTGGG
>JANXZS010000027.1 GCA_025355385.1 Acidobacteriaceae bacterium | reverse complement strand
GAAGATTGCACCCAAGCCAATTACTGCCGGTGTAGCACCCGAGAAGTAAAGGTGATGGAACGTTCCGATAATCCCGCCGGACAAGAAGATGATCGTCGAAAACAGCGCTGCCTTGGTTGCAGTGCGAATTTCGATGAGCCTGAGCCGAGTGAAGAGGAACCCAATTACGACGGTCGCAAATACTTCAAAGAAGCCTTCAACCCATAGGTGAACCACCCACCAGCGCCAGTACTCGGCCGTTACAAGGTGGCTACGCTGACCGTACATCAGGCCAGCCGAATAAAAGAGTGGAATGGCAATACTAGAGATGAGAAAGAGAGTGAGAAGTGCCCGGTCTTCGCTCTTGCGAACGAGCGCTGGCTTGAGCGCTGCGACCATCAGAACAAGCCAAAGAACCAATCCGACAAAAAGCAGAATTTGCCAGAAGCGTCCTAGATCTACGTACTCGTAACCCTGGCTGCCGAACCAGAACCACGCGTTTCCAAGACGCTGCTCAATGCCCAGCCACTCCCCAGCGAGCGAACCGCCGACAACGAGGATGAGTGCACCGAAGAGTGCATTGACTCCAAGCCGTTGATACTTTGGCTCGTGACCACTCACAGCCGGTCCAACGTAAAGACCTGTCGCCAACCACGAGGTCGCGATCCAGAAAATTGCGATTTGCAAATGCCACGTGCGGGTCACTGCGTAGGGCAAGTATTTATCCAAGGGGAAGCCGTAGAATCCATGACCTTCGACTCCATAATGTGCCGTCAGGATGCCCATAAGAATCTGGACGCCCCAAAGAATCACTACCACAAAGAAATACTTCAAAGTCGCACGCTGCGATGGAGTTGGCTTGAAGGCAAGAAACGGATCTTTTTCGGGATAGGGACCGTGAAGGAGTTCCTTCTCCCGCGACGCATACCACCACACAAGGCCACCAATGCCGGCCAACAAACCGACGAAGCTTAGAACGCTCCAGAGGACCGCTCCGGATGTCGGAACATTTCCGACCAGTGGCTCATGGGGCCAGTTGTTTGTGTAAGTGACGTCAGATCCTATGCGCTGTGTGCTTGCGGCCCACGAAGTCCACCAGAAGAACGCCGCAAGCTGGCGCTGTTTCTGAGCGTTGGTCACTGCACCGTTTGGGATGGCGTATTCGGACCGGCCGGTCGCAAATACGTCGGTATAGTAGGACCGTAGCTGCTCAAACGCCGCGCTGCGGTCAGTACTCAACGTGACGCGATTGCGCGAAGCGTCGTATGTATTGGTCCGCATCTCCCGAATCAGTCGCGCCTTGAAGATGGCTTGTTGGTCGGGCCCGAGCGCAGAGAAATTTGCCGCACCGGACCGAACAGCCCATGTGTTCAGCAGTATCTCCGACTCGCGGTGTAACCAGTCCGCGCTCCAATCGGGCGCGACATAAGCACCGTGGCCCCAGACCGTACCGATTTCCTGTCCGCCGATCGATTGCCATACTCCTTGGCCATCCGTTATGGAACTGCCAGTGAAGAGAAGCTGCCCGTCAGTGTTGTACACATCTGGGATGGGCGGAGCTTCGCTGATCATCTTTTTGCCGACTCCTCCGAGTACGGCGAAAGATCCAATAATGACGATGGCAAGTGCCACCCAATACCGTTTGTAGGACATGATTTCTCCTCGATGAACCGCGCGCTCTGTGCCGCGCTAGAACCACCGTAGCGTTCGGCGATCTTCGTTGCAGGGACTTTAGTCACTCGGTGCGAGAAATTGATTCGGATCGGGCGTAGTTTCTGTTTGCTCGTTGATGTAGGTTTGTTGGCTTGCCCTGGGAGCAAACTACGATTGAGCGCACCAAGGAGAAGGGTCAGATACAACCAAGGGCTGGCGCGTCTCGAATACCGCGCGTTGTACGCGCGCAGCTATACCGCCGCTCATCGACTTGGGACAGCCAAGGCGAATGCGGACCGCCCGATCAGAAATGTGAGAGCCAAGTTCGTTGCGAAGATCAATACTCCAGATAGTTCCAGCATTCCAGAGACAGGTAGCACCCTCCATGCGAATGAGGCCAGACCTTCATAGGCGAGAGGCTCAGAAGAAACGCGTAGCAGGCATCCTGTCTGGAGACAGAGAAGACTAAGAAGCATCAGACGCTTGCTGAAGATACTCTGAATACCGGCGAAATGAGGCAGAATACGCGGCCCAATCGCGAATACCATTGTTGCCGCGAATCCAACAGTAAGTGCATGACGCGAGGCACCCCAAATACCACCGTGCACATCGAAGAATGCGGCCCACACACTCATCGATCCAGCCACCAGCAGCCATGCATAAGCCAAACGGATGAAGGTTGGAAAGCTTGGATGAATACCCTGAGATTTAGCGCCCCCATGGGGCCGTTGGTCCAATCGCAGTGCGAATCCAATCGTAATTGCGCTAAGAGCGAAGAGTATCGTGGCAGTCTTGGACCATCCTGCCACCCCAAGGAGAACGCCCGCTATATCCATACATAGGGCAATTCGAAACCAACGGACATTGGGCTTCGAGATGGCAAGAAACGCTGGTAGCCATCGCGCCGAAAATCCCCATACCACCGGAACGACAAATCCCCAGCCAAGCACGACGAGATATTTCTGATCGAGCGAGTGCGGAAAAGAACGAGGTCCACCCTGCATAGCCAATCGAATGCACTCGACGAAATTGAGGATTACTGCGGACGCGAGACCCGCGGTGCCGACCAGGACGGAAACCATCCAGAGTTCCATGGGAGGCTTCGCTCGATTTCCCTGAGTTGATGCTGGCAGCTTATGGTGCGAGGCTGCGTAGACAAACAGCATGACCGCCATGAGCTCAAATCCCGCGGAAACCGGCAGGAGCGTTCGCCAATGCCATCCATAAATGTTTGCGAACCATCGCATCGCGACACCGGATGCCCAAAGGACGTAGCAGGAAAGAGGCAGACGAATGACCAACCGTCCATGCGCGGGCTGTGAATAGAATCCAATGCCAAGAATGAAGCTACCGATCCAGCCAAACATCTGTGCGTGCCCGTGTCCTTCCATCCATGCCGCCGGTAGACTACCGAGACCATGATGCGCACTGATCGCCATTAGGTTCGAAAATCCTAATAGAGTCCCAGGCAAAGCCATGAAGAAGAGGCCGCTCAGGATCCAGACGCGGAGCATCAGGCTCTTCTGACGTTCGCGAACAATGATTGGTGCATTCTTTCCAACGGAGGCTGAAGGGACGACCGGCTCGAACAGCGGAAGTGTAGCCATATCTAGCTCCTCACCTTGAGTTCTTTTTCCAGTTGAATGGCACGGGGAAACAAGACATCGTTCTCGAGATGGACGTGTTGCCGGATATCTACCTCGAATTCGCGGAGTCCCGCAAAGAGTGCGATATGCGTAGCGCAGGCCCATGATGGAGGCTCGAAGTGATTGGTCAGGCTGATGAGCTCGGCTAAAGTGTGGTCGGCAGACTCGTGTTCCTGCTCCATCATGAAGATCGGATGGGCAACCGAACGGAAGCATGCGTGCGCAGGCGGGTAGGCTACGATCGATTCCTGATCCATTTGCGAGATGAACGGAAACAGAACCTGCTCTTCCTTTTGCATATGCGCATACATCTCGCCGTGAAGCTTTCCAATCAACTCGGCGACCCTTGCCAGTTCAGGCGCCCGAACAGAGCGCTTCGTGGCCACCTTAGAGGCCATCTCGACGAGTCTCGGAAGATCTTGACGAACACTATGGTGATGAATGCGGACGATGTGTTGAATCAGGCGCGCTAGGGAAAGAGCTGCTGGATCCAAAGCTATGCCACCACGCTCCTGGGCCTCCGAATCCGAGAGTTTCTCGAGGATTTGATCGACCGAGAGGTGCAGTTCCTGGCACGCTCCTTCGAGCGAGAGATCAGCCTGCAAGCATAGGTCGATGTCAAATCGATGAAAGACTTTGGCTGAAGATGGATGCTGCGTTACGATTTCGCGGATGGACTGGGTTGAGGTTGGCATAAGCACTCTCCACCTGCAACCGTAGTCAGCAACGGAGGGCAGAGCAGTAACTTATGTCACTCGAAGTCCGAAAGTTTTAAGAAGTCGCCTCTAGCAAGGCCTTGAGGCCGCCAACATCCTTTACCACGATTTGTCGCGCGTCAACATCCAGAAGCCCCTCAGCCTGCAAGCGCATAAGGTTGCGGGAGACCAACTCGCGCACTGTTCCGAGCTGATTGGCAAGTTCTTGGTGGCTTGCGGGAAGTTGAAACTCGATTCCGCGCACGGTTTTCTTGCCCTCGCTCTCTGAGAGCTTGAGCAGTGTCGAAATCAAGCGCTGGCGGATCGTCGTAAACGACAGCTCCTCGATGATCCCCACCAGGCGCCGTAACCGAGCGCCCACTACCTGGAGCACCTTAAGCGAAACCTCCGGATGTTCCATGCAATAAGCCTGAAAATCGGGTCGCGAGATGAACGCAATTTCTGCATCGTCGATCGCGACTGCGGAAGCTGGAAATGGCCCGCCATCGAAGACCGGCAGTTCCGCGACAGACTCGCCCGGCACATTCACAGCAAGAACCTGCTCGCGCCCGCTCACGGAAGTCTTGAAGATGCGAACTTTGCCTTGTGCAATGATGTGCAGGCCGTTGCACGGCTCGCCCTCTGAGAAGAGCAACTCTCCTGCACTGAACAGCTTGCGAACGGTTCGCGCAGCGAGCATTTTCAATTCTGTCGGCGTAAGGCTCGACAAAAGTGCGGTCTTCCCGAGGGCAGTTGCAAGATCAGTGCGTTCAGCCGTCACTCGGGAATTTTAGCAGCCTGGGACTTTGGTCACTGCGTCAAGTGGGCGTGCGGCTGTCTTATAAGTTCATGAACCCGCAAATCAACACGATCGACTTCAACGAACGGCCCTTCATTGCCATCTGGGAAGTGACTCAGGCATGCGACCTCGCCTGTGTACATTGCCGCGCTTCTGCCCAGCCGGATCGCAATCCCATGGAACTGACTACGGATGAGGGCAAGCATCTGATCGACCAGATCGCAGCATTGCAGGTTCCAGTCTTTGTGTTGACAGGAGGCGATCCGATTAAGAGACCTGATCTTTTTGAGTTGATCGGCCATGCTCGTTCCGTAGGTGTCAGGGTCTCGCTGACACCGAGCTCTACTCCTTTGCTCACGAAGGAAATCGTTGTCAGGCTCAAAGAGGCCGGGCTTGCCCGGCTCGCGGTGAGCATGGATGGCGCGAGCGCCGAAACCCACGACGCATTTCGCGGGATGAGCGGGTCGTTTGCGCGAACTCTTGACGCCATTCGATGGGCAAACGAGATTGGCCTTCCTGTACAAATCAACACCACGTTTAGTCGCAGGAATATCGTTGAGATCAACGAGATTGTCGCGTTGATGGAGAAGTTAAAGATAACGCTTTGGAGTGTCTTCTTCCTTGTCCCCACAGGACGCGGAAAGCTGAACGATTTGTTGAGTGCGGAAGAGTTCGAATGCGTCTTCGCCAAGGTCTACAGTCTGTCCAAAACCGCAAGCTTTGATATCAAAACGACCGAAGCGCAACATTACAGGCGCTTTGTTTTGCAGCAAAGAGTCGCAGAACGAAGGTCGGGAATGGATGCCATTAGCGTGCAGGAGAGATCCGTCGACGCGATCGGGCGCGCACCGCGCGGCCTCAATGATGGCAAGGGGTTCGTCTTCATTTCGCACAAAGGTGAAGTTTTTCCAAGTGGGTTCCTTCCCCTTTCAGCCGGCAACGTCCGCGAACAGGAATTGGCCGCGATCTATTGTGACTCGCCGCTGTTCCGCGACTTGCGAGATACGTCGAAACTTGAGGGAAAGTGCGGATCTTGCGAATTCAAGGAAATCTGCGGAGGATCGCGAGCCCGCGCACACGCTTTAACCGGCAATCCGCACGCAGAGGAGCCGTGCTGCTCCTATGTTCCGAAAGGCTACGTGCAACCGCTACCACAGATGAAAACAGCATCAACGCTTCACGTCCTCCAGGGTGCCTGAAGACGTCTTCGCAATCGACTGAAAGACTAATGATAGGAACGCAAGAAATTGAGGGGAAGGCAATGGCGATTCAGATTGGCGCAAAACCTGACAGCGGCTTCGATGATCCGATTGGCATGCTCAAGGACTGCCATAGGCGGATCGAGAGCTTTCTCGGCATTCTATGCGTGGTGGTTGGCCGCGCACAGGACAGGAAGTTAACCGAGGAGGAACATGCTGCGGTTCAGGCAGCACTCAAATACTTTCGAACTGGCGGACAACGCCACACTGCCGATGAAGAAGAGTCGCTTTTTCCGCGGCTTCGCAAATCCGCCGCAGATTCCTTCGAAGAGATCGACAGGCTTGAGGGTGATCATCATGAGGCAAACGATCTGCATGGATCGGTTGAGCGGCTTTATTCAAACTGGATCGGGTCGGGCGAATTAGGATCGGGGGAAATACAGCAGTTGCTTTCCCAAACTGCGCGTCTCAAGCAACTTTATTCTGACCATATTCAAGTAGAAGAGACCATTGTTTTCGCTCGGGCGATCGAGGTGCTGGATAGCCGCACCATCGCGACAATCGGGACGGAGTTTCGATTCCGGAGGAAATAGCCTGGCGAGGCGTAAAGTTCAGCTGGTTAGCACGTGAAAGCAGTCCCCTTTAACGGAGTTCACTCTAAGTTTCTGTAGATCCCACTCCTCAAGTACCTGGGTGGCGAGTTTCGCTCGCATGAGAAACCAGGTCCATATATATTTCACGCGGCAGGGTGGTCTGCCAATGTCCTGACGCCTTCGCCGCGAAAACCAACCCGAAAAAGACAATTGCCAGAGCTACGTCAACGGCTGCTGCACGAAGGGTGCGCCGCCGCCAGCGTTCAATAGGAGTTGCTGCCTTTCTCGGTACTAAAGAAAACTGCAGGGCGTCCTGTGCCGGGCATGCGGCAACGCACTCCATACACGCGGTGCACTCCACAGATGGAATCTGCACGAGTTGGTTCACGGGCAAGTTCGAAGGACATGCTCGCGCGCATTTTCCGCAATCGATGCAGGCGTCGGCGTCACGCCGCATCTTTATCGGACTGAAAAATGATGCAATTCAAAGAAGCCAGCAGGCCTGGACATATTCAGTCCTACGCCTCCGCTTTCGTAATAGTGAACCCAGAGAAGGAACTGGACTCCTAGCCAGCCATTCAGAGCCACGAACAGCCACTGAACGATTCGCCTGATCGTTTGCAAACAATCAGAGCTGGATCTGCGGACAAACTTCTTTTCTTCCGGCTTATGGATTGATGCAATCGTTGCTGTGCCCATAATGCGTTGACCGTTGAGGAAACGAGACACTACGATCCTGGCCGTCACAACCGGGCAAAAGTGCCTCCGCCCGGCCACAAGGACAAATTAGACAACCATTCGCATTTCAATTGGCTTGCAAGGGAAAATTAGGCTGACGGAACACAAATCACAGCGACTTTGGTCACACCACGGGTCCAATTGTTTTTTGGGCGTTTCAAGGCTCGGAGTGACCAAAGTCGCTGTGGAGGATTCGACGGCACCTCTATGGTGTGGTTCAGGGAGATCGATTATGACCGCAACCACACAGACCGTTCGCGAAATCGCATTGGAACAGCCGACTGCAATAAGGGTGTTTGAAAAATTTGGAATCGACTATTGTTGCGGGGGTCGCAGGCCACTTGCCGAGGCATGCGTTGCCGGAAATCTGGAAATCGATTCCGTTATCGCTGCATTGGAGGAAGCTGCAAAGAAGACTGGTCCAAGGGTTGAGAACTGGGCAGGAAAATCGTTAGACAGCTTGAGCTCACACATCGTAACCACCCACCACGCATACGTGAAAAGAGAGCTACCCAGGCTCGCCCTGCTCGCTCAGAAGGTTGTGAATCGGCACGGTTCAACAAAAACGGAATTGCCGGTGGTCGCAGCAACGCTTTCGCAACTGGACGAAGAACTCAGCCAACATCTCGCGAAGGAAGAAGCAGTCCTGTTTCCATATGTGGTTAGCCTGGAACAATCCGTATCCCTTGGAACGGACAAACCCCACCGTTGCTTTGGCACGGTCGCCAACCCAATCGCGATGATGACGCGAGAACACGACGCCGCCGGCTCTCTGATAGCAGAAATTCACCGTCTAAGCGGGAACTTCACCGCGCCAGAAGATGCATGCCCCACCTTTCACGCGTTTTACGACGGATTGCGGGAATTCGAGCAGGACCTGCATCAACACATTCATCTCGAGAACAACATCCTCTTTCCTCGCGCTATCGAACTGGAGAATTCAACCTGCTGAGCAACTCAAGCCGGCTACTTAACGGTCGGTTGGCCTTGGGATTTCGTTTGCGCCGATGCAAGTTACGCGTTTCTTTTCGTTGTCACGGCAGAGGAGGCGGATTCCAGTAATGCAGGATCCGCCCTCTGCAATGCCAATGGGGAACGTTGATCTGAGTGGCTAATTTTGGCAGTATCAGCAAATCAGTAACTGGTTGGTATGCGATACGCTGTTTCCCCCCTCGCGTCGCTGCTGGTTTGCTGTTGGGTGTCGTTGGCTCCAGAGGCGCTGCTGAGACGTGCCGATAGGATGTCGCGTGTCACTAGCTGGAACGCCGCCGCAGAGCGTTATTCCAATCTTGTTTGAAACTACCCGGATCACATTCTAGTTTCGCGCTCACGGAAAGTGGTCGCTGCCGAACCTGGGGACTCCCTTGCGAAAGTCAGAGCCTGGGGTCATTGAGTCGTGCGTAAACGCAGCTGACCACGCGGTCACAACGCTCACTCATAAACGGAAAGGCTGTCTTTGCCTTTTCCCCAGCGCGAACAAACAGCCAATCTCGCATCATTGCTCGACCGCGATGAAGGCGAACCTTTACGTTTTGTTCGGTGAGATCGAGCGCCGCCGCAGTCTCCAGTGTGCTTAATTCCTCAATATCCCGCAACATTACAACGGCGCGGTACTGGTCCGGAAGGTCCAACACCGCCACGATCTGCTCTACAGAAAATCGCGTCTTCTTCATGGCAAATCCCTCCGCCCGCCTCAGGCTCGGCTTTGCCGAAGACTAACATTGCGAATGTTTCAAAAATACGGGGGCCCATCACCTGTAGAGCGTGTAGCGCGATGCCATTTCTCTCATCTACTTAGGATCATTGGAGGCCGCCATCAAAATTGCGATCGCGGGGCGCACGTCACTCACTCCCCGCCAAAGGTGCCCTTCCCCGGACACTCGCAATCATCAGGGGAGAGACTACGTGATCCGCGTCACATACAGCACCTGCACGAGGTATCCAAACTTCACCATAATCAGCGAAAGGTCCGCCATGGATGACTCGGGGAAATCGGTAGTTGCGTGTTTACGAAAGCACGGAGTTTCGCGGCGCCAGTTTCTTGAATTTGCGGGACTGATGACGGCAACCCTGGCGCTTCCGCCTCACTACCAGGCGCAGATTCTGCACGCGCTGGAACAAAAGAAGAAGCCCATCCTGGTCTGGTTGGAGTTTCAGGATTGCGCAGGGAACACCGAGGCGATGCTCCGTTCGAGTCACCCCACGGTGGCCGATGTCGTTCTCGATGTCCTCTCCTGGGAGTATCACGAGACCATAATGGCTGGTGCCGGGCACCAGGCAGAGGCGGCGCTTGCCCGCGTCATTCGCGAGGAGAAGGGCAAGTACATGTGCATTGTTGAGGGCGCGATCCCCACAGCCGATGGGGGCGTGTATTGCACCATCGGCGGACGCACGGCGCTCGATATCGCGCGAGAGGTTTGTGGCAGCGCTTTGGCGACGATCTCGGTGGGCGCCTGCGCGTGGGATGGCGGACTGGTGAAGTCCTATCCCAACCCAACCGGCGCGGTCGGCACGCAGGAGGCGGTGCCCGGCGTCAAGGTGGTCAATCTACCGGGATGTCCACACCATCCCGCAAATACAGCGGCGGTTCTGGTGCACTACCTCACCTTTGGCGAGATGCCGGCGCTCGATTCGTATAACCGCCCGCTCTTCGCCTATGGGAAAATCATCCACGACCAATGCGAGCGCCGCGCGCACTATGACGCCGGTCGCTTTACCGAGGAGTGGGGCGACGAAGGCCATCGCAAGGGCTACTGCTTATACAAGATGGGCTGCAAGGGTCCGGAGGCCAACTATAACTGCCCCACGGTGCGCTACAACGATGCCACCAGCTGGCCCGTGAAGGCTGGGCACGGCTGCATCGCCTGCGCCTCTCCACGCTTCTGGGACACCATGTCGCCGTTCTATAAAAGGCTGCCGAACGTTGCCGGCTTCGGCGTGGATGTTCCGGTGGGCAAGATTGGCGTGGCCGTGATTGGAGCAGTGGCTGCGGCCACCGCAGTCCACCTGGCGGCCGTCACCGTGAAAGGGCACGCTCATCACGATCCATCGGAGGAAGACAAAACGTTGGTCCCTCCCTCCCACTCGATAAAGAGAGAGGACTAAGGATGACCCGCATCGTTATAGATCCAGTCACACGCATCGAAGGACATCTCCGGATTGAGGCCTCCATCGAGGGGCACGCGGTTTCGGACGCGTGGAGTTCGGGCACCATGTTTCGCGGCATCGAGTTGATCCTGCGCGACCGCGATCCGCGTGAAGCGTGGATCTGGGCGCAGCGCATCTGCGGGGTCTGCACTACGGTGCATGCGCTGGCGTCGGTGCGCGCGGTGGAAGATGCGCTCGGCATCGAGGTGCCGGACAATGCCCGTCTGATCCGCAACATCATCGCGGCCGCGCAGAATATCCAGGACCATGTGGTGCACTTCTACCACCTGCATGCGCTGGACTGGGTGGACGTGACGGTGGCGCTCAAGGCCGATCCGGCGAAGACGGCGCAGGTGGCGCAGTCTATTTCCGACTGGCCGAAGTCCAGTACCAGCTACTTCCGCACGGTGCAGAACCGCGTCAAGACACTGATAGCGAGCAAGCAGCTCAGCCTGTTCTCCAGCGGCTACTGGGGCCATCCAGCGTACATCCTGCCGCCCGAGGTCAACCTGTTGGCCGTGGCGCACTACCTTGAGGCGCTGGAATTTCAGAGGGAGTTCATCCGCATCCACGCTGTGCTTGGGGGCAAGAATCCTCACCTGCAAACCTACCTCGTAGGGGGCATGGCCACATCGATCGACCCCAACGAGCCGGCGGCTACCGTCAATCCGGAGCGCATTACTCTGCTGACGGAACTGGCCAAGCTGGCGGCAACCTTTGTCGAGCAGGTGTATCTGCCGGATGTTTTCGCGATTGCCAGCTATTACCCGGAGTACTTCAAACTCGGCGAGGGTCTCGGCAACTTCATGGCGTATGGCTGCTACCCGTCGGGCAGCATCAAGGACACCGCGAACTTCCTGATTCCGCGGGGCATCGTCATGGGGCGCGACCTCTCAACTGTCCATCCTCTCGATCCGGCCAACATCCACGAGTACATCGCCCATTCCTGGTACGAGTACTCCGACGGAAATCAGGCGGGAAGGCATCCTTCGGTGGGCGAGACAAAGCCGAAGTATTCGGGACCGCAACCGCCGTTCGAGTATCTGGATGTGGAGCAGAAATACTCGTGGTTGAAGGCTCCGCGCTACCAGGACAAGGCGATGGAGGTGGGCCCGCTGGCGCGCACGCTGGTGGCCTATGCAAGTGGGCGCCAGGACGTGCGCAAGAAAGTGGATGCCGCTCTCGTCAAGCTGAACGCACCGCCGGCCGCGCTCTTCTCCACTTTGGGTCGCATCGCGGCGCGGGCGCTCGAAGCCGAGCTCATGGCGGAGAATCTTCCCCTATGGATTGCGCAGCTGGACGACCACATGTCCCACGGCGACGTCCTCATCCACAATGGTGAAAAGTGGAATCCGGATACCTGGCCCGCACACGCCGTACGCGGATGGGGCTCCCATGAGGCTCCACGTGGCGCACTTGGGCATTGGGTCGAGATCGAGGACCAAAAGATCAAAAACTACCAGGCCGTCGTTCCCTCCACCTGGAACGCTGGTCCGCGCGATGCCAGCGGACAACGCGGCGCCTACGAGGCTGCTTTGATAGGCACGCCAGTTGCCGATCCTGAACGTCCGGTTGAGATCCTGCGCACCGTCCACTCGTTCGATCCCTGCATGGCATGCGCTGTGCACGTGGTCGATGCGCAGGGACGCGAGTACTCCCACGAAGTGCTTTCTCAGGCGCTGTAACTGGACAATTGAAAGGAGAAGCAGCCATGTCCACCGCGAGCCTACCGCCCTTGGAACCGCAGACGACGGCGACCGAACCCGGCGCTCCCCTGGTCGAGCTTTATGTCTGGGAACTGCCTATCCGGCTGGCACATTGGGGCATTGTCTTCTCCATCGTTGTACTCTCCGTCACCGGCTACTACATGCACGCGCCGTTCCTGATCTCGCATGCTCGCACGGACTACCGTATGGGAACCATGCGGTTCGTGCATCTGCTGGCAGCTTGGATCTTTCTGGGCTCGCTTCTCCTCCGCCTCTACTGGTTTTTTATGGGCAACCGTTTTGCGCATCTACGGGCCTTCCTCCCGCACACACATCGCCAGAAGGAAAGCCTCACCGGAATGGCTACCTATTACGCCCTCTTTAGGCCCGAGCCCTACCATCAGGCGGGACACAATACGCTGGCGGCGGTTGCCTACCTGCTGATGTACATGCTGATGGGCATCGAGTGCCTCACCGGCTTCGCTCTCTATAGCGAGGTCCTGGGCAACAGGGCCCTATCGTTCTTCGTGGGATGGCTGCCGCGGCTCGTCGATGTTCAGCATCTGCGCATGGGTCATTACTTTCTGATGTACGTCTTTCTCGCGTTCCTGATCCACCACGTCTACAGCGCGTTGCTGGTGGCGTATGAAGAACGCAATGGGCTGATGGAGAGTATCTTCTCCGGCTATAAATTCGTTACCCCCAAGCTGGCGCGCGAGGAAGCAATCGAAGGCGAGGAGCAGCGCTTCGGCAAGAAAGAGAAGCCCCGGCCATGAACCCGGACCGCAGGGTGTGCGTTGCCGTCCTCGGGCTGGGCAATGTGATGCGTACCGACGACGGGGTAGGCATGGAGGCGCTGGCCGCGTTGGGCGCTGATCCCCGTCTGTTAGATATGGGCTCGCCTGATTTGGGAAAGCCTGGAAGCGTGCGCCTGATAGAAGGCGGGATACTCGGGCTTGACCTGCTGTACTCCGTTGAGGGAGCCGAGAACCTGCTGGTGCTGGACGCGGTCGACGCGGGCGAGGCTGCCGGAACCCTGATGCGCTTTGAGGGCGATGCTGTCGACAAGCTCCCCTGTGGGCGTAGCGTGCACCTGCTCGGGCTGAGCGACCTGCTGGGTGCCATGCGTTTGCTGGAGTGCGCTCCGCAGCGAACCATGCTGCTCGGCATTCAGCCTGGCGAGACAGGCTGGGGCACCACGCTGACTCCCCTCGTAGCTAAGGCGATACCGGGACTGCTCAACGCTACCTTGCTGCAGATCAAAGTATGGCTCGGCGCGCGGCATGGCGCGGTCCGTTGGGCTGCGACAGATTCCCTCCAGAACGACTGGTAGCTGACACCCAAATTTCCTTGGCGCACGAGCTGCTGCAACGAGGCCGAGCGCAGCGTCCGTTAGGAACGGTACCTGAAACAGATGCCGAATCCAACGTAGGCTTCCAGTTGCGGTCGTTGGATTGATCGTCCCAAGTCTGCTGAATTTATGACTGGTGAATTGCCTAAATTTATCAATTTCTAGCCCAAGAGGGCTCGTTCGATTGGCGATGCCGCTGCTCTCTCCTGCCGGAGAAGTTCAATTCTGCGCACATTCGAATACGCTTCCACGCTGCCTGGAGCACGACCGAGAGGTACAAATGAACTCGACTACAATTCCCACGCTGAAGGGGCCCATCGAGCCGGTGGTTCAGATTCCGGGCTCCAAGAGCATAGGCTTAGGGGGGTAGACGTTAATCTAAACGCTATCTCTGATAACGAAGCCACGCTAGCAGCAATTGCTCCGTTCGCGAGATCTCCTGCTACCATCCGCAATGTCGCGCACATAGGGCTGAAAGAGACTGATCGAATCGCGACTGTGGCAAAGGAACTCAATCGCTTGAAAATCAGGGTCGAAGAGTGTGCAAGCGGCATTACCAATCCGGCCCAATCAATTCGATGTATGTGTCAGTCGCATTGACGACGTAGTCTACAGTCTCACCATTGCGGTCCACCGCAACAGATGATTTTCCGGAACCTGATCTTCCAATCAGAAGTAGTGGAACAGCGATTCAGAGCGCGCGTGCTGACCCATCATGAGCGTTAGTCCTCTAACAAATGGCTATACATAACAGCATGGTCACACTATGCTGCCAAATAAATCGCATTGCTATTCGGATCTCGAGGAAATCGCGTGATTCGTACCGAGTTTTTCAACAACCACAGGCCAAACCGCTTGTTGGAAAATTCTAGTGGGTGGGCCATGCGTACTGCTGTTGGTCGAGGTTGCACGGGAGATCCCGCTTGCAGTCTTTCTACCTGGCTCCTACGGGCCGCGAGGAATTCGATAAAACACTATAATCCGAAGATCTGAACAAATCAGCAAAACCAAAAGAGGTGCCTATTGAAAGCGCTGATGGCGCTGTGTATGTTTCTCGGGGTGTCAACTCTCTTATTCGCGCAGGACAGCAGAGGGACGTCGGATGCGGTGAAGCTAAGTCGCGGCGAGGGGATTCTACAGTCGATAGAAAATGCCAACATCACTGCTGCCGGAAACGAACTTCTGCTTACACCCAGGGACGCTCGTGAGCCAGTGAAAATGGTCTTCACGAGTTGCCAGGGATTGGGCGTTCAACGGGAACACGATCAGTGGTGGGTTCTTCCCATAAGCGCAACGGGGGAGCACATCGATGCGAACAGCGCACTATGGGCCTTACCGCTGGATGCCACTTCACAGGATCACTCCTGGTATCTCCAATTGCACGGCGGCAACGCGTGGGCAACGAAAACAGAAACGGGATTAACAGTTGACCTGAATGCGGATAGTGTCACGGTATCTAGGTCCGAAGCCCGGCCTCACAGCGATCCGTTCCATCACAGGTTCTCCCTCAGCATTCCCGGCGGGACCAAACTGGAAGATGCGTTGGCCGGCTTCTATTGGGGCACGATGCTGCCATCGGTGGTGGAGAAAACCATGGCAGCTCATTTCCCTTACAACAGCGGCTATGTACTGAGCACTCTGAATGTGAACTCGTATGCGGGCTCTTATCCCGCAGTCGATCACGAGTTCCAGATCAAAGGGCGGTTGGCAATGGGCTCGGAGGTCGATCTGGATATTGTGAAGCGGATGATTGAGCTCCAGTTCAAGCTGATGAACGACGATCCGGAACGTCTTCATCGAGCGCCTACTTCAGTGCAGCCAGATGGCACACGCGAGTACCACGTGCGCAGAAACAGCATGGACGACCGTCAGAATGCGGCCATGTTTCCCTTGACGGGTAACATCGAAGTAGTCGAAGAAGCCTGGCACTATTACGAAGCCAGAAAAGATGTGGCGTGGCTGCGGTTCAATATAGGAAACCTCGAAGGCGCGGCCGGTTGGACTCTGGCGAGCATGGATCAGTACGGCCGCGTGTGGTCTGACGTGTATTACGAAGACCAGGTGATCAAGGACGGACGCGAGACACAAGCCCAGGCATTCGCTGCATACACGTTCGGATTGCTGGCCGGCATGGAGCGCCTGTTGGGGCGGCAGCAGAGGACTGCTCACTATGCTGAGGTCTCGAAGAAAATGGCAGACGCGCTGATCGCACCTCTTCCGATCGGATATTGGGATGAGAAGAAGCAGAGGTTCGTTGATTGGGTTGACCGCATGGGACTTGTTCACGATCACATTCACCTTCTTGCCAATGCGCTGCCGGTGACGTTTGGGTATGCCACGGCGGCCCAGGCCGATGCTGTGCGGCGCCTTATCGATAAGAATGACAGCCAGTTTGAGCGATTTCCCAGTTTTCTGGCAGCAGACATTGCGGGGTACGATAAGGCCGAGATCGGCAACGGCGGCCCCTACGATCTTAGTGCGGCGGGCAGGTACTGGTACTGGGATGCCGCGTTCCGTGAGTCCGAGAAGAAGAGTGGCATCTTGTTCAATCAACTGCAGACGGTGGCGGCAGAAGGCGCGAAAGACAACTACTTCATGGGCGAACGATACGACATGGACTATGTCTATTACATCGACGGCAAGAATGCGCATGGAGCAGAGAAGTACTACGAATATCCCAATGTGTACGCGGCTGTCTTGATAGGGAAGTTTCTAGGCCTGACAATTCCCGCGGATGCGGATGTATCGGTTGCGCCGCACATCAACGGCTATGCAACCGTGGAGTTTGGGATTTCGGAGTACGCATTGCGCTACAGTTATGACGAGAACGGATTTGTGCTGAAAAATCTGTCGGACAAGCCACGGCGATACAAGGTGGATTTGTCGGCCCTTGGCTCAGGAAGTGCGAATTACCTGCGAAGCAGCAAATCAAGCAACGGCATCGTGGGCGCACATTTCACTGTGACTTTGTCCGCACAGGAAGAAGCGCGTTGGATTCCAGCGCGATGAGAAATGAAGCGACAGTGTCTCTAGAAACCGGGTACGATTCAGAAGACTGTCGTGGACTAGAATGTCAACTGGCGAGTTCAAACAAATTCGCTCATTGAGGTGCGAGACCGGTCCTGTTTTGGGCTCTAGGCGAGTTGTCGGCTAACAGGAAGTAAAGAGAGTCCGCCCAGTCTGCTGTTTTTGGGTTTATAACCCAAAGAGCAATCGGTAAGTAAGTCCCGGTGGCATGATCGGGACCCCTATGTTTTCCCTCTTTTAGATGTGAAAAGTCCGTGCAGAATCTGGGTTGACCCTGCAGCCGTGACTGTTATCCGTGTAGTCAATTGTCGAGGCGCGCCCGGCGCCGAAGAAGAGCATCCCGGGGAAGGAAGAGAGGCTATGGCAGCCACTTACAGAGTGACCCGGCGCGGCTCAATCAGAGACATTCTTTCCTGTAGATCAAGATGCACCTGACCGGCAACGTATTGGTTCTTCCTACTTTTTAAGTGACATAGAAGAGAGTAAGAGAAGGAAGTGCTCGAGCAAGCAACGGTCAGCAAGACGCGACAGTAGTTGGAGTTTTACGAGTCTGTTTCCTTCAACATATAAGTAAGACTACCCAGCTAGGCTGAGCTGAGACTCCCTGCAAGGGAGAGTAGGTCTGACCTTCGTTTCTGTTTAGCGTTGCTGCCGACATTACTGGCAAGCCTGAAGTGGGGTGCTTGGCTTCCCGCGCGTGCGGGAGTTATGTATGCGGCGCGGAGATGGCGCCAGGTCATTACGCTCGTACTCGGCGCGCAGCTCCGGGTTGCCCTTGGAGGTATTGCCGACAATCGAGGCAAACCTCTGGTACTCACGGGAGTAGGGTGCGACATCCGCCAGGATGCGCATCTTGGACAAGTCGGAGTCGT
>JANXZS010000003.1 GCA_025355385.1 Acidobacteriaceae bacterium | reverse complement strand
ACGACACTGTCACCGAGACCAAGGCAACCTTCGTAGCACGTGCGGTAGAGCCGTTGCAGACTACGTCCCTCCCTCCGTTTCGCCCTGTTTGCTACCATCTCGATCCGCTCCCGGATATGGCCTATGCCGCAGTCGATCGATCTGTTACAGGGTACGTTGGACCTTCTCATCCTAAAGACGCTGGCTCTGGAGCGGTATTCACGGGTGGGGTGTGGCGCAGCGTATTCAGCAGTTGTCTAGAGACGTGCTGCAAATTGGACAGGGCTCTCTCTATCCGGCGCTGTACCGGCTCGAATACAAAGGATGGATTCGCTCGGAGTGGGGAAACTCAGAGAACAATCGAAAGGCGAAGTTCTACCGATTGACCCGCGCAGGCAGGAAACAACTTGAGGCGGAACTCGCGACGTGGGACCGGCTATCGTCCGCAATCGGATTGGTTCTCGGCAGACCTGCGGAGATGCCGTCATGATCGCCGAGTTCCTCGTGCGGCTTCGGTTCATCGTCTTTCGCAAGAAGCGAAGCGAATTTGATGATGAACTCCGGTTTCACATCGAGTAGTCCATTGCGCAGAGAGTGGCAGCCGGCGTGAGCGTTTCAGAAGCGCGCCGATTAACACTGATCGAGTTTGGGGGAGTCGAGCGGGCCCGGGAGCAATGCGAACAGCAGCGCCCCGGCTGGTGGATCAGTACTGTGTTGCAGGATGCACGATACGCACTGCGTGGCTTTCACCGCATTGTTTCCACACTCTGATCCTGTTGGAAAAAGAATTCAGATGAACCATGTCGGAGCGTGGTCAACAGTTGCAGGCGTGGTGTACAACGTGAAAAATGGCGGACTCACCCAAGAGGATAATCCCGAAATCTACATCCTTCGGCGCAATGTCGGTGACGATTGGGTTGGTCGTAGAAACGTCATTCTCATCGATTCTGTTTTGCCAAGATCCAGCATTGAAGCATGGGTGCGGTCACAAATCGCAGCACTGGACCCAACTGTGCCTGTTGAAATGGAGCCTCTGAGTACTAGCATCATTAGGTTGGCTGACGGGCCCCGTTTTGAGACGGCGCTGCTTGGATTCTTCGCCTTTATCGGGTTGGTCATGGGGGTGGTTGGACTCTATGGGGTAATAGCATTCATGGCAACCCAGCGGACCCAGGAGATCGGTGTGCGCATGGTGCTCGGCGCCACTAGGTCAAACATTCTCCGCTTAATTGCAAGTGATGGTCTTGGACTTGTTCTAGTGGGCGAAGTGATCGGGCTCGGCGTTGCCTTGGCGATCTCACGGATGTTCAAGACACTCTTGTTCCAGGTCAGCACATACGACCCATTCACGTTTATGGCCGTCCCGTTGCTGCTGTGTCTCGTAGCTCTTTTTGCAATTCTCATTCCCGCTCGCGCGGGAATGAGAGTGGTGCCAGCTGCAGCCCTTCGCAATGAATAGAGCTCTTGAAGCTGTTTACCAAAAAAGGAAGTCACATCTCGAACGGCGACTTCAGGCTGAGTCACTCTTCCAGGAGAACTGGCGCCCGTTTTCCGAGTCCCGGGTGGGTCGTCGCCTACTCTTGCCCAAATCTCGAAAAATGAGTAAGGTCCGGCTGGGCGATTACTCTACCGCAATCCAAAAAAAACCAGACCATCCCATGGTCCCGGTGAGTGCATTGGCGATTTGACGTAAACCGAGGCACGTCGCTTCCGAGAACGGCGTTTAGCGAGCTATGCTTTGTGCCAATATCGGTTTTGAGCCAAAGGAAGGGGGCACGCTCCTCAATGTGTCGACATTACGGAACCAGATGCTTCGCCACAACGTACACTTCTCCAACCCGATTGCATCTGGAGAAAGCCATGTTTCGCTTTACAATCATTGCCCTCATTGCTGCCCTGACGACGTCGCTAGCGGCGCAATCGCCCGAACGACTCACGGGTCACTGGCGAGTTACTGGAGACAGCCACGGTACAAACTTCTATCAGTCGCTGGACCTCACGCAGCATGGTAAAAAGCTCACTGGCAAATTCGGGGGCGATCAACTCGAGGGTACTGTCGACGGGAATGCCATCCATTTCTTCTCGCGGGATGAGGACAACGACACAGAGGAAGTCAGCGCAACGCTCGCTGAGGGAACACTGACCGGCACGCTGCTCGAAACCGACGCACAAAATCCAGCCCACCCATCTCGCACTCGCTTCACCGCTATTCTGGTCGCAAAGCCGCCGACAACAGCGCCTCAACGGCGCGAGTTCACGCCCACTGTTTTCTACCGCGAGTACTCACCCGCGAACAAGCCTGTGCTGATCGTCAACCCCGGCGATACCATCCACACCACCACCGTCGATGCCGGCGGCGTGGACGAACAGGGTGAGCAGCGCGCCGCTGGAGGCAACCCACAAACAGGGCCCTTTTACGTGAACGGAGCCGAACCCGGAGACACGCTCGTGGTGCACATTCTTCACCTCAAGCTCAATCGTGACTGGGCCGAATCCGATGACAACGTCGATCCGCGCGCGCTTAGTAGCGAACTCGCGGTGAAGATGAAGGACAATCACAATAACGTGAAATGGCACCTCGATCTAGCCAAAGGTACCGCCGCGCCGGACAAGCCCGGAGAGCACATGAAAACCTTCTCGATCCCCACAATCCCTATGCTCGGCTGTCTCGCGACTGCCACCGGCCCAGGAGGAGCAGCTCCGCGCACACAGGATTCCGGCAACTACGGCGGCAACATGGATTTCAATGGCGTGACTGACGGTGCAACCCTCTACCTTCCAGTCAGCGTGCCCGGGGCGCTGCTCTATTTCGGGGACGGTCATGCCTTGCAGGGCGATGGCGAATTGAACGGGAACGCACTTGAAACGTCAATGGACGTCGAGCTCTCCGTCGATGTGATCCACGGCAAGCGCATCAGTAATCGCATCGAGACACCAACCGAAATCATCGCCATGGGGCTCAACGGCTCGATCGACGACGCCTTTCGGGACGCAACCAGCAACATGGTCTTCTGGCTCATGGATCAGTACAAACTCACGCCGTCAGAGGCTTCACAATTTCTTGGCGTAGCTGCCGACTATCACGTTAGCGAAGTAGCTGACCGGAACGCTGGCATCGTGTTGAAGATCGCTCGATCAAAACTGAAGTCGTTACCGGCACCCCAGGAAACAGTCGGCGATGATCCATCTGTGCCACAAATCTCAAAGTAGGCACGTGTTTACCAACTACTGCTGTCCGATGGCCTGCGTTGGTACTCATAAGTCGGCTGGTGTTCAGCAATCCCCGAATGCCTGCTTGAGGACTGTTGACTTCAGGCCAAATCACTCGTCGAGCAAGAATGCCGGAGACATAACCGTCACCAGGCTGGCCGCCTGCGCCACGCCGTCGACGTACACCTCGCCGTCGACGTACACCTCGCCGTTGACAGGCTTAGTCGCATTTCCGACCTCGATAGCACCGTCAAACAACACGAGAACATTGGTAGTTACTGTGGGAGGGCGCGCTGGTGCAATCAATTGCACTTGAAATGATCTGCAAGTCGACCGGGATGGACTCGGAGGACGCGGCATTTTTTCTGCAATCAATTGCAATCGGAGAAAGACATGGTCCAGATCTAACTGTCGACGGGAGGACGATGAACACACACATCATGGGGTTGCCATCTGTCTACACGTGGCTAACGATCGGCTGTAAAAGTGAAGGCTCGCTATTTTGGAATCTCTAAAGATTGTAAAAGCCGTCTCTTGACGAGCTGGACTCGATATTCTTAGATATGTAGAAAGACGTCTTGAAACTAGATGTTCATTTGGGAGTGGAAGCTGCTGATGTCCGCTCCTGCGACGCCGGCATTTCTCCGGATCCTCGATCAGGCGATTGATGGCAGCGGCGAGATCGCGGGCGAATTTCTTGGGATCGGTGGGGAAACTTGTGACGGGGTCCTGAACAAACGGAACTAAGCAGCCGGTTTCGCCGTCGATCACCACCTCTTTGATGCCTCCGGTGGCGCTGGCTACGACGGGGGCGCGGCAGGCCATGGCTTCAAGGTTGATGATGCCGAAGGGCTCGTAGATCGAGGGGCAACAGAAGACGCGGCAATTACTGTAAAGCTGGATGGCCTCCTGTTTGCTGATCATCTTCTCGATCCAGACAATGCGTGGATGGTGCAGACACGCGTCGAAGACCTTCTGTATTGGCTTACAGGCCAGGGTGCAAGCCCGCCACTTCTTCAACTCAAGGGCCACGAGGTCAACGGCTCCAACCCCACGAAGTTGCAACTCCTCCAAATCGTGTGGTAGTAATCGACTTCCCGTAGCCATTCCTCTTACGTGGGAAGGCAAAGAGCCGGATGGGATGTTGCAGGACGATGCGGCACCGACTAAAAAACGCCGAGGACTAAAGGTGAGTGAAACCAGCAACACCGCCGATCCCGTTCTTAAGGTAGCCGGCATTGAAGATCTGATGGCCGCTCCAGGATTGGAGATTGTCCAGAAACTCCTCATCACTTATCTGCCGCATCAGCGATGGTTCGGAGCAAAATCACGCACAATCAAAGAGCTTGAAGTTTTCGACTCAGCCTCATTTCCCGGCATCGACGCCGCTCTTTTCTTCCTTCAACTTACCTACGATGACGGCAGCAAGGACGTCTATCATGTCGGCCTTGCCATCAGCGGTGGAGAGGAGGCGGAGAGAATCCGCGCCTCCGATCCCGCAAGCATCGTGGCTACGGTCAGCACTCCCGCAGGGGCCGCGATCCTGCACGACGCAGTGGCGCGTGAAGCAGTGCGACAGGCAGCCCTCAATCTTATCGAAACGAACGGCGAGCTTCGCACTCGAAGCGGCGCCCTTCAGGGCCATAGAAGCAGCGCCTTCGCGGCAATCCGCGGAGTTGGTCCGCTTCCTGGCCGCATCGGGTCGGCCGAGCAATCCAACACATCTATTCTTTACGGCAGCAAGCTAATCATGAAGCTCTTCCGACGCCTCCAACCGGGTGAAAATCCCGACACTGAGATTGGCCGATTCCTCACCGAAACCGCGCACTTCACCCGGATAGCTCCGTTTGTGGGTGCCATCACACTCAACTCAGAGAGAAGCGAACCGACAACCTTCGCAATGCTGCAGGGTCTGGTAGAAAACGAAGGCGATGGATGGCGGTGGACCCTTGACGAACTCTCCCACTACTACGACAGCGTTGCCTCGCTTCCTTCGCCGCCTGACCTTGGAGCCGCTCCCACCTTTCTTAGGGAGAAGGAGTCTCTGGCGCGCGAGTGCGGCTACCCGTACCTCGATGCGGCGGCTCTGCTCGGCCGCCGCACCGCCGAGATGCATCTGGCCCTCTCCACGCCGACCGACAATCCTGCGTTTACTGCCGAGCCCTTCACGAGTGAAGACCTCGTCGCAGATGCCGGCAGAATCGAGACCCAGATCCTTCTCTCGTTAGGGGCATTGGAGCGCGGCTTGTTCCGGCTCACCGGGGTCGCTGCCGATAGAGGCACTCTCGTACTCAACCGGAAAAACGATCTCTTGTCTCGCGCCCGGGCCATCGCTTCTGCCTCCCCCACCGACTTCGGCCAGCGTATTCGTATCCACGGTGACTACCATCTCGGTCAGGTTCTCCGCTGCCGCGGCGACTACACCATCCTCGACTTCGAAGGCGAACCTGCCAGAACCCTTGCTGAACGGCGGGCCAAGCAGTCTGCTCTAAAGGATGTCGCAGGGATGCTTCGTTCCTTCAGCTATGCCGCTTACGCAGTCTTGAACGACTATGCCCAGCACCGCGGGGACGAGGCGAAGAATCTCGAACTCTGGGCTGGTCTATGGCAAAATGCGGTTTCAACAGAGTTCCTCCGCGCTTACCGGATCGCCATCGACGCAACGAATCCGCAACTTATTCCACAGCCTCCACGGGCGCAGCATCTGCTCGATGCTTACCTGCTAGAAAAAGCACTCTACGAGTTACTCTACGAACTCGACAATCGTCAAGGATGGGTCGGCATTCCTCTAGCGGGCATCGTCACTCTGCTGTAGTGACCCCACTATCCGCTGCCTGTAGCTCACCTGCGGCAGCACCGGGTTGGCGTGCTTGTTGTGACTACTGGAATTCGCCAGTCGGAAAAGCTGCAAAGAATCTTTCGACCGAATTTCATCATTCCGGTTGTAAAGAACCCACGCTTGGGAGAGTGGAGAGAAGGAGCAGATGGGGCACAGGTGAGAAATTGCTTTCTACCACCGGGAATGAGGGCTTTTTCCGACCACCGAAATTGCCAAACATCAGGGCCATCCAAGCGGCTCTTGGTTGTGAGACTACCGAGTTGCATTTGCATCCTCCTCGCCTGCTGGTGCAGGGCAGGAAGATGTTCTCTGATCGGGTCCAGCAGAGTCACCGGTGAGCCTGAAGTGGCTGCCCAATAGAACCGCCACAATCGGCGCGGAATCCCAAGTGAGCTACCTTTGCGAGGCAGAGTTCTAGGATCAGGACATCATCGCCTGGGTGAAGCTTAGCCGGCTTGCGGGTACTAATCCGCGCCGTCGATTAGTGCATTGGCGATTTATCACCAACGGACGCTGGCGTCCTGTCGGCGAATCGCTCGGGACGCTCAAGTGTCCGAGAAGTCGTTTCCCGGCTCGTTGGCGTGGAGCCAATTGGCCGGTCGGATGTCGCAACATCTAGGACGTCGCCGTTTCCTTATGGAAGACTTGCGATGAAACGCAGGCTGGTGATGCTGGGCAGGAAGGTGTAGACGGAGCCGCGAGTGATGACAAGGCGAGGGAAATGCGAGATCACAAGGGGCGTGGACTTCTCACGAGGAATGACAAATGTGTTTTCTCCCTCGGGAGAATTTCCGAGAAGAGGATCGGTTGTGCCGTAGGAACTCAAACTGGTCTTTAAGATAGGCCGCTTTGTTCCTTTGCGCATACGAACGGCCTCCTTCGCCGCTGGCATGCACAGACGTTATGCGCCAGTCATCCATCAACCCATAGGTGCCGTAGACGAGCGCGTAGCGATTTTGCAACAACTGATAGGAGTGAACTGCCGACTTCGGATTTCCGGATCGCGCGGATATACCTTTCAAGTGGTCGGACCGAATTAACGCAGCGCTAATTCCTCACCGCGAACAGAGTCATACTGGATTGGTGCCAACTTGTCGCGATATCTGCAGCCTGAGAGGTCAGCTCCAGCGTGACAGGGCTTTCTCGGAGTGCTGCTTTGCGCTTAGAGTATTTCTGCCGTTCGCAATTTAAAATCCTCACGCCGATTATCCGGCGCAGCAGGAAAGATGCTTGATGTCCCTAGTGAAGGTCTGCGCCGCGAGCTTCAGCCCTTCCATCATTGTCAGATAGGGGAAGAACTGGCTAGCAAGGTCATGGACTGTCATGTGTGTGCGAATAGCCAGCGCTGCGGTTTGGATCAACTCTCCGGCTTGCGAGGCAACTGCCTGCACTCCGAGAAGCCTGCCCGTTTCCGCGTCCGCAACCAGCTTGATGAACCCGCGCGTATCGAAATTGGCTAGAGCACGCGGTACGTTCTCCAAAGTGAGAGTTCGAGTATCCACACGGAATCCGCTCTGACGGGCGGCGGATTCATCCAGGCCAACTGTTGCAATTTGTGGATCCGTGAATACCACCCCCGGCTGGTGGGCATGTACGGAGTAATCTCCCGGTCCATGAGCTACTGCAAGAACTCACCATTGCCATAGCTCGCATCCGCGGCGATTTGCCCAGCAGCGCTTGTGCGAACCAAGTGGTTCCGCCTCCCGCTATTTTGACAGCGCTGCCTCCAGGCGGCCTCCTCTAATCCATTCCAGAATCGTGCGGTATTGATCGCTGGATTCATTTCCATGCCAGCGCTGGCCGCCGTTATGCGTGGCCAGGTAATCGCCGACGTTCCCCGCGCTGTCGGTAGGCCGGGTTGGCTTGACTACAATCAGACTTTCGTTCGGGTTCGTGATGTCTACCACGCGCATCGCGTACTCATAGTTCTCTACGCTGTCCTGGTCTGAGAAGGTACCCTGCGCGTTGGGTGGATTCAGCTTGAAGATCACATGACTGGCATGGCAGAACACGCATGCCTTCCCGTCGGGACCTGGCGTGGCTAGGATGGGCTCGATCTTGGTGACAAAGTATCGAAAGTCGAGCACCGCGCCGGGTTGAACGTCCCGCAACGCGTCGCCCAGGCTCTTGCCTTCGAGCACGCTCACGGCGATGAGCTTAAGGCGAGGATTGCCGGAACTCTGCAGTTGACTCAGGGCAGAGCGAAAATCTGCTCGGTGCTCCACATCCTTCACTTTGCGCAGCGTATCGAGCGCTGCGGCACTCACATTAGCGTCAGGGTTATGCAGGCTGGCCAGCACGGTATCGACCACAATGGGGTAATCCAGGGGTACCTTAATCTTCCGAGAAGCGGCATTGCGGTTGAGGTAATCCTGATCCTGCGAAACCGCGCCTCCAGCAACACCCAAACGCCTCTTGAGAAATACTGGATTGCCCACTTCCTCCAACAGAATGCTCAGCGCGGAGCTGTTCAGGTTTGCGAATGCAGTCTTCACGGCGGACGCGGTTGTGGGGTCGCTTAGAAAATGTTCCAGGGAAACCTGCACCGCGGCGCGTTGCACTGAAGGTGTGAAGGAATGCAGCCCTGCCAGCACTTTTTCCTGCAGTTTCGGCTCATGCATCAGGCTAGGGAACGAAGAAGCAGCGTCCAACACCTGCGCATAGTTCGCTGGTTGCGGTCGCTCTTCGAGCATTGACCGCAACGCGCCCTGAACATCCGTCTGCTGTTCCCAGGGAGAGTTTTCGGGCAAGGCCGCGAGAAGGGGAAGTACGACGGCCTGGCTGTCCGGATTGCCATGCTTGAGAATCTCGACCACTTTGCCTACCAGATGAGGATCGGGTGCGGTCGATGTACTGAGGTTCAGGATCCCTCGCTGGCCTCCCTCGTAGACGTAGCGGACTGTCTGCCGCACCGCCGGGCTAGCATCCTCTGACAAGTTGAGGGCAGCCAGCGCGAACCGTGCGTCGCCGGATTCACTCAGGGTGCTGCCCGCCTTCAGCACCTCGATTTTCATCGTGTCATCGGCGCCTTCAAGGCAAGCCAGCAGTGCGTTCTCCAACTCCGGGCCGGAACTCTTGAAGAAGTGAATCAGGTCGCTGTCGTTTCCGATGCGTGTCTGAAAGAATCCATTGTTCACGTCATACTTGAAATCAACAGTCTCACGATATGGGGGATACTCATAGCCCGGGCGATGCAGATCGGGCACACCAGTCACGTACTTGGTAAGGACTGCCGGGAGGCCAATCGCAACCGTGTCGGCCTTGAGTTCGGGCAAGGCATAGTGGCGAATGTGGAAGTCCCACAGAGCATTCAGTATGCCCTCACGGCCCAGCGGCGTTCCTTCGCGCAGCACTTTAGCCAGCACCTGCGCCTGGTCACGCGCCACTTCTTCATAACCAGCATTGATGCGATCCTTGTCCTCGTCCTTGGAACTTGCCCGCACCCACGCTGAAAGGTATCCGGTATTCTCGTCAAGCAAGTCGTATACGCTCTCCTGTAACCCGCGCCGAACCATTGCGTCGGTCTCAGTATTGAGACGGGTGGCGAGCGCTTCTAACGTGCCGCGCCGCACTTCTGGCTGGTCCACCTGCCAGTAGTACCAGCGCCACAATCCCGACGCGGCTTCAAAGCGAACGAAGGGCACCGGATCGTTCAAATTGCGCTCCAGTGCGGCCAGCAAATTGGCATCGCCTGTCAGGTCTCTGAAATGCTGATTGAAGACTCGAGTGGCGCCCCAGCGCATACGCGCGTCCGGGGACCCCAGCGCAGCGGCCAATAGTTTGCGGCCTTCCGGCGCGACTTCCTGGCGCCGCGACAGCACCATGCGGAGGGCGTATGCCGAACTGCTCTGCACCATCTTGGTTGGGTCGCCAAGCCCCCTGATCAGAACTTGTAAGGCACCCGGATCAGCCATATGCCCGAGCGCACGAGCCGCAGCTTCGCGCGCAAGCGGTTGGTCGTTGTCGGACAGTATCGCGCGGATCTGCCGCAAAACCGGCTCCGGTGCCAGGTCCCAGTACTGGTCAATCTGCTCAAGAAGCAACGGCAGATCATTCGTTGCGAGAGTCGTGGGAGGCGCGGGGTAAGCCGCGTCCCAGTTTTTAGCCCTGTTCGTTCCAGGGTACAGCGTTGACAAGGCCATCACAGCAAACTGCGTAGCTCGGAATGGCGTATTAAATCCCTGGTAGACCGGATCGCCTTCCCAACTTCCTTCCGGCCGCTGTGCCGCCAGCATCGCTTTGACGGCACGCGCCAGGTGCTCGTCGGTTTCAGGACGACGGCCCGCCTCAGCTAGAGCTAAAACCGCGTTGTAGGAGACGAAGTCCGCCGTCTTAGCCTTCTTGTCGAACGGGTATGGCCACCCGCCCTCTGGAGTTTCATATTCGTACAGCTTGTTGATGAGGGTGTCGATTTGTGGAGCGTATTTCTCGCGGTTTACTTCCGAGAGCAATTGGATCTTCCAATTCAGGTCGATAACGTTCTTCGGCTCGTCAGGCAGCGCTAATTGTTCGACGTGGTCGCGCGCGGCCAGCCAATCCTGCTTGTGCGTCTGGTTGTGAGCGAGGTTGAACGTCTGCCAGCTCTGCAGGGCTATTTCGAAGGGGCTTACTTCGGGTTCGCAGCCGTCGGCCTCATCTCCAGGCATCACGGTCAATCCCTTGTAGTGGATCTTCAGGAAACTCGCATAGGGCAAGGCAAAGTTTTTTCGCGGGGCGTCGTGCGTCACGTTCTGCTCGAACTCATGGGCGATCAGCGGCAGGCGGCTGGCCTCGGTGCGGGCGGTGTAAATCACGCGTACCCAATTGGTGTTGGGTTCTCCGTATAGAGGCCTGGTGTTGTTGTAAATGCGATCGGTCAGGAACTCGAGTCCGGCACGCTGTGTAGGTGCGTAGCCATTTTTCACGGCTTTCAGATAGCCTCGGGTGGTGAACTGAGACGGGTGGCAGGCGATGCAAAGCTGGGTTTCGGAATGCTGCATCGTCGTGCGCATCGCGACTGCGCCCCGCCGCGGCGTGTTCGACAGCCACGAGTCACCCATGTCGACCAGGAAATCCATACCCGAGCGCACCGCCTCGTGCGGATCCTTGTTGGGCGGCACACTGTACTGATAAGTGTGCAGTTGGTAGGCCGGGTGATTGGCGGCCACGCGCACGTAGTACTCCTGGCCGGGCTGAAAGATGCGGGTGCGGAACTTATAGAGTCCGGGATAATTCTGTGTCGCCTCAACCTGGTAGATAAACTCTCCGGTAGTAAATGGGAGCACGTCCGGCTTTCCGGCGGCGTCTTTGCCCTGCTGGAAAATGTCCACATCCAGAGGGACGTCACGATCCGTCACATTGAGCACGAAGTAGACCAGCCGCGGCTGTTTTTCACGGAACGTAAAACGGAACCATTGGAACCCTTTGAGCATCGCGGCGTACTTGTCTTCGTTGTTCGCCGGGGCGTAGGGCCTTTCATCGTCGCTGCCGTAGATTGTCTGGCCCAGTTCGAATGGTTGAGCAATCTGCCACGAATCGTTGGGCGCAGCAGCGATGAGACCACGCTTATGATCGGCAACATCGCCCGGCACGGAGGCCGAGGCCTCGAGGATTTTGCTGAGGATTGCGCTGATCTTTGGAGCTTGACCCCCCGAAGCCGACGACCAACTCACCATGACCGGGCCCGCCGCCCGCGGCCGGAGTGTCAGGTAGAAATCGAGGTCGGCCGCGTGCAGCCATTTGGACACGACCTCTCCTTGCGCGTCGTTCACGGTAACCCGTACGGCGTCGTTCCCTTGAAGCTGTGCGACATTCTTCACCCCTACAGTGAGCGCATAGAGCCTTCCTGGGAGCGCTTCAGCCAATTTTATGTTTGACACCGAAGACGCCGGCGTTTGACCAGCGTGCACGGCTCGACCGACATGAAGGATTGCGCCGATGGTGCATGCAACGATGGCAAGCGGAACGATTGCACGATTCAGCTTGCGTCGACTTCTCGGCGTGCGCCCCATGATTTAACCTCGATTTCTGATCGTGAATGTCAAAACCGAAACTATATACCAATTGAGATTTGGTAACCATCAGCTTTTTTAAACCTCTCACCCGTCGCGCCGTGGCCGCGCGTGAGCTATCGAGGCAAGACAACCAGGCCCCACGGTCCGGCCCCGGCTCGGATAGTTCCGACGACAGTGTTTGTGGCAAGATCCACTACGGAAATGTCGTTTGAAGGCCCATTTGCCGTGTAGAGGGTCTTTCCGTCCGGCGCGAGAGCTATGCCCCACGGTCGCTTGCCTACCGTTACCGAGCCGACCACGGCATTCGTGGCAGTGTCGACGGTAAACACCTGTTGTCCGCGGCCCGTGCTGACATATAGCCTGGTGGCATCCGGCGAGAGCAGAACGCACATGGGCTTGATCACTCCAGGTTTGCCCAGCGGTATGGCCTTGATCATCTTGTCCCGGATGGTGTCCACCAGAACCACTCCTCCGTCATTTTCGGCGTTTATGTAGGCACGGGAGCCGTCGGGTGTAAAGGCGATAGAGCGAGGGCGATGCCCGACCTTGAAGGTGGAGACGATACGACCTGCTGCGGGATCGAGCACAGCAATCGCACCATCCTCTTCGGACGTGACGAAAACCCGTCTTCCGTCGGGGCTGGTTCTGACGCCTTCGGGTTGCGCGCCAACCTTTATCGTTTTGAGCACCCTTCCCGAGGCGACGTCCACGATGCTCACCGACGAAGTGTCTTCGTTCGAGATGAACAACTGCTTGCCGTCTATGCTGAGATCGAAGTTCTCTGGATCAGAACCACCAGGAATGACCCGGACCAGTTTATTCTGTGCAACATCGAAGACCCCAATGCCGTCGGCGCTCTTGTCTGGGGGAGGCAGAGTACTCTCGTCCACCTCAGGCCCAGCGATCGGCGACCCGCTCAGTGCGACATAGAGAAACTTATGATCCGGACTGGGGTGAATGCCACGGGGACGCTTGCCGAGCGGAACCGTAGCAATGACTTTGCGGGTGTCGGAGTCGATCACGGTAAGATCTCCCGACACCTCGTTAGTCACGTAAATCCTCGGAGCCGAGGATTTCGAATCAGCTTCCGCTGTGTTCCCTACTGGCGGTTTTGCGGGGGTGCAACCTACCAGGGCTAGGGTCGAAGAGATAGCCGTCGCTAATAACATACAAATCGATTTCTGCATGAGTCACCGCCCCTGAAACGTAAAATTTGCCAGACTGTTTGAGTGAGGAGCAACGATTACTTGCCGTTCTTGTGTGCCCAGCTCCTCTTGCCAAATCCCGATAGTGTAAGTGCCTGGGGGCAGGTTTGCGATGGTATAGGTGCCGTCTGGCTTTGAAACAGCGAAGTAGGGATTGTCCACCACCCCAATGTAGGCGTGCATCCAGCTGTGGATGTTGCATTTCACGCGAATCATGACTTCTGCCTTGGTGAACTTTCGACCCAGCGGAGCATCTCCTGCTCCCTGACTGTGGTTCCATTCCCGGTTGATCTGAGCCATGGGATGAATGTTGTGAGTCACCGGGTCGCTATTGCTGACCTGCAAAAGCTGGTTGACCTGAATACCAAGAACCCGAGGTCTGAACCAGCAGCCATTTTGATCGATTACGGCCGGCGCGGAGGGAGTCTCGAATCTCTTGGTCTCAAGTCCCCCTTTGACGTAAATGAAGGCGTTGGCCAGCGAGCCATTGGACGATACTACGAGGGATTCGTCCGATGCTTTGCCGTGGTGCGCTTCGACGCAGGCGGGGTCTTCGCTCATGTTTATCGCCTTTCGCGAGGGCCTTTTGCCGGCGAAACGGATGGTTCCCGAAATCGATCCTGCGGTGTGCGGGTCCACGTGATACGCCAGAGCTGTAGCTTCCAGACCACGGTCTGCAGGCGGCTTGGTTTGTTTTGCTCCTCGTGAACAGCCCGTCACCATCATCACCATCCAACATAGGCAGCCGAAGCAGAACGGGCGATTGAATTTCAATGAGCTAATCCCTTCCCGGTGGACCGACGTTGGACGGGATCTCACCCGTCAGCGACTTCAAAAACTCAACTAGGTCGCTCCGCTCCCGCCCTGACAGGGCGATCGTGGAGATTCGCTTGTCCAGATAGGTATTCGAGTTGCCCCGACCCGCATAGAAGTCTACGACAGCCTTCAGTGTCTTCAATTTACCGTCGTGCATGTAGGGCCCGGTCATGGCAACGTTGCGAAGGGTTGGTGTTTTGAAGGCGCCCCTCTCGGCGTCCAGGTTCGTGATCTGAAAACGGCCGAGGTCGCTGAAATCTTCATTGTCGCCCACTCCCTCGCCGGTATTGTGAAACTCGCCGTCGGTGAAGAGTGCGTAGTGGGGGCCGATGGTGTGGCACGCGGCGCAGTTGCCTTTTTGCGGGTCCTTGAAGACGGCAAGTCCCTTAATCTGGGCAGGCGATAGAGCCTCCTTCCGGCCTTCATACTGATAATTATCGAAGGCGGAGTTGCCGCTCAAAATTGTCCGTTCAAAGCTTGCCAGAGCGTTCTCAACCCGGCTCATGTTGATGTCATCCGTGCCAAACGCACTCCGGAACAGGCTTTTGTACAACGGATCGGCCCTAAGCTTCGTTACCGAAGCGGAGTGGGTCTGATTCATCTCAAGCGCATCGGCGATGGGGCTGTCCACCTGAGCCTCAAGACTCTTCGCGCGCCCATCCCAGAAATAGAGCGGCGAATAGGCCACGTTCACTAGCGTCGGGGCGTGCCGCAGTCCTGTGGTTCCGCCCACCCCGGTCGATCGCTCCCGCGCATCTGTGAAGCCAGATTTGGGATGATGGCAGGAGGCGCACGATAGAGAGTTGTCTTTGGACAGCTTGGTGTCATAGAAAAGTTTCCGGCCAAGAGCGATCGAACTCGCGGTTGGCGGATTATGCGCGGGGATCGGAACCGGGGGCAATCCGAGCGGAGCGCGGATGGCAACGGCCACCCCGACGGGTTTCGCATTGGCCGAAGCATTGCACCCGCACGTAAGTGCGAGGGGCACCGACAACAGAATCGCGCCCGAAGCGCGCCACCAGCCCATCCCTGACCCGGCAACCGGTAAACGAGCGACATCTGAATCGAGTACCCCGGGCATTGTGCGTCTGAATCCCCTGAATTTACCCACGCCATCCATCTCGTAAAGGCTACGACGTTTCGCTTCGAAGAGTCTCGGCCAAAAGCCTGTGGTTAGCATCCGCATACCGCGACAAGACGAGAATATCTCGCTGTCGAGCCTTTCGCAAAGTCGTCGCAACCGCGCTCCTGCTAATCCAGTTAGCAAGTCCAATTTTGGCTGCGATGCATCCGGGTTTATCAGCCCACGCCCAAGTGAGCTCGGCTCCGGATTTGCGAGGTAAACTCTCCGAGGAAGAAATTAGGGGCGGCCAAACTCGGCGCTCTCCGCCCAATGCTGCAGTTGGAAACATAGTTCAATTGACAGTCGCCGGGCGCGGCGGCTAAGATCCGGCTCTCGATGAGACATTTCCTGAGCTTGCCTTTTTTCGGATTTAGCCCCGATTCCCATTCACGATTACGCGCTGCTGTTCATCAGGAGCGGTCAAGCAGGGCCGGAGGCGACGTCACTAGCCCCCAGATAGGTCGGGTTCCCCGACGAGAGGGTATCCACTTCATGACTCGCGAGAGAGGTTGGAGCAGCATGCGCGGCCTGAAAGTTCTGCCGTCGATCTGGCTTGTGGGGTGCGCGTTGATGTGGGTCAACCCGGCTCACGGCCAATCTGTCTCGGAGTGGCTGACCAGCAGCGGGGACGCCGCGCGCGACGCGTGGCAGCGAACTGGATCGAAGATCACGCCACAGAACGTAAGTACCCTGCGGCTGCTGTGGAAGGTAATGGTACCGAGTAAGCCGATGGGGATGCTTTCGTTCCGGGAACCCTTGATTGTCTCGGGAGTAAAGACCTCGGATGGCACACGGGAGCTGGCCGTTCTAGCGGGGGCCGCAAACGACGTCTACGCAATCGATGCGGAGAGCGGAAAACTTCTTTGGCAAACGAAGCTGAAGTGGTCCTCAGAGAAACCACAGGAGCCGGGCGAAGGCAACGGCTTTATCTGTAGCAACGCATTAAGTGCTACGCCGGTCATTTCACCGGTCGATGCGCCGGTTCGGCGGTTGTATGTGCTTGCCAGCGATGGGTACCTGCATATCGTTGATCTGTCGACCGGCAGCGAAAGCGACCAAGCGATCCAGATGCTTCCGTTGCCGTATGGCAAGCCCTATGGACTGAACCTCGTCAACAATGTGGTCTATACGGTCACGGGTCAGGGGTGCGGAGGCGTGCCTAATGCGCTCTACGCCATCAACCTGGAGAGCAAAAAGCTTACTGTGTCCGTTCCGCCGCAGGCGGGCTTGTGGGGTACGGCCGGCGCCACCGTGGGCTCGGATGGAACGATCTACTTCGAGTCGGGCGACGGCCCCTACGACCCCTCCACGGGAAAGCTTTCCACCAGTGTCGAGGCATTTACCTTCTCGCATGACCAGCTGTCCCTCAAAGACTATTACACACCCACCAACCATGTGTGGCTGACCAGAAGAGACCTGGACATGAACGTCACGCCCGTTGTATTTCCGTACAAGGGTCGAGATGTAATAGTCGCCTCAGGTAAGGAGGGTCGCTACTTCCTGCTCGACAGCAAGTCCATGGGTGGAAGCGATCACATGTCACCGTTGTTCCGTAGCGAACTCATCTCGAACAAGAACGTGAATTTTCAAACCGAGGGGACGTGGGGAAGTCTCGCCAGTTGGGAAGGAAAGGACGGCACACGTTGGGTGCTGGGGCCAACCGGTGGAGAGCTTGCGATGAAATTTTCGAGGTCCTACGGCCCGACGCCGAACGGCGGGATCATTGCGTTCAAGCTGAAAGAGTTGGATGGCAAAACACTACTGGATCCGGCGTGGCAATCCGGCAACATGATGACCTCCGAACCTCCAGTTATAGTGAACGGCGTGGTGTTCGTTCTGGCAGGTGGGGAGTTTACCGGGCAAGCCAACGATGCCGTGGGCGGACTCTTCACTGCGGCGGAACGAATTCAGCATTCCGTTCCAGCGAAGCTGTATGCGCTGGACGCTTTAACGGGGAAGGAACTCTATACGAGCGGCGAGCAGATCACTTCATTCCTTCACCAGGCTGGTCTGTCTGTAGCCGACGACAAAGTTATGTTCGGAACCTTCGACGGGACGATTTATTGCTTTGGGCTCAATGAACTACACAAATGACTTCCATTGCGACAGTTTGTGAGTTCACCTAATCCATTGAGGAATGTACACGTGAAGAAACGACTCTTGGGGCATGCCATCGGGCTGTTCTGTGCCGGATCCCTTCTCTGCCCCATGGTAACTTCTGCCCAGGAGCAGAGGGGAGACTGGAGCTTAACCGGTGCGGACGCGGGACAAAACGGCTGGCAGAAGGACGAGTTGAATCTCACGCCAGATAGCGTATCCACGAACTTCAAGTTTCTCTGGAAGATCAAACTCGGGCAGGCGTCAAAAGGTGCGCGATCGTTCAGTGAGCCCCTTCTCGCAGGCCGCCTGATCAACGGTCAGGGTTTCAAAGACCTCGTCTTTTGGAGCTCCGCCGACACGCTGTATGCCGTGGACTCGGAACTCGGCAGCCTGGTTTGGAAGAAGCAATTCAGCGCGCGCACTGCCGCGAGCGGATGCGAAAATTCCAGCTTGAGTATCTTGATGGAGCCGCCAGTGGTGATCAATTTTAACGCTCGAAGAAAGCGTGCTCCGAACACCCCACCACCTCCCGAGCTGCCCGCAGCTCAGAGCAATGAGCGTCGACTGGGCGTCGCTCCGGGAGGAGGCTACTTCGGGTTGAAAGGCATCTACGTGCTGACGCCGGATGGCATGCTTCATGAACAGGTCGTTAGCACGGGGGCAGATTTCGCGCCCCCGGTAAAATTCCTTCCACCAGCAAGTGGGATTGGGTATGGCTTGAACTTCGCGGACAAGGCCATCTACACTGCGACCGGCCGTGGCTGCGGAAACGTACCGAACGGCTTATCGGCGATCAACCTGAGTTCGGCCGACTACACAGTTGCAACCTATACGACTCAAAAGGTACGCCCACTGGCGCTTACCGGTCCTGCGATCACTCCCGAAGGCACATCCATCTTCGTCACCGGGACTGGCACCTCCGACCCGAATGCCGGAGTCTACGCCAGCAGCGTTGTTTCGATTTCCAAAGATATGAAGGTTCTGGACTGGTACACGCCTGAGGGCGGCATGGCCAGTTATCAGAGCTTTTCTCCGGTGACGTTTGACTACAAGGGCAGGCAAGTGGTCGTAGTTCCGGGGAAAGTGGGAAG
>JANXZS010000313.1 GCA_025355385.1 Acidobacteriaceae bacterium | reverse complement strand
CGGATAGGCCTGAAAATAAAATTGTCGTACAGCGAAGATGCTATCGCATGGCGCACGCAAAAACGGGCGGCGCGAACTTCTTCTGAATTAAGTACGCTGCGACGGCAGCTCCTGTTCCCCTGGCTGTTGCCGAGTTGGACGGAGCAGCGGGCAAAAAAGACGAAGCCAAGGGGGCAAGAGCGCAAAGACGGTGGCCCCGGCGTACATCGATAGGGAATCCGGTAAGTTTGCAGGCGAGCCTATAAGCCGAATTTTGTCGAGGACGATCATTCCTCTAGGCGACGCATTACTGCGGCGCTCCAGCAACCTACCCGGAGGTTTCAGCGCCCACCCTTTCAGGTGGCGACCCGCCTGGGCGCGCCGGGCCGGCACGCACTCGCGGCAGTGGGTCAAGCCGCGAATTCCCTCCCTATTTGGTCTTGCTCCGTGTGGGGTTTACCCTGCCCCCGACTTCACAGCCGGGGCGGTGCGCTCTTACCGCACCTTTTCACCCTTACCTTCCGCTTGCGCGGCTGGCGGTATATTTTCTGTGGCACTGGCCGTCTTCCGGCCTTGAAGCCGGAATCCCGGACGTTATCCGGCACACTGCCCTGCGGAGTTCGGACTTTCCTCTCCCGAGGCGCTTGCGCGTCCCGGCAGCGACCGTCCAGCTCGCCTGCACGCCTTATCTTATCCCATGTTTGTAGTGAGGGGAGTCGAGTGCGGCCTTCCTTCCGGAGGAGGTTGCGCCGGATGCTCGTGGTAACCCACGTCTCAAAAGCGAGACGTGGGTGCACCCTGCACCCTTGCACCCTGGTTGCACCCAGTTCTTGACTAAGTTGTGCTCAGATCCTCACCCACGTCTCAAAAGCGAGACGTGGGTGCACCCTGCACCCTGCATTTCTCCGGCTGGGCCCTGGCGGGATATTCTAACGTCTCCTGATGGTCCTCTTCTCCCACTTCCGTGCTCTGACTGCGCAGCAAAGGCATGCTTTCAATGCCTGCTTCCTGGGCTGGTCGCTGGATGCCTTCGACTACTTCCTGCTCATCTTCTGCCTCTCAGCCATTGCTGCCGACTTTCATTGCAAGACCTCGGAGGTCGCGGAAGCGATCTTCCTCACACTGGCATTTCGTCCCGTAGGCGCATTCCTGTTTGGCCGTCTGGCTGACCGATTTGGGCGGCGGCCGACGCTGATGCTGAACATCGTCTGCTATTCGGGACTGATGGTAGCCTGCGCCTTCGCGCCCTCGCTCCATATATTGCTCATCCTTCGCGCATTTTTTGGGATCGCCATGGGTGGGGAGTGGGGAGTGGGTGCCGCGCTAGCCTTTGAATCTCTGCCGAAAAAGGGCCGCGGATTCTTCTCCGGGCTGCTGCAGGAGGGATATGCAGTCGGCTATCTGATCGCCGCGGCGACTTATGGGGCGCTCTTTCGCTATCTAGGGTGGCGCGGTCTTTTTCTTGTCGGAGCCATACCCGCGGTGCTTGTGTTTTATATCGGATTCAAGGTGCAGGAGTCGCCGACATGGTCGCAGGCACGCCTGGACGATGCCGGAAGAATCAAGGCGCAGCGTAGCAGCCTGCTCGATAATTTCCGGCAATACGGATCGAATTTTTTGTTCCTGATCGTGCTGATGGCGGCTTTTACCGCTTTCAGCCATGGCACCCAGGATCTCTACCCTACTTTCCTTGAGAAGGATCTCGGCTTCCGGCCTTCGGTGGTGGGCATGGTGGGCATCGTCTACAACGTCGGCGCTATCAGCGGCGGTATCTTGTTCGGCTCCTTGTCGGAACGCTGGGGTCGAAAGCGGGCAATTATTACAGCAGCCCTGCTGGCCTTGCCTATCATTCCCTTTTACGCGCTCTCTCACTCTGTTTACGTGGTTGCCGCCGGTGCCTTTTGCATGCAGTTCTTCGTCCAGGGCGCGTGGGGAGTAGTCCCTGCATACCTCAGCGAACTATCACCCGGTCCGGTGCGAGCGACATTTCCGGGTCTGGCCTATCAATTGGGCAACCTCATAACCTCCAAAAATGGTGTGCTACAGGCGCGTGCCGCGGAGCGGATGGGAGGGCTGGGCCGCGTTCTGTCTGCCACCGTACTCGCCAGTGCGCTGCTGCTTGCCCTGGTCACCAGTTTTGGAAGGGAATCCCGCGGAGCCGATCTCGATGACTGAGCCATGGTGAGTTTTGGGAGCAATCCTGACATTGCTTGCCAATTGGTGTTTAGCTTCGTCATACTGAGTGGGCGCAAATCCACTATCCCAGGTTTCCAATTTGGCTCGTCAGCTTTTCACCGCACGACTCGCGAATAAGTACTACCTCTCTGAGCGGACACAATGTTTTCATCTGACATTTGTAGTTGATGAACTGGGCTCGTTCGATTTTATCCCGGGCCAGTTTGTCTCGACCACGGCGGAAGATAAGAGCGGGAAGATGCAAACGCGCGCTTACTCTATCGCCTCAGCACCGCGCGGCAACCAGTTCGATCTGTGTGTGAATCGGGTTGAGAGTGGATTCTTCTCTAACCTGGTTTGCGATATGGAGGTGGGCGACACCGTATCCTTCCATGGGCCGCACGGTCTATTTCTGCTGCGCCAGCCACTCACTGACAGCATTTTTATCGCTACCGGAACAGGCGTTGCGCCGATGCTTGGGTTCGCACAACATCTATTCCCAGAGGATGGCAGGAATTTCAGTGAAGGTCGTGAGTTCTGGATGGTTTACGGCACGCGCTGGGAGACCGAGGTGTATTACCAGGACTACTTTCAATCCCTTGCCGCGAAGCACACCAACTTCCACTACGTTGCGACACTAAGCCGTGCGTCGGAGGATTGGAAGGGCAATCGGGGTTATGTGCAGGAGTACGTTCGTCGCATCGTGGAAGAGCGGGTCGGACGGAATCATGCCGCGCCAACGCCCACTACAAGCGAGACTCCCGGCTTCGATATCCATGCCTACATCTGCGGGCTGAATGAAATGGTTTCAGGGAATCGGGACCAGCTCCTTGCATTAGGCTGGGAGAAAAAACAGGTTGTGTTCGAGCGTTATGACTAAGAGCAGAAGCAGGGTTACTGTAAGGTAAGCCTCAGATCTCTGCAGGCATTTTCATCAAGAAAATGCCTACATCGCTGACGCTGGATACATCACGCTATCCCTGCTTCTGCTCTAAGAGCGATTCCGTCTCTGGTTTCCGAAAAGTCCGAGTCCGCGTCAGAAATAGCTGCGCTGCGAGACTTTTACCAGAAAACATGGCGGTGAATCAGCCTCTATAGCTTGAAGAGTTCGCGCAGGCGGCGCGTCTGGGTGCGGCTGACGGGAATCTCGGTCTGCTTACGGTCGTCCATCCGCAACTGGTAGCTTGACTTGAACCACGGCACTACTTCTTTGATGTGATTGATGTTCACAACAAAGGAGCGATGCGCCCGCCAGAATATCGCCGGGTCGAGGAGTTCCACCAGCTCTTCGAGGGTACGGCACTTGGACTGGCCTTCCAGTGCCGGAGTTACAACGGAAATCACGCCTTCCTCAACGGAAGCAAAGCAGATGTCTCGCTGATCGGACAGCAACAGGCGGTTCTGCGTTTGCAGCACGATTTTACCGTTCTGTGGGCGGGCGGGTAGTTTTTGCTGTTCCAGCAATCGCAGCAGTGCATCCAGTCGCGGGTCGGCGGTTATCGAGGATGCTGGTGGCAGCTGTTCCTGCGTCGCCTCGGCCGATTGCTGCTGCTTGTGCATGCGCTGCCGGGCGCGATCGAGTGCCTGCAACACGCGGGCGCGATCAAACGGTTTGAGCAGGTAGTCAATCGCATTGACGTCGAAGGCGCGAACGGCATATTGATCGAAAGCGGTCGCGAAGATGATCTGCGGCATGGGAACAGTGGATTTCTTATCCAGCAGTTTTTTAATCACCGCAAAGCCATCAAGGCCGGGCATCTGCACATCGAGGAAGACGAGGTCGGGGTGATGCGTCTGAATCAGATCTACTGCCTCAAAGCCGTTGCTGCCTTCGGCCAGAATATCGACGTCCCCGGTGGCGTCGAGCAGATATTTCAGCTCGTCGCGGGCCAGTTGTTCATTGTCGATGATGAGTGCTGTGATTGGCATCATGCTTCAATCCGTCAGTATAGGGACGGCGGGAAAGGGAGGTCAACAGCCGCTGGTGAGAAGAGCGCTCAGGAATGGAAGACCCGCAGCCGTTCCGGAGTATTGTCTTTCGCCAGGTCGTGGCCGCAGCGCACGCAGAATAAGTCAGTGGTGCTTACGCTTGCGTAGCAATTCCCGCAGGTGGCTGAAACCTGGTAAGAGCATTGCGGGCAGAAGTGGTAGTCGCTTTGAACATCAGTGCCGCAGGCCGGACACAGCGACACTACGGGCTGCCGAAGCATGAAATACAGCACCGCTCCAATTCCTCCCGGCATCACGATGCAGATCAGGATCCAGAAGCGCATGCTCATGGCGCGTCGCGGGGCGTCTTTGCTTACGTAGCCGATCATCAGCATGTAGAGGGCAGCCAGCGCGCTCCACGAGAGGGCGAAGTAGAATCGTAGGCCAATGGGTGGGCCATGGTGGTGCTGATGCGCGGGTATAACGATCCAGAACAAATATTGCGTGGCCGCGAACGCGATTGCTGACAGGCCTATCGACCAGCGCGGGATGAGCTTCATCTCCTCACTGAATGTGAAGGGCTCAGGATCACGAATTGGAAGGGTTTCGCTCATCGGGTTGGGTGCAGGTGGGCCGCGTTAGCTATCGCGCTTCGCATGCCGTACTTCCTGCCCATTTCTCCAACCAGCGATCAGTGCGGCCATCAAAGCAGTAAATAACAGCAGGATGAGCAGAGTTACCTGCGATCCCATATCGCCAAAGTGCCCATCGACGATGCAGTTCTCCACGCTCTGCCATATTGCGGGCGATAGCAGGACCAGTATTCCCAGCGATGCCATGATCGCGGTGGCCCGGTTACGCCGGGTTTTTTCCTTTTGCTGGCGAACGCAGATTATCTTGCCGGCAACTCTACGCCGCGCGGTCTGCGCACTACGAAGCCCGTCACTGGCGTTCAACCCGGCCAAGGTCTGGATCAGAATCGGGTCTGGAGTATGCTCTTCGGGCTGGCTCACCGGGTGGTCGGGAGTGTAGGTGCTCATCGAACCGCCTCCCGGCGCTCGGAGTCTTCCATACGAGGTTTCAAAGCTGCAAGTGCGCGATACAGGCGGGACTTTACCGTGGACAAGGGTGCGCTGGTGACGTTGGCGATCTCTTCAAGCGAGAGCTCTTCATGGAAGCGCAGCACCAGCACTTCGCGATGCAGGGGATCCAGCGAAAGCAGGGCAGCGGCTACGCGTTCGCCGTCTTCAAATCTCCGGTAGTTTTCAAACGGGGTGGGATCGCTGGTGGCGATGTCGAGCGGGCGGTCGCCTTCGCTTCCTTCGCACAACTCTTCCAGGCTGACCATGGTGCGCTTGCGGCGCACGTCGATCACCAGATTTCTCGCAATTGTGTAGAGCCATGTGTCGAAGCGCGATTCACCTTTGAACTGCGCGCCGTGGATTAGAACGCGCATCCACGTTTCCTGGAAAAGGTCTTCCGCCAGTTCGCGATTGCCAGTGAGGTAGAGCAAATAACGCAAGAGTCGATGCTGGTATTGGACAATAAGTTGATCCAGCAAGCCGGGATCCTGGCGACGGAGACCGTGCGCTACCCTGGCATTTTCCCGGTGCGACTGCTCGAGCGTGAGGGACGCGGCGGTCATATCATTTAATAAGACGGCCTTGGCCGGGGGAAAGTCGCGGCTGAAGAGCAGTTTCCCGATATTTCCCATTACGGACAAGTTTGTGCTGCCTCCTTCCGGGTTTAACCGGCAGATTTATGACATTCCAGTATCGTCTGCGCTTACCGTTGGGGCAAGGACTCCCATGCAAGCTGCATTTCCTGCAAACGAGGCTTCGGGGATCTGGGCAAGAATCAACGGAATCCGCTGCATGGCACGGCGTTGCTTCATGTCGTGGGCGGGACCTGGAATAGACTGCTAAGAATGGAGATTTTATACGGCCTGCACCCGGTGGAAGAGGCGTTGAAGGCTGGCAAACGTAGTTTTGACCATGTGTGCGTGGCCCGGGAGCGTCAGGACCAGCGTCTCCAGCGAATTATCGATACCTGCCGCGACGCCGGGGTCAGCCTTCGCGTGGAACCGCGTGACCACCTGACTCATCTGGCCAAGACGGCTGCCCACCAGGGAGTGGTCGCGGTAGTTCGCGCCAAAACGCTGCTCGACCTTGAAGACCTGCTGGAACCGGCTGATGGCAAGCGATTTTTGCTGGCGCTCGATGGCGTCGAGGATCCCCAGAACCTGGGAGCACTGTTGCGGACCGCCGATGGTGCGGGAGTGACGGGAGTGGTACTGACGGAGCGCCGTTCCGCCCCGCTGAGCGCGGTCGCGGTGAAAGCCTCCGCGGGAGCCGCCGAGCATGTTCGCATCGCCAGAGTGGTGAACCTGGTGCGCTCGTTGGAAGAAATCAAGAAGCAGAACATCTTGTGCCTTGGCCTGGACGAGCGCGGCACCATGGACTACGACGAGTTTGACTACACCGGCGAGTGCGTGCTGGTTCTCGGCAGCGAGGGCGACGGCCTGCATGATCTGGTTCGCCGCACCTGCGACCACCTCATGCGCATTCCCATGGGCGGTGCGGTTTCTTCGCTGAATGTTTCCGCGGCCGGGGCAGTGGTGCTCTATGAGGCGGCACGCCAGCGCCGGGCGGCTGACCGCAGCCAGCGTCCGTTGCCCGAGGAACCAGCCCAGCCGAAGAAGCAAAAGGGGCTTGGCTCATGAGGTTGCTCCCGCTTGCGTTGGGACTGGTTTTTCTGGCAGCCAACTCTCACGCGCAGCTCTCAAACTCCACCGCTCGAAAATCACCCAAATCTCAATCTCAGCCCTCCTCCAAAGCGTTGGGCATATCCGGGCGGGCGGAAGGCGTGGGCGCTGCCCAAAAGGTTCGCGCGGAGACTGGAGGGGACTCGAACTCCGGGCCCAAGGCCACGGACGCCGAGCGTGAGGCGGTCACTTTTACGGCCTACGATCTCGATGTGCGCCTGACTCCGCAGACGGAGTCGCTGGCGGTGCGCGCAAGTATCAAAGTTCGAAATGTGGGAGGGGGGCCGCTGATCCATCTCCCGCTGCAGCTCTCGTCGACGCTCAGCTGGCAGTCGATTCGCGTTGCGGGTGGCGAAGCCGTCTTTGGCCGCCAGACACTGCAGAGCGACGCGGATCATACCGGGCAGACTCATGAAGCAGTGGTGGTACTGCCGCAGCCCCTGGCTGCGGGTAAAGAGGTAACGCTCGACGTGGTATATAGCGGACGCATTCCGCTGACAGCCCATCGGCTGGAGGCCATTGGCACGCCCAGCGACCTGGCGCAGCGCTCGGATTGGGACCGTATCTCTCCAGATTTTGTGGGACTGCGCGGATTTGGCAATGTGGTCTGGTATCCGGTTGCGTCTGTCCCGGTGCTACTGGGAGATGGTGCCCGGTTGTTCACGGAAACAGGACGCCAGAAGCAGAGGCAATCGGCGGCGCGAATCAGCCTGCAGGTTACGGAGGACTTTTTTGGAGTGGCTCCGAACGTCGCTGTGCTGAATGGCCAGAGCGTCCCTGTCAAACCGCCCCCTGCGGGGGAGGCGCCATCGCCGAACGTTCCCCAGGTCATCACGTGCAGTCTGCCAACGACGACGCTGGGATTTCAAACGCCGAGCCTGTTCCTCGCTAATCGCTACCAGCATGATGGCGACGGCTTGCGGCTGTTTGCGCGGGTAGCGAATGAAGTCAATGTTCAGGCCTATATGACGGCGGCAACGATGGTGCAGCCGATGTTGCGGGAGTGGCTGGGCTCCAACCCAAAGACGCCTTTGACCATCCTGGATCTTCCTGAAGCGGACGACGCGCCCTACGAGGCAGGGGCTGCCTTGTTTCTCCCCATGGGGGAATCTAAGCCTGAACAACTGACCGGACCATTGAGCCATGCCCTGGCACACGCGTACTTCTGGTCGCCGCGAGAGTGGCTGAATGAAGGCGTGGCCCACTTCATGGCCAACCTGTGGCTGGAAAGAACGCGCGGGCGAACTGCGGCTATTCAGGCCATGGAAAGTGGCAGGAGTGCGCTTGCGATCATTGAGCCGGGCAGTCCTGGAGGCGAGGTAGGCCAGAGTCTGAGTGATGCGTCGGATGCCATTTACTACAGGACGAAGGCGAGTGACGTCTTGTGGATGCTGCGCGATCTGGCAGGGGACAACACCCTCTCCGCTGCACTGCGCGGCTACAAGTCCGCCGACGACCTGATGCCCGAATACTTTGAGCGTCTGCTGGAGCAGACCAGCCGCAAGAAGGATCTCCAGTGGTTCTTTGACGACTGGGTCTACCGCGATAAGGGGCTTCCCGATCTGTCGATTGCCGGCGTCTTTCCCAGTAAGAGTTCCGTCGCCGGGTCGTACCTGGTCGCGGTCGAGATAGCCAACGACGGGTACGTTCAGGTGGAGGTGCCGGTGACGGTGATCTCGCAAGGTACAAAGGTTACAGAGCGTGTGCGCATTCCTGCGCGATCGCATGCCACGCATCGCGTCGTGATTCAGGGCGTTCCGATAGAGGTGATCGTGAATGATGGGAGCGTGCCGGAAGTAGCCGCCAGCGAGCACTCGCGAACGCTCAACAATATCATCGGCCCTTAACGGGTTCGACCGCCTTCTTCGGAGGCCGAGTCGTTCCTGCTAATGCTAGTTGACGGATTCCAATCAGTAGCTCGTTCCGACTGGGAATTTAGACGTGGTAGTTCCCCGGCTGGTATCAACCCATGTCTCAAACGCGAGACATGGGGCACCCGCAGAATTGGTTCTATGGATTACAGAAGTGCTCGCGATCAGGGGCACGGATCTACGGGCTGGTACGGGTGGATCGCTTGATGGCCTCCACGCTGGCCGTCTGCTCTACGTGGGGCTTTTGTGGTGTGCCCGTCAGGAGGGTTGTCGAGGTGTCATCGCCAAGTCCTAAGTTAAGCGCGCGGTCGAAGGAGATGCTCCCTGTAACCGCCATCGGCTGGCCCCCGGGGGTGAGGCTGCTGTGGTCGAGCGTCAGCAGCTTCTCCGTTACCCTGCCCTCGGCCTGCCAGCGGTCAAAGCGCGAGAGGGCCAAGCCGGGCTCAGCCAGGAGGGAGCCGTGCGCCCAGTCCCAGCGATAGGTACCGGTGGCAGAGGAAGCGAACTCGCTGGCGGTGTAACCGGTCATGTCGAAATGGGTGGCCAGGCTGATCACGCCGCTGCCCCATTTTTCGTGAAAGAGCGAAGCTATCTCAGCGGCATTGGCCTTGCTCAGATCGGCGTCTGCGGCATAGTGAGGCCTGCTGCCGGTGGCATCGAGCGCTCCGCTGACGTGTAGCGTACCGCCGAGCGTGCGCCCATCCAGCGAGGACATCTGTACGTGGTTGCCGTCGATGGCGAGGGATGCCCTGACATCATGCACAGTCAGCTCCGATAGCGTGAACGTATCCGCCTCGATAGTACCGCTGAGCCTAGGCCAGGGGCGCGCACGGCCGTCGAGCCGGGCCAGCATTTCCTTGAGTGTAACCTCGCGCTCGCTACCGCCCAGCAGCGCTGCCTCTGCGTGGGTTGCGTCGAGCGCGGGGAAGCGCAGAGCGAATTGGGCGTCGCAGCCCTTCTCGCCGCGACACGGAATGCGATAGCGCAAGGCACCTTCGCCGCTCAGCCCGGCATAGTTGAAGGCTGATAGCCTCCAAGCCATTTGATCTCCGCTGAAGGTGGCGCTGGCAGAGATCAGGTCGACGGGCGCCGGCAGAAAATCAGGGGCGATACGCGCGTTCCTGAGTTCGAGGGTCCCCTCGGCAGTATCGACTGTCAGCGGATGGTCGATGTCCGGGACAGGCAGCAACCAGGGTCCACGTATCGTCAGGTTGATGGCCGCGGTGCCCTGCGAAGTCAGTGGCGCGAGCGCGGAGGACAACAATCCAAAATTCTTTCCAATTGCGGTCAACTTTCTCACCGTGGCCTCTCCGTCAATATGGACGGCGAAGCGCGTGGCGGTGAAGCGACCGTCGGCCATCAGCGGAGAGGGCCCCGGCCCCGCCAGTGTAAAAGCCCGCAGTAGCAGCGCCTGTTCCCCCAGGGAAGTGGGCCGAGGGGTGTCGACCTTGTTGCGGCTGTGACGTGCCGGGTGTGGCTGCTCAACTGGCTTGCCGTCTATGGTCGTCAGTCTGAGTTGAGGGATGAGAAGCGGCTTTTCGAGGTCGGGCGAAGTGAGTTCGAGGGCATTCACAGTAGCCGAGCCGTTAAGGACTGCGCTGACAGAACCATTCTGCGGGCCAAAACGGAAGTCGCCGTCCACTGTTCCTCTTGCGCGCAGATTGGGAGCGAAGTCGCTGCGAACGGAGCGAATCGATGCCAGTACGGCGGAGGCCGGAACCTTCTCTATGTGCAGCTTTACATCCGGCTGCGGCTCAGATGAAAGTGCGTGGATCGCTCCGGCTAGCAGTAACTCTCCGTTGCCGATGGGCGATCTGCAGGCCAGATCTTCGAGGGAGCTGGTGGCATCAAGATAGCTTCCCTGGCAGGTCGTGTCCATGTCCAGTGGATCCAGCGGCGCAAACTCCAGGCGGTGCACTCCATTGGCACGAATTCGTGCCTTGATTCGGGTGTTTGCCGCGGTGCCCGTGATGTCGGCGCGAACATCCAGATCGCCTCGCCAACCCATATCGCGATCCGCGAGCAAGCGGGTCAGTTGGCCTAACGGAATCTTGATCCATTCCGCATGCAGCACTATTGGGACCTTTTGCAAATCCGACGCGCTGTGAAAGGTGCCGTCGATACGAACCAGGCCGGTATCGGAGATGGCGAGATCGAGGTCGGTCCGAGCTGGTTGAGCCTCGAATCGCAGCCTCCATTGCTCGGGCTGATCCAGCCAGATGGAAACGTCGGCATTTAAAAAAGACAAGGGCTTCTTCTCGTAGCCTTGTTTGAGGTTGATTCGTGCACTTGTGCCCACGATGTATGGAAAGCGCAATGCCGCGCCGGGCCGGCTCTGAACGGTGGGCGCAATCTCACTCTGCGAAGCCTTGAGCAGGACCGAGTCAAAGTTCCAGCGCCCCTGCCCATCGCGGACCAGGTTCAGGCTCGGTTCCTCGAAATGGATGCGGGCCATCTCAAGACGCCCCCGCCATAGCGACGACAGACGAATGGAAGTGACCACACGCGGCGAACGCAGCATCGGTTCGTCTCCGAAGGCAGGATCTTCTTCCACTTCAAAGCCGGAGATTTCAAAGCCGGGTAATGGCAGGAGATGTAAGCGAACCGTGGACATGTGCACCGGCCTGCCGATGCTGGAACTGATGCTGGTGGCAATGCGGCGTTTATAGCGGCTGATGTTGAACAGGGGCGGCAGCACGATGGTCGCGACCAGCAGAACGAGGGAGGTAAGCAGCAGCCAATGTATCCAGGACGGCTTGTGAGGGAGCGAGGCTGCGCCCGATTCGGAGTCCAAATCGTTCCTTCCTAGCGCACTACGTGCAGGGTCCGGCGCCAGCGTGTCTGATCAAGGAAGTGGAGGATCATATGGCCGATGAAGCTGATTCTGTCGCCTGCGCTCTGCTTGTTCATCTGGTCGCTCGGGGTGATGAAGGACCAGTAGACAAACAACGGAGTGCCAACGATATTTTCGCGCGGAACAAAGCCCCAGTAGCGGCTGTCGAGACTGACGGTGCGATTATCTCCCATGGCAAAGTAACGGCCTGCGGGCACAACCAGATCGTCGCCCTGGATGGCTCCCGACAAGGCCAGTGCCCAACTGGCGGTAACGTCGCTGCCTTCTCCCGGCTTAATCGCGGGGAAGTCGTCCCGGTAAGGGTAGTAATCGACATCGGTGGGCTTGCCCGCCTGCGGCTCATTTTGCTGCTGGCCGTTTAGAAACACGATGCCATTGCGCAGGTGTATGCGGTCGCCGGGGATACCAACCACGCGCTTGACCAGGTAAAGATCCGGTTCGCCGGGCTTGAAGAACACAACGATGTCGCCACGCGCGACGCTGCGGTAGTGGACCAGCGGCATCCACCGGGAAGGCGGCGCCAGCGCAACGCGATCCACCAGGACATGGTCCCCGATGAGCAGGGTCTGTTCCATCGAGGAGGATGGGATTTCAAAATTCTGGAAGATGAAGGTGAGCACAAAAAGGCCGATTACCAGAACGCCGCAGATTGAGGCCAGCGCCTCGAACGGGGTCTCCTCAATAGGCTTGGTGGGCTGACTTCTCTGTTCCGCCGGGGTGTCGTCCATCGTCTGCTGCAATGTCCCTCTCGCAAAGATTGCAATGCCTTTGGATCGCTAGAGCAGAAGCAGGGTTACTGTAAAACAAGTCACAGATCTTTGCAGGCATTTTCATCAAGAAAATGCCTGCATCGCTGACACTTGATACATCACCCTATCCCTGCTTCTGCTCTAGAGCATTCCACTTCTACCCGTCCGGGGAGGAGTATCGAAGTGCGGCGTCCTGGGGGCAAGCCGCAACCGGCTCCCCCTCCTTCGCATACTGGAATTGGACTTACACTATCCAATCCCTGGCTTGAAGAGGACCCCTCGAACCATAACGAATCAACGTACAACCCGGAACATTCTGTCCCATCGGGCAAAACTGACGACGTTATTTGCCGGATCTTTACCGTGCCCAAGTCTATCATCCTGCAGCGCTTCGGTTGCAGACGGGCGGCGCAGGGAAAAGTAGATCACGAAAGGCCTGCCAACAATGTTCTGCATGGGCACAAATCCCCAGTAACGGCTGTCGCGGCTGTGATCCCGATTGTCCCCGAGCACGAAGTAGGAACCATCAGGAACGATCAGTTCTCCATTGCGGACTTCCTTGCGCATCTGCAACCACCAGTGCGTGTCCACGCCGGGATCGGTGTAAAGCGGCGCGGGGAACTGGTCGCGGAAGCTATCGTGGCTGACATCTTCGAAGACCGCGTACGGCTCTGACACGGGTGCGCCATTGACGAACAACTGTCCGTGATCGAGGTGGATTCTGTCTCCGGGCAGGCCCGCGACCCGCTTGACCACATGGTCGCTCGGGTCCAGCGGGAAATGGAAGACGACGATATCGCCCCGGCTCACGGGTTGGTAGGGCACTACCCGGCCCCAGTGGGAGGGCGGTCCGTAAATGGCCTTGTTCACCAGCAGGAAGTCGCCGACGAGCAGAGTCTTCTCCATGGATTCCGACGGGATACGGAAGGGCTGCACAATAAAAGTGAGCACGAAAAGGGCGATTACGATGATCCCCATCAACGAACTCACCGTTTCCAGCAGGCTGGGAAAAACGATTTCCGGATGCGTCGCCAGCGGATGGGACGTGACGCCGCTCTCGGCCGTTGGTGTCCCGGTCTCGGTCAGGGAAGCGGAGGCTTGGAAATCGCTGGACTGCTGCTCGCTCAAAGCTTCTATTTCTCCGACACTGGGTTTTCGGTCAACGGCTGCTGACGCAGCTTTTCGAAAGCGCGCCGCGCTGCTTCCTGCTCCGCCTTCTTCTTCGTCGTTCCAATGCCACGCGCAAGAGCCCTGGCGCGAAGCGGCTGGTCCGCAACACGCACTTCTACGAGAAACCGTTTGCGATGATCGGGCCCACTCTCGCCTCTGACCACATACTCCGGTGTACCGCTTTTCTGCGCCTGCAGCAGCTCCTGCAGGGCGGACTTATGATCGCCAATAACGCCGTCGCGCCGCAGCTTCTGGCGCAGGTCTCCGGCAAATGGCGTTACCACCGTACGCTCGACGAAGCTCTCGGCTGCCCCGAGACCACCGTCCAGGTAGAGCGCGCCCATCAATGCTTCCATGCAGTTGGCCATCAGCGCTGCTTTCTTTCTGCCTCCGCTGCGCTCCTCTCCCTTGCCCAGGAGAATATGGTTGCCGAGGTCGAGCGAAGATCCTACCTGGCCTAGATGCCGCCGGCTGACCAGGTTGGCACGCAGGCGGGTCAACTCCCCTTCGTTCAGCTCCGGGTAGCGGGAGTAGAGAGAGTCCGCTACCAGCAGTCCCAGAACCGCGTCTCCCAAAAACTCAAGCTGTTCGTTGTCCGAGGCCGGACCGTTTTCATGGGTATTCTTTCCCTTGGCTCCTTTGTCGGCTTCGTGAGCGTGTTCCGCTGCATTTTCGTATGCCAGAGAGCTATGGGTCAACGCCAGGGTCAACAAGGATTTCCTCTGGAAGGTGTATCCCAAAAGGTGCTCGACCTCTGCGAAACCCTCCATGTGCTGTCCCTCTGCCTGATCAAAAACACTTGTCTGTTGCGTCGAAAGTCCGGCATCCGATTACGGTTTGCCATTCCCGGGGCGGGCCTCGTCGTTTGAGGACTTGCGCGGAACAGCCCACGGCTCTTTCAGACCCTTCTCAGCCGCAAGCCGAGTATCGGCCTGCCCGTCGCGAACTGTCAGCGCTGCCTTGTACTCATCCATTGCCTCGTCGCGGCGGTCGTTGATGTCGTAGATCCTGCCAAGGTAAATATGCGACCAGGCCAGCATGCGGGGCTCTTTCGATACCCGTATGGTCTCCTCGAATCCATCGACGGCGGCCTGGGTATTGCGATTGAGAATTGCGCACCGTGCGAGGATGAAGTTGGCCCGTGCGGGTTCGCTGGTGTGCTGCGTAAGGGCCTGTTGCGCCAGCTCTGACGCCGCCGCTGTGTCGCCCTTGATCAACTTAATCTCCGCCAGATCAAGCCCACGAAGCTGCCTTGGAGCCCGGCGCAAGACGTCTTGTGATCCCTGCGGCGCGAACTCGATGTTCTTGAGGCGGCGGACCTGTGTGTCCACGTCCATGCCATATACCATCTCGCCGATGCTGTCTTTCAAGCTGGCGGGATCGTTTTCAAAAGGTTTAAGGGCATCGTAAAAGTAGGTAGTAAGCACATAGCCCTGGGCCATGGATTCGTGAACGCTCTGCTGCCGGATGGCTTCAGTTTTCTGCTGCGATTGCGTCCGCTCGCGATCGATGCGCTCCAGCTCGCTGCGGCGGACATTGCCAGGAACCTTATAGGCGGGGATGCCGGTATCCATAGTGCGGGCTTCAATGGCGCGCACCAGGCACTCCACCACCAGGGAAACAATGTCGCTGCGGAAGACATAATCGAGCGGAGCGTCGCGCACGGTTTTAAGTATTGGGAGAAGGCGATCGGTGGAGGACGCCCGGGAGAATAGCAGCGGCTCGATCTCGTAGTGCAGGTAGGTGTGACGCACGTCGGCCATTCGGATCCGACCGTCGACGGGGGAAGCTACCACGAGGTAATCCGAGGCATAAACGCGCGCATTCATGGCGCTCGGAGCCAGCATCGGCTCCAGTACAACCGTGAAGCGCCGCCCATCGTAGGTGCTGGTTGGCATCTTGAGATAGACGCTTGTGGCCAGGATCATCTTTGCCAGAGGATCGTGCAGCTTGTTGACCTGCTCTTCATAGGGAATGCGGTTTGCGGCCCAGATGACATGGACTCCAACCGTACTGGCAAAGGTTCGAAGCAGGGGAAGCACTTCGAGGATCTGGGTTGAATCCGGGGGCAATTCGGGCACCTCGACACTGGGAGCAAGCTCCGGTGGCGGCGTCAGGTAGAGGGCGAGGGAGACGTATTGCGCCAGGTCGTGGCTGCCACTCGAGAGCTTATGTTGCGCGATAAACGCACAGAGACGGTCGCGGGCGGTGCGCGCTTCCTCAGAAGTTTGGAGCGCCGCCGCCATTTGCTCGCGGACGCGGAGCCTTATGGGATCAGAGCTTTCCAGCTCGTCATCGTAGCCGCACACATTGAGCCCGGCTGCCATGGTAAACAAGGCTTCGCTGGTTTGCAGGCTAATCGTCGGTCCCGCGGGATCCACCAGGGCTGGTGGCTTTTCCTGTACTGGACGCGGCGCAGTGGACGAGTTCTGCTTCGACGTCACATCGGCTGGCTCGCCCGCATCGACTGTGCGGCCACTGGAGGACGAGGTGCCGCCCTCAGGAGGAACCGGAGTCTGTTGTGCCGACAGTGGAAGAGCAAGCAGGGCCGAGAGGTAGAAGCAGGCTGCCAGGGAGCGCGCGAGGACAAGAGATGAGGATAAGCAAAACTGCATAGAAGTGACTACGACCTATTCAAGTCTATGCAGTGTGCACGCATGGGTCAAACCGCCGCCTGACCCTGCTGAATCAGCCGCGAACGTCCACGCCGGCGAAGGAAAGTACCACCACACCGCGCACTGGCTGTCCAAAAACTCTGGCTGGCTCAAATACGCTGAATAGCAGCAAATTCTCCAGCTCCAGGCGGGTGGCCGAATCTCCGGGGCCGGAGACGATGCGGAAATCGTAGGCGCGACCGGCGCGGTTAACATAAGCCTCAACCACTACAGGGTTATCGCGCTCCCCAATTCGCGCGTTGATGTCCTGGATGGCGGTGTAGAGGAATCGCGGAGAGGATGCCATTCCCAGCGGCTCATCGCGGGCTTCGACTGGTTCAGGCGTGGCAAACATTCCAACCAGCAGGGCCACAGTACCCAGTAAGAGTACGGTGCTGGCGAATCCAGCGGACGCCTGCAGGAGCAACGGCGCAATTGTGTTTTCCCAGGCGACCTGAAGCCGCGCCAGATCGCGCGTCGGGGTCTTGGCGCGCTCTTGAGAGATGGCAACCCGCAGTCGCAGCGCAAGATCCGCGGGCGGCTTGGCCCGGCCTAACTGTGACAGGAGCGATAGTGTAGATCGCCATTCTTCGAAGTCCCTGGAGCACTCGCTACAGGCGTTCAGGTGAGCCGCGATCTGCTGCATGGTCTTACCTGTCGTTATTCCATCGAGGTAACTGGAGAACTGCGCACGAATGGATCCGCATGCACTCATCTGGCCTCCTCTGTGCAGGAGGTCATGGAAATCGCCCCTGGCGAGGTACGTACTGGATGTTTAGCCTGCGCCGCGGCGTAGGTTGTCAAACGTGCTTTCAGATGGGCGCGTCCCCTCATCAGCCTTGACTTGACGGTACCGAGGTTCACTCCGAGAATTTCGGCAACCTCTTCATACCCAAATCCCTCAATATCGCGCAGGATGACCACCGTGCGGAAGGGATCGGGTACCAGCCTCAACTCTTCTTCCACGCGGGCTCGGATTTCTTCATGGGCGGCGAGCTCAAAAGGAGACTCGTGCTCGTCCACCAGAGTGTCTTTGAGAGCGATGGGGTGTCCCTCATTCTGGTCGCCCATGTCGGTCTCGATGGTGATCTCGTGCCTTTGATGGCGGCACCACCAGCGCTTCTGATTGGAGGCCTCGTGGATAGCGATGCGGTATATCCAGGTGCGCAGGCTGGCCTCGCCGTGAAAGCCTCCGATACCACGAAAAACCTTTAGGAAGACCTCTTGCGTCAGATCGGAGGCGTCCGCCGGGTTCAAAATAGTGCGCGCAATCAGCGAATAGATGGGCTGATGATAAGTGGCAATGAGCCACGAGTAGGCTTGCTCTGAACCGGCTTGCAGTTCAGAGACGAGCGCAGCTTCTTCCGGCCTGATTCCAATTACACTCGCGAGGTTTCCCACGGCAGTTCCCGCTTGCACTAGATTTTCCTCCACAATAACAGGAAGTACGAGTGTCGCGCTCTGAGAATCTGTCGGCCGAACGCAGATTACTGGTCCAGTCGCTGGAGATTCGCTTCTGCATACTTAGACACCGCAGACGGGGCGCAATGTTCCTGTTATTTCGTTTGGGTAGTGGCAAGTAGCGGTCAAGCAGTTGAACGCACTTAGCGGGTAAGCCGTTCTCCACCAGCGGACGGAGCTATTTTGAAGGGGGCGGAGCGGCTGCGGCCGAAGGCTTCTTTTTCTTCTTTACCGTAGTTGGAGGACCGTCATTGACTACAGCCTTCTTGGCGGGAGCCTGTACGGCCGCCAATTGTGCCGCCATCTGTGTAGCAGACGCCCGTAGTTGGGTGACCTCCGCGTCGCGTGCGGATGTGGCGTCAAAAATAGCCGCTCCCAGGGACTTCCGCGCGGAGTCCAGCCGCACTAGTTGGTCCTCCAATGCAGTTCCATCCTGTTGGGGGCCAGCCAGCGTCGCCGTTCCTGCCACGCGCAGCAATACGTCGTAGACGGCACACAGATTGCGATACACCGCGAAGGCCGGGGCGACCGTTACGGGAGCGGCTTTAGCCTGGTCGAGCAATCCCGGCAAAGTCGTCTGGAGATTGCGCTGAATGGACGCGATATCGGCCTGAGCCTGCCCCTTCACCTCACTCGGTGCTTTCCACTTAGCCACGTTGATTTGAGTGACGGCCTGGCCCAGCCGGTCGGCTACCGCACGCACATCCTCGGTGGCAATAGGAGTTGGTTGGCCAGCAGGGTTAGGGGAATCCTGCTGGGCTTGTGCAAGCCCACCCAGCAACAAAGCCACTGCCAACGCTGAGAACGGTGCGCGGAAACCTGCGTGGTCCAGGAAACATTTCATGCTATTGAGTGGGATGCGTTTCAAGTCGATGATGCCTATCGCCGTTCGCATAACGCGACGGCGCCTCTCAGGAACGTTTGACGGATTCCGCCTTGTCAACGAGAATACTGTAAGTACCCCTAAGAGTGGGCCTGTGGCGCAGCTGGGAGCGCGCTTCCATGGCATGGAAGAGGTCACCGGTTCGATCCCGGTCAGGTCCACCAATCAATCCAGTAACGCACAAAGAGCGCCCGTTCATTGGTTGAACGTTTGTGTCATCGTTTACGTCATAACCTGTCATTTAGCTGCTTGCGGCAAGAGGTTCCATCGCCGCGCGCTTCGCTTCCATGTGTACGTTGAGTATCTTTCAAGCACCAAGGGTGCTGTTCACCGTCGGACGATCTTGTTTAACATCCGGGAGCATGAGTCGCATCCCCTAGCGGCACCATCAATGCATTCCCGTTGCGCGCGGTCAATCACGAACTCTCGGCAGCAGATCTGTATGCCTCCAGCATCTTCAGCACACTGCTATCGACCGCATAGGTGATTGTCGTCCCGCAGGAGGGACACTCCGCCGTTTGCAGACCCTCGCCAGCGGAATCGTTTTTGTCTATAGGAAATGACCGTAGACATTCAGTACAGGTCGCTAAGAGGTATTCGTTGCTGCGGCGATTGATCCAAAGGGGGGCCTGCGAGGACTTGGGCAAGGGCGGCCGTATTGGCGATTGACTATAAAGCTCATGCATAGTCGCGATGAGTTGCTCAGGAGTGTAATAGCCCTTTCGGAAGAAAGCATTCATCAGCAAACCCGATGCTTCAACGTTGACAATAAACTCCCCGCTGAGGACGATCACCGCAATCTGAGGGAAGCGCCGCCGGACAATCGCCAGCAGTTCGAAGCCTGACATGTTTGGCATTCTCAAGTCAGAAATCAGAATGTCAGGTGGCGTCTGCCGCAGAAGCCTCAAAGCCTCGAATCCGTCTCCTGCGGACCGACAGACAAATCCGTTTTCTTCCAGAATGGCAGTCAGGACTTCATTCAAAATCGGTTCATCGTCGACGAGTAACACTCGCGGGGCGAAATCAACCATCATAAAAAGGCATCCTCAAGTAGCTTATTGCGAATACACACCGTGAAGCCAGGGAGAACATGACTGTTGCACAATATACGCGGCGGAATCGCGTTCTAGCTCTTCTTCCGCAGTTGCCTGGGGGGTGGAGAATAGTTGAGTTGGAGGATCTCGGAAGCTCCTGTTGGATTCGGGGTCAACTGGGCGAGAAATCGCGGCCCTACTTTACTCCGTCGTGGCTATCCACGCTTGCTGTGTCAGGGGGAAGTTGCGCATTCGCTCAACGCTGAGTTGGCGTTCCGATATCTGGACGGCCGACCAAATCAAGAGGCGCTCTACCGTGCTATCGCTTCGCGCTTTGGCAGGCGCTGGAGGCTCATTCCGTTGGGATGGTCGAGCGCGTCCGAAAAGATTGCCGGAAGCATCCAAGGAGCCGTCCTGAACGTCGCAGTTGACTACGTCGGGACGGCTCCTGCGCGATTTGCTTAGTTAGGCAAATGATTCCAGCAAGTAATTACCGCTGCGGGCCATCCTGGGTTACGTCGCGATGAGCTTTATAGCTCTTCGTCTCGTCGGCGGCCAGTTGCTTTTTATCAGCCGCAACCTGCGGGCTGTTGGCGCCGAACTGCTGGGTATCGCGCTCCATCTTTTCTCTATCGCGATTGATTGCGCGTTGATCGCCTTTTGCCACGGAGCGGTCTTGATTCTGGTCTTGCTGCTGGTTGATGTCTTTCTGTACCCCGTAGCTTTTTGTCTCGTCGGCCGATAGCTGCTTTTTGTCAGCCATCACCTGTGGGCTGTTGGCGCCGAACTGCTGTGTATCGTGCTCAATCTTCTCTCGATCGCGGTTGATTACGCGCTGGTCGGCCTTTCGGTCATTTCGGTCGTTGTTCATATCGTTTTTTTCCTGCGCCTGAGCTATTGCTCCAGCTGCGAGCACCCCGGCGAGAAGAACGCCGGTGAAAGTGTGTAAGACAATTCTTTCGGATTTCATGTTTGCTCCTTTTATAGTGGGTTTCGAAATACATCCATCAATTTTGTGCCTGCAAGCGATCAGCGCACCTAACGGTTGGATGTCCATCGCCAGCCCTCGGTGGTATGCGGCTGGTATTGAACCAGGGCCTGACCGGGACATTTTTGACTTCCGGCGTGTTTGATACATTAAGAGATTTCAAATCAATGACTTATAAAAACTATCCAGTCACGCCCCTCGCATTCGCAGCGTCCCCCCGCCATGGAAGCTCGCTTTTCGCCTTATGCGTTCACGAGTCTTCGACAAATTCACTCTTCGCACTGACGCGGTGGATGGGCCGGTGCGAACCGCTCTGGTCAGGGCGATGGCACAACAGAAAAGGCTCCCGTTGCTGGTTGGCAAACGGGAGCCTTTTAAATCTCAGGAGAGGTGCAGGAGTCGCGCGGTTACGCGATCATTGCATCCTTCACGCGAAAGCGTTCCATCGAGATATGCAGAGTCCGTTCGATCTTGCGCAGGTCGTTGCGCTCCTCGGGAGCAGCAAACGTGGAAGCAACACCCTGACAGGATGCGCGACCGGTACGACCAACGCGATGAACGAAGTCTTCCGCCATCTTGGGCATGTCGTAGTTCACAACATGCGCGATGTGTGCAACATCAATACCGCGGGCGGCAACGTCCGTCGCCACCAGCACGCGATGCTTACCCAGGGAAAAGCTTTTAAGTGCAGCGATACGCTGTGACTGCGAGCGATCTCCGTGGATACTTGTTGCTCCCCATCCTGCGTGGCAAAGTTTTTTGGCCACACGCTCCGCGCCGTGTTTGGTGCGGACGAAAACGAGGAAGCTTCCTGTCTCGGAACGAAGCAGGTGCTCTAGTAGTGGCATCTTGCGCTCGTTCGTTACTTCAAAAGTACGTAGTTTTACGTTTTCTGAAGGCTTCAGGACCGATCCGATTTCGATGCGGACCGGGTTCGTGAGATATTCCCCTACGACCTCGGTGATGGGAGATTCCATCGTGGCGGAGTAGCAGAGAGTCTGGCGCTTGGCCGGAATGGCGGAGACGATGCGTCGAATCGCAGGGCGGAAGCCCATATCGAGCATGCGGTCCACTTCGTCCAGAACCAGGATTTCAATCTTGTCGAGTGCCACCAATCGGCGCTTGAGAAAGTCCTCGAGTCGTCCCGGAGTGGCGACGATCAGCCTGGCTCCACGACGGATGGACTGCAACTGGCTGCCTTCCGACAACCCGCCGACAACCAGGGCCACCTGGTTATTGGATGTCTGGTTGAGCTTGATGTAGTGCTGCTCCACCTGCATCGCGAGTTCCCGCGTCGGCAGGAGCACCAGGGCGGTCGCGCCCTTTACCTGCGATGCCTGCAGGTGCTCGATGATGGGAATCAGGAAGCTCAGGGTTTTTCCCGTTCCCGTCTGCGCCGTGGCCAGCACATCCTTGCCCTCAAGGGCGGGGGGGATGGCAGCGGACTGAACTGGGGTTGGGATTACGAACTTGGCCATCGCGATCTTTTTCTGCAGCGAGGCGGAAATCTGAAAGTCGGTAAATGCGGTCACTTTTTTCCTTAGTCCCGCTACGCGCTGCCAGTGGTGGGGAAGGGCAGGGACGGGAAGAGTGCGGATCTCAGCTAGTGGCTTCGTCCACCGTGAGAAGGTCGAATTGAAGCGCAAGGGTATCCGTAGGTGCTGTAACAATCGACACGAAGTTCACTGCCGAGGGACGGACCTGCCGTACGACGTTTCCGCGTAAAACACACAGGTTTTACGACAACGCTGCGCACAATTGCGAGCGGGAACGCTGAATGGGCTTGGGAGGGGTGTTAAGGCAGACGGTCTGGCTTTCCACAGCAAGAACGGCTCACAACCAAATCACTGAGCGCAAAAACAGAATAGCACACTTCGTCTCATGATCGTAGTCGGGGGGTACCCTTTGGAGTAACCCCGCGCTGCCTAACCTGTTCAATCTGAATGACGCTGGCCGGTACTCTTGTCACTGGCGCAGCAGGGCCTGATTTAATGTTGTGTGTCAATGGTAGCGGCGGACTTGCCCTCTGTGTTGATCGTTCAGCTGGGCATAATAGGCGGCGAGGGTGCTGGCGGGCACGTACAATAACGGAGTTTGCAATTCTGGTTTAGGGAGCTCCTGTGGCGTCGATGTGCCTGCGAAAAGTCAGAATGGGCCTCGCAGTGCTGCCCGGAACCTCAGCCAGGCGAATTGGGAATCTGGTACTTGCGGCGGCTGTCTGTCTGCATTGCGCTGTAGCCTTCGGTCAGGCGCAGACGCCCAAACCGGATACCTCCGGCATGGGGAGCAATGCCTCGGCAGGAGCGCACTCCGCGGTATACGACGCCGAGCGGCGGCCAATTACTGCTGGCGGGTTTGTTGACTCCGGTCCCATTTATTTTCAAGACATCACCAAGTCCTCCGGTCTGTCCACGTGGAAGCACACCATGGGTACTCCGGAGAAAAAGATGATCATCGAAACCGATGGTTCCGGCGTCGGCCTGATCGACTATGACAACGATGGCTGGCTCGACATCTACCTGGTGAATGGCTCTACTTTCAGGGCCTACGAGGGTAAGGAGGAAGCTCCCCGGGCCGCGCTTTTTCACAACAATCACGATGGCACCTTTACTAACGTAGCCGAAAAGGCTGGCGTCACCAATGGGCGTTGGGGATTTGGTGTAGCGATCGCAGACTACGACAATGACGGCTGGCCCGATATTTTTGTGGCTAACTACGGAAAGAACAGGCTGTACCACAATAACCACAACGGAACATTTACTGACGTCGCAGAAAAAGCGGGCGTCGTGCTGGGAGGCTGGTCGGCCGGAGCTACCTTCGGCGACTATGACGGAGATGGCCGGCTGGATCTTTTTGTCTCCGGCTATGTGCACTACGACATGAGCGCACCGCCGATACCAGGATCGTCGGCAGTGGCCTTTCCGGCGTGCCAGTTTCGCGGCATTAATGTGATGTGCGGGCCGCGCGGCCTGAAGGGGGAGCGCGATCACCTTTTCCATAACAACGGTGACGGCACCTTCACCGATGTCAGCGAGAAAGCGGGAGTAAGCGACCCCCATGCCTACTACGGATTCACGTCTATTTTTGTGGATCTGAATAACGACGGCAAAGTCGATCTGTTAGTGGCCAATGATTCGACCCCAAACTATCTGTATCTCAACAAGGGCGACGGCACCTTCGAAGATGTGAGTTATGAGTCTGGATACGCCCTGAACCAGGACGGACGCGAGACAGCGACCATGGGCATAGGGGTGGGAGATTGGCAGAACACTGGATGGGTGGGGATGGTAGACACCGACTTCTCCGATGACTGGAAGGTAGTTTACCGGAATGAGGGAGATGCCAACTTTAGTGATGTTAGTTACAAGGTGGGTGTCGCCGACATTACGATTCCATTTGTAGGATGGGGGGCGGGGCTGTTTGATTTTGACAACGACGGCTGGAAGGACATGTTTCTGGTCAATGGCCATGTCTATCCGAATGTAGATACTCAGGACTGGGGTACGACGTTCGCGGAG
>JANXZS010000312.1 GCA_025355385.1 Acidobacteriaceae bacterium | reverse complement strand
TTGGCGTCCCCGACGGGATTTGAACCCGTGTTATCGCCGTGAAAGGGCGGTGTCCTAGGCCGGGCTAGACGACGGGGACGCGGGTGCGGCGCTGGTACAAGGCAGCCGGATATGCACAACCAATTTCGACTCTAACAACTTGGACTTGCCATGTCAAAGATGCCACTGGCTTGATCCTAGGACCCGGCGAGCAATTGATTATGCCCAAATGTACGAGGTCGCTCGTCCCCGGATAGGCAGGATCTGTCCAGTGCGCGGCGGAATAGGTGCAATCCTTCACCACATCGCCAACTGGTTAATGTTACGTCTGTCCGCAATTCTGTCTCATAGATTTCGCCACGCGGTTGAATGCGACAGGTCCGCGCGGGCATATGTGTCTGTAGTGTCGCGACCTCGATGACACAGGTTCCTGCGAAGGCCGCTTTACCTTGTCTTTACCCTACGAGAGTTGACTGTGTGGAAGCTGAGGTAGGGCTCGGGATCCTGAATTAGGAATTCTGTGGATGCTCCGTCAGAAACCCGCCAAATAGTGGCAGCGAGGCGTGTGGACTGGGATGCTGGGGATCGCTTTTTTTTTGGAGCGATCCTGGCGCTGGATTCATCAAAGATTCAGGGAGTTGCGAGGAGATTTTGAAATGATTTTTCTTCTGCTAGCCTTGCCGCGACAACCTCGCGACTCACTTAATATATAAAGAGCGATAACTTTGTTAAACAGTGCGGGGTAATCCTGCCTTATGCAGCGTGATAGCACGCGCCCAGGTAGGAGCGCCGCCCCAACCCGAAGTCCTGTTGAGGATCTGTTGAGAACGTTTGCCGTTACCGCTGCAACTCTTCTGTCGTTCGTGGGCATCAGCCTGAGCGGCTGTGCCAAGCCTGCTGCGCAACAGGGTCCTTCGATGCGAGCCATGCCGGTCAAGACGCTGCCGGTGACGATGTCTCCGGTACCGCTCAGTGACGAATATGTCGCGACCATCAAATCTCGTCACTCCGCCACCCTCAACCCCCAGGTAGATGGCACCCTGACGCGCATCCTGGCACACTCCGGAGATAAGGAGAAGGCGGGTCAGGTATTGATGGAGATAGACCCGATCAAGCAGGTCTCGACCGTAGAAGCACAACGCGCCACTGAGGCCCAGAAGCGCGCGCTATATCAATACAACGAGACCGAGCTGGACCGGCAGAAGAAGCTGCACGATGCGGGCATCATCAGCCAGTCCCTCTTGGATCAGGCGGAGCAGGCGTACCAGAATTCGAAGGCGGACTACGGGTCGGCAACGGCTGCGCGGATGACGCAGGAACGCCAGCTGAGCTATTACCGCGTAACGGCTCCTTTTGCCGGAGTGGTTGGCGACATCCCAGTGCACGTGGGCGATTACGTATCGCCCTCTACCCTGCTGACGACGGTAGACGAGAATCGCGACCTGGAAGCTTACATCTACATCCCGACGGAACGGGTGTCACAGATTCGCAAAGGTCTCGGAGTCGACCTGCTGGACACAAGCGGCAACCTGCTGGAGCACACCACTATTTCTTTCCTATCGCCCCAGGTTGACAACCAGTTACAAGGCATCCTGGCGAAAGCGCCGGTTCACTCCGGCCTGGCGCTGCTGCGCAATGCGCAACTGGTAAAGGCGCGGGTGATTTGGAGTACGAAACCTGCACCCGTGGTTCCCGTGCTGGCGGTGACGCGGCTTGGTGGTCAGGCCTTCGTTTTCGTAGCTACAGAGCAGGAAGGAAAGTTCTTCGCGCGTCAGCGCGCCGTCAAGCTTGGCGACACGATCGGCAATACCTATGCAGTCCAGGATGGGTTGAATATCGGGGATAAGGTGATTGTCTCCGGCACGCAGTTCCTGGTCGATGGCGTTCCCGTGCAACCGCTCGGCTGACGTTCTCGCCAGAGAGTTGCTGAATCGAACCCGAGCGGCAGTTGCAGCAACGCCGCTCTCACGCGAGAGGAATAGCCCCCTTGTTTGTTGATTTTTTTATCCGCCGGCCAATCTTCGCTACAGTCTGCGCCTTGCTGATTATTCTTGCTGGCGCGGTAAGCATTCCCACGCTGCCGATCTCTCTTTACCCACAGCTTGCACCGCCGCAGGTCACCGTGGCCAGCAATTATATCGGTGCAAATGCACGCGTCGTCGAGTCCGCGGTCACCATCCCACTGGAGGAATCGATTAACGGCGTGCAGGGCATGCAGTACATCGCTTCCAACAGCGGCAACGACGGCACCAGTCAGATCACGGCCACATTTCAAACCGGCTACAACCTCAGCATCGCCGCTGTCGACGTGCAGAACCGCGTAGCTTCGGCTCAAGGTCGGCTGCCCGCGCAGGTTAATGCCACCGGCATCAGCATCAACAAGGCGAATAGCAATTTCGTCTTCGCTGCCGGCTTCTTCACCCGGGATAGACGCTACCCGGACACGTTCATCTCGAACTACCTTGACGTCTACGTGAAAGATGCCCTTAAGCGCATTCCGGGGGTGGGCGATGTGCTCATCTTTGGCGAACGGAAATACGCAATGCGCATCTGGCTCGATCCATCCCGACTCGCCGCTCGAGGTCTCACCGCGGGAGATGTTAGCAGCGCGCTCTCTGAGCAGAATGTGGAAGTCGCCGCCGGGCAACTAGGCCAGCCTCCTAACAACGGCAAGCAGGATTTCCAGATCTCGGTCCGGGTCGTGGGCCGTCTCATTGATCCGGCGCAGTTCAATAACATCATTATCCGCAATACGCCCAATGGCCTCATATTACTGAAGGACGTTGGCCGCGCAGAAATTGGTGCCGAAACTTACAGCACAGGGCTGAAGTATAGCGGCTACAGCGCGATCGGCATAGGTCTGCAGCAGCTCTCCAACGCCAACGCGCTCGAGGTGGATCGCGCCGCGAAAGCGGCATTGGTGGAACTCTCCAAATCATTTCCACCGGGTCTCGAATATGCAATTGGATTCGACTCAACCACAGTGGTAGGCGATTCCATCCGGGAAGTCCTCACCACGCTGACTGAAGCCATCATCATCGTCATCGTGGTCATTTTCCTGTTTCTCCTTGACTGGCGGGCGACCATCATTCCGGCCGTCACGATTCCAGTCTCTCTGATCGGAACCTTTGCCTTCATCAAGATCTTTGGGTTCTCGATCAATTCGCTGACTCTGTTTGGCATCACGCTGGCCACAGGGCTCGTCGTCGACGATGCAATCGTCGTTATTGAGAACGTACAGCGGCATATCTCCATGGACCACTCAGACCCGCACACCGCCACGTCGGTTGCCCTGGGTGAAGTCACAAGCGCGGTCATCGCTACGTCTCTGGTCTTGATCTCTGTGTTTGTCCCGGTGTCTTTTTTCCCCGGAACCACAGGCATTCTTTACCGACAATTCTCGCTCACTATCGCATTTGCCATTGCTATTTCAGCCTTCAATGCGCTTACCCTCTCTCCCGCCCTTTCGGCCATCCTTTTGCGTGGTGAAGAGGCTAAGTTCACTCAGCTTGACTTCCTGCACATTGGTTTCGTATCGCGAGCCTATCGGCGTTTCGCGGAGTTCATCGATAATGGTATTCGTGGAATATCCGGAGCTTACGCACGCGCCATTCACGTGGTACTTCGCCTCCGCTATGTCGTTTTAATCCTGTTTGTCTGCGGACTCGCGGCCACCGTGTGGCTCTACAGAACGGTGCCTACAGCCTTCGTTCCCCAGGAAGATCAGGGTTACCTACTTCTGGTGGTGCAAGCTCCCAAAGGTGCCTCGCTCGCGTATACAACGCAGATTGAAGATCAGGCGGTGGCCCTGCTCTCGCGGAACAATGATATTGAGGGGTCTTTCGCAGTGAGCGGTTTCAGCTTCTCAGGAAGTGCGCCCAATGCCGGCTTGATCTTCGCCAGTCTCCGTCCGGCGGCCCAGCGTCGCAACAAAGGTCACTCGGCTGCGGACATTGTCGCCGCGCTGACTCCGCAACTCTTCGGTATTCCAGGCGCAATTGTCGTAGCCTTTCAGCCGCCCGCGGTCCAGGGATTGGGAGCGTTCGGCGGCTTTGAATTTGAGCTACAGGACCTAGGCCGCAATACATTAGAAGATCTCGACCGCGTTGCCCACCAGATTGTGGGAGCGAGCCGCCAACGCAAGGACGTCGTGGGACTCTTCACAAGCTACTCGGCGAACGACCCGCAACTGCTGGTAAACATTGACCGCGAAAAGGCCAAGGCGATGGGTGTGCCTCTGTCGCAGATCACCACGGCGCTGAATGTCTTCATGGGCTCGCAGTACGTCAACGATTTTGACTTCAACAACCGCGCTTACCGCGTCTACATTCAGGCAGACCAGCCCTTCCGCATGACCGCACGAAATCTCCGCGAGTTCTATGTGCGCTCGGAAGCCAACCACATGATTCCGCTCGATAACATAGTTACCGTAGCAGAGGCCTCCGGTCCGCAAGTTATCAGTCACTACAATCTCTTCCGCTCCGCCGAGATCGACGGCGCGGCCGCACCGGGCTACAGTTCAAGCCAAGGCCTGAAAGCTATGGAAGAGCTTGCCAAACAAAACATGATGCCGGGCATGAATTTCTCCTGGACAGGTCTTGCCAAGGAAGAGATCGAGTCGAGCGGCAAAGCGATCATCATATTTGGCCTTGGACTGCTGGTCGTCTACCTCACCCTCGCCGCGCAGTATGAAAGCTTCGCGCTTCCCTTCATCATCCTGCTTGCGGTACCGATGGCGGTTCTGGGTGCGCTCGGTGCAGTCTCACTTCGCGGTTTGTCCAATGATGTGTACTGCCAGATTGGTTTGGTGATGCTCATTGGGCTCTCGGCGAAGAATTCAATTCTGATCGTTGAGTTCGCCGAACAACTGCTGGAAAAGGGTCGATCCATTTCCGATGCCGCAGTTGAAGCGGCTGAACTTCGGTTGCGACCAATTCTGATGACTTCTTTCGCATTTATTCTGGGAGTCCTGCCGCTGGTGTTTGCAACTGGTGCCGGCGCTCTGGGGCGTCACTCGGTGGGAACCACGATCGTCGGTGGCATGCTCTTATCCACAATCCTGAATCTCTTCTTCATCCCGGCTTTGTATGTGCTGCTGAAGACGGCGCTGGGAAAATTCAGTCGCCCCAAGGCGACGCCGCAAGCCGTGGAGTTGGCCACCAGGTCAGATTAGAGAAGTCTTGCTTCAGGGGCGTTTGCAATGGCGAAGTCCGGAATTCGCTGAAGTTACCTGGGCTTAAGTTATAGGGAACGACTAACCTATTTGCAACCTCGTCGCATTGCACAAGGGTGACGAAAAGCGCTCGACTCACTCATTCTGCCGGGGACCATCTTCCCGTGGATCCCAGTTTGAATTCACTGAAAAGGGCAGCCGAAGGTTGCCGCGGCTCCGACCTATATTTGCGAGCCACGCAGACTGTGTTTGGCGAAGGGCCGCCGGACGTTTTCCTATCCCTGATCGGCGAACAGCCGGGCGATGATGAAGACGCGGATGGACGCCCCTTCACTGGTCCGGCGGGGCGTCTTCTGGACCATTGCCTGCATCAGGCGGGTATCGACCGGAGCGGGATGGATTGTAAACGTAAGAGCAGCGCATCTTTTAGAGCGGTAGTGTTTGCGATGAACTCTGTTCATGAGCGTAGACACTGGATTGTTAGCTGTTCGTCGTAGCCGTACGGAGATTGAGCGGCTTGTGGTTTTATATCGATCGAGTGGAATGAGACGTAGCGAGTTCTGCCGCAGTTTGAGATGGCGGTCAGCACGCTGGCCTGACATTTGAAGAAGCAGCGCAGCAAACAGATGCACACAGATGGCAGCGGCGTCGAGCGGAGTAGTCTGTTAGCTGTGGAGTT
>JANXZS010000166.1 GCA_025355385.1 Acidobacteriaceae bacterium | reverse complement strand
GTGGGCTGGTAAATATCTTCGAAAGGAACTGGCTTGTGCATTCCCACTCACTTTACGGAACTTGTCTGCGTGAGTGCGGTGCTCTGTAAACCATTCAACCAAGACGCAGCTTCCACCGAAGCAAAATCTTTACCGAACCAGCCTTTGGCTTTCTCTTCGAGATACACCAGCGCCGTTTGATCGATTTTGATGCTGAAGCCGCCCATACCGACATCTTACGGCCAACATAAAACAATTGCTTCGTCGAGACGGAAGGAACAAATCACAGGGTTTCTCTACTCCTAGAGGGAGGGGCACCTCCCTGTCTTCAGCCGCTTTGCGTCTTCCGCCACCCACCCAGCGGGCCTGTTCGAGGGCGTTACGAAACCCGCAGCAGCGGGCGGTCGAAGGAAACGTGGACGATCACCTGATCGAGCTGACGTTCTTCGACTCGCAAATAGTATGACCGCTCTATCTAGAGTGAAGGAGTTCCTTTGTGAGTTTCGCTGCCCCAAGCACATTCGTGATGCGCTTTAGGTTGTATGCCATTGTCGCGATGCCGATTTCGGTTCGTGCACCCATCAACCCACGCATCAACAGGCGAGGATGCCCGAAGATGCGGTATTTGATCGTAGCGAACGGGTGTTCGACCGTGCATCGGCGCAGTCTCATCGCTTCAGGCGTAACGCGCTCCTGCATCCGGTTTAGCGCGTCTTCGTACAAATGGCGGGCTGAACCACGTCTTGGAGCTTGTGTGCAGCGTGACTTGAGCGAGCAGGCGGCACAGTCGACAGACGATGCCTTGTACATCGTGTACCGGTCTTTGTAATTCGTATGCTTGCGTAGCAACTTCTTGTCCCCAGGACAGATGTACGTATCGCTGTCGGGTACATAGCGGAATTCGTTGCGACCGAATAGCGTGCCATCACCTTGGTTATTGACTGTTCGCATGACAGGAACGAACGGCATCATGCCCGCCGCTTCGCACTGAGCGACCTGCTCTCCGTTCGAGTAACCGGCGTCTGCAACCACGTTGAAGTTATCTGCTTCAATTGCTTGCTTCGCCGCCTCAGCCATGGGCCTGAGACAACGGATATCGGAAGCATCAAGCACTACAGCATGGGCCACGATCAACGCATTTTCCGTATCAACGGCAGCCTGAATATTGTATGCCGGAAGGGCTTGTTGACGAACCAGCATAAATCCAGCCTCCGGCTCTGCGTTTTGCTTTAGCTTCTCAAGCGCTGCTTGCACAGCAGAGTGATCAATCTTCGTTTCTTGTTCTGCGTCTGCCTTCTTCACGCTGTCGAGGTAACGCTGCAGCGCGAGCCTTTCGCGGACTGAGTCAATGCTCGCTACAGCGCGAAACTTGGAGCCATCAATGGCGATCCATTCGCCACGGATGAGACCACAAGACCGTGCAAAGCGAATGAGGGCTGCGCCCGCTGCCGTGATGGCTTCCGTGTGCATCCTGCGAAACTCAGAGATGCTCTTATGGTCTGGATACAAGCGGCCCAGAAGCCACATAAGTTCGACATTCCGTCGGCACTCAACTTCCAAGCGTCGTGATGAACGAATCTGATTCAGGTAACCGTACAGGTAAAGCTTCAGCAAATCGCGTGGATCATAGCCCGGTCGTCCTGTCTCCGCAGCCTGTGCACGCTCGAAGCCAAGCTCTGATAGCGCAAGCTTTGCAACGAATGCATCGATGACGCGGCACATATGATCGACGGGAACAAGGTCGTCAAGAACGACCGGAAACAGTGAGCCCTGACCGCGACCTTCACCTTGGATGTAAGCCATAAAAGACGATGTCCTCGCGCTTGCGAGGACAGCGTCTCATTTATCGTGGCTGGAAAAACAACTAATTTCGCAGTAGTACTCTGCAGGCATCTTCCAGATGCACAAATGCGCGTTTGTTATGCCTAATTGGGAACAGATAGCCGTTTCGGGCTGTTCTCAACTGCACGAATAATGAACTCGGGCACAAGCTCCAACTCCCAGCGGTACCACTGATCGAACTCCCCGTATGCGCCGCCGGTAATTCCGACCACTAGATCGAGAGCAGGTATCGCAATTACGAACTGTCCACCATTTCCCTCTGCTGCAAACGTCTTATAAATCTTGCCATCGCTATGCAGTTCATGCAGGTGCCAGCCATATCCATAATCGTGCTCCTGGCCCAAGCTGCGGTCTTTGGCGAACTGTGAGTGGGATGACGTCGAGTCGGTAACCCATTCCTTACTTAGCAATCTCTGTCCATTCCAGACTCCACCTGCCAAATACAACTGCCCCAGTTTGAGCTGGTCTCTGGGCGTAAGGTAGGCTCCGCCGCCCATGTAGGCCTCGCCGTTCGGCATCAGGTTGAGATAGCACCTCCCAAACTGAAGTGGCCGGGCGACGTGGGCCTCAAAAAAGTCAGGCAGCCAGGTTTTCGTGTATGCCGCGACAGCACCACCCACTAGATTGAGGTCTCCAGAGCAATAAACTGCTTGCTCGCCACCCGGCTGCTTTTTCATCGGTAAGCCAAGGGTGTACTTATACCAATCGGGTTGCTGGCCGTCACTTTGCATTCGATCTTCGTTGCCGGGAGACGCGTCATCATTGTCATCACACGCGTTCCCCGCAGTCATCGTCATGATGTCTCGCAGAGTCATGCTCTTCTTGCGGTCGTCAGGGTTCGCAAAGGGAGCATCAGCCGAAAAGAGTGGATACACAGGGCTATCCGGCCGAAGCTGCGCTCCTTGCTGCCTTGCGAGACCGACAAGTACGGGGGCAAACGTCTTTCCCGCGGAGCGCATATCGTGCACCCGATCTCGGCTGAATCCATAGAAATACTCTTCAAGAACTAAGCGGCCGTGCCGAGCGATCACCAGACTCTGAATTCTCAGGGCGCTGCTTGTTGGGTCAGCCCGCATGATTTTCTCCATGAGACTGGCGATGGGCGCCTCATCCATGTCCTCGTGCTTCAACGTTGATACGGACCAGCCATCCTTGCTGTCGATGGGCTGACGATAGACCCACTGCTCCCTCTCAGACGGCACGCGGGGATAAAACCCGACAGCGTCGTCCCGTGTTCTGCGAGTGAGGGTAAATGGTGGCAGCCAATCCATCAGTTGCACCGATAGAGTGCCCGCCTGTTGGTCAAAAACACCGTTGAACTTCTTGCCATTCGCTTCCAGCAAAACACTGCCCCCATTTTGAGTCACCGTATAGGTCCGGCGACGGAAGAAGTTACCCTCCGGATTGCTGGCAACCGCTGTCAGCCTTCCCTCTTTGGAAGAGATCAGCAGATAGGCCGATAAGCGCTGTTCAAGCGGAACAACATCCCCCCGCCAGATATTCGCAGAGATGAGACGGAACGCGATGGGCGTTGCGTATTGCGGGTCCAGGATGACTCCACCGGGCTGAATCCACTCTCCCTGCAAATGTTGCGAGCTGGTATCGAAGTGACCTCGAAAAGAGCCAAGGTGCCCCGGCAGGCTAAAGGTAAGCCGATGTGCAGTGAGGCTGGCGGGAACCTCGTACCCTCCGATAGAGGCTCTCCACGTTCCATCGCGGCCATCCACAGTCAACTCTCCGGTAACGGGTATGCCCAGGCGTGTCTCCGCCCCCCACAAGCCCTCGACGGAACCGGCCGCGACGGTCTGTGCGTGGACGAGCACGGAAGTGGAAAGTACGAAAAGAAGAACTTCCTTTTGCCAGGACGATATACGAAAGGATCGAAAGCTCATCTTTGAGGAGGTCTCCCCATTCAGCTTCTCTCTTCGTGACGCATTCTTTCTTGTAAAAATCCAACCTGACCTGGATCTGGGCCGGAATCCTCAAGCTTTCGTCTATAGGCGCCGGGAGCATGACCGAATTGCTGTCTGAACGCAGTCGTGAAATGGCTCTGGTCGAAGAATCCTGCGTCCAGCGCAATGTTCAAAAGCGACTGGTCACTTCGACAAAGCAGGTCCATCGCGCGTTGTAGACGGCAACGCATACGGTATTCAGCGGGGCTGCAGCGCAAATACTTCCGAAAGCCCCGCGCTAGGTAAACCGGATGTATGCCCAGTGCTTCGGCAATGCTTGTGATCGGTAAGGTTCCGGTGCGTTGGTCCCTCAGCATCGCCCGTGCGTGGTCAAGCCACGACGGTACGCCCGCTTCGCTGCTGCTGGCCCAGGCGCGACTCCCGGAGACCGACCCGAGGAGTTCCCAGCAGGACTCCTCCAATACCGACGGATCGTGCACTTGGCCGGCAAGACACTGCCTTAACAGCCGGCTCGCGGCAACAACAGGCTCGCCATCTTGGAATGAGATTGCCGTCGTGGGGAGGTCGCCCCCGTTGTTCGCAGTGCGTGTCACCGTGCCACACAAGGATAGCGCCAAGAACCGCCCGTTCGGAACAACGAAGCTGTCTCTATGAGTAGTCCCCGCGGGATTGAAAATCAGGAATGGGCTTGATGAAAGCTCTTTCGGACCGTCCGCGCTCGTTAGGTAGCTTCCTTCAAGAATGAAGATGAGAGATGCCGTGTCGTGTGTATGAATAGGAACATCTTCTGCATGGAATGTTGGCCGGAGGACGGACACCGAGAAGCCAGGTAGCTCCTGTCGCACCTCACTCTTCCCCAAATACACTCCATAAGCCAAATTCGACCCAACGCTGTCCATAGAACTTTTATACGCTTCCGGTATTATGGGACCAAAGATCGGTCGCGGGAAGTCGTCGTCTCCTCAATGAATCTATGGACGACTGTTGGCGAGCAGGAAGTTTCGTAACAGTCTCGTTCCTGCCCGCAGCGCCGACCCTGATAAGCAACGGCCAAAGCCAACGCGTCTTCTTGCGCTCCGCGCCCTACAAGGAAACCAAGCCTTCCTGAGAGGCTCCGCCTCTGGCGCGCGCAAGAGGCACCCTAATCTTCCGCGCTTCGCTTGTGCAGACCTTCGCTGCGCTCGCCCTCCATTGCATTCCGGGTAGGGAACCCTCCTCTTGCACTTGCCGCCTCCGCTGGCGTGGGCCAGGGCCAAGGCGTGTTTGTGAGCAAACACAGCACAGCCATTCAAAAACGGAGGAACCACCGATGAACGCCACTACCAGCAATATCACCGCCATCAGCGAAACCCCCAAACAACCGCAGCAACGACAGACCACCAAAGAGATCATCGCGGCCAACGTCAAGAGCCTCATCGAACAGCTTAAAGCCGGACACAGCGATGCACTCACCGCCTACCTCGACGCGATGAGCCGTTTTCACAACTACAGTTTCGGGAACATCTTGGAGATTGCACGGCAGAGGCCGAACGCAACCCGCGTTGCTGGTCTGTATGCGTGGAACCAGCTTGGCCGCAAAGTGATGAAGGGGCAGAAAGGCATCCGCATTCTCGCTCCTATCATCGGCATCAAGCGCAAGAGAGATGAAGAGATTGAAAAGGACATCACCAAACAGAACACCCGTGTTCTTGTCGGCTTTCGGAATGCCTATGTCTTCGATGTGTCACAGACCGACGGGGCAGAGCTTCCCACTATGCGGGGTATTAGCGGCACCGTAGGGGACAACCGCGACCGTCTCGTTTCCTTCATCAAGCAGCAAGGCGTAGAGCTTGTCTTCACGGAGAAGATCGCACCCGCTTTGGGGATGAGTTACGGAGGGAAGATTGCTATTCTTCCCGGTCAATCCGAGGCCGAGGAGTTCAGCACCCTTGTTCACGAACTCGCGCACTTATGTTGTGTTCGCAGTTATGTCGCGTAGTGGCTGCGAGGGTGCGTCTTCATTGGGTTTGCTGATTTTGGACACAACATAACGAGATGAAGGTGGCGATACTGGGCGGATTCATTTCACCCAGGGAGACCACCATGTTCGATCAGCTCTTTACACGGCAAGCTGCCGTTGTCCGCTACCAGTCTTTACCCTTTGTAGCCGAACGCCAGCTTTACCTGACGCACCTCGTTGAAGAGGGGCGCTCACGGAAGACTGTGCGTAACATCGCGCAGCTACTCGTTGTCGTCGTCCGGCATCTTCGGCTCGACCGACCCGAGATCACCCTTGTTGAGATCGAAGCCGCTGCAGTCGAGTGGGCTGGGACCGGGCACCGCTCTCGAAGATGTCTCCACGTCGGCGAGCGGCAGTTCGTCTATCACGCGACAGGCTTGCTTCGCCTGTTGGGGAGGTTACAAGAGTCGCGTGCGGAAGTCGCCTATGCCGCACGGCTCGGGGCTTTTCTTCATTTTCAGCGGCATGAACGGTGCCTTTCGCCAAGCACTCTTCATCACTACGAGATGTGCGTCGGAGAGTTCCTGAACTGGATTGGCCGGCAGGGCAAGCCGCTGGAGGAGGTTAGCCTCGAAGATATGTCCGAGTACTTGCAGGCGCTTGCGCAACGCAAGTTGAAGCGGACCAGCATCGCCCTTCACGTCGCGAAGCTGCGCAACTTCTTCCGCTACGC
>JANXZS010000268.1 GCA_025355385.1 Acidobacteriaceae bacterium | reverse complement strand
TTCGCCACACCCACTTCAACCTGCCGAAGCAGCTTAACAATCTGCTCCGCCGTGTGCTTCTTCCCTCGTGCCATGAATAGCTCCTCGTGTTCCAGTTTGTCTCATACCAACTGGTACAAAAAGGACCGCGCAGTCCAACATACTATCGGACGATCTTGCCTGACTCATCCCGGTAGGGTTCTACGCGAAACAAGAACCAGCGAAACTTTCCGTCGTAGCGTCGCAGGCGTGCTTCGATCTCACCCGGCGCCCAAGTCGCCAAGAGTGCACGCCACTTGACGGTTAAATTCTCGAGATCGTCAGGATGAACTGTGACGTTCCAACCGCAACCGAGTGGCTCTTGAGGTGAGATGCCAGTGCAGTCATGCCATCGCCGATTGCAGAATTCATTCGACCCATCCGGCAGATTGCACCACACGAGCGCGGGGATTGTGTCGTGTTGATGAATCACCGGGCAGGTCGAGCCAGCCGTCGCCAGCGCAGCAAGGGCTTGAATCTGAAAGGCCGGAGGCGGACGTTGGGACCCGAACTCCGGCCTCACTTTCTAAGCGAGCAGCCGGGCATGCTGAGTTCGGACCGGAAACTAACGAGCTAACGAGGGAGCGATGCAAGTCGGAATTGACAGCGTTATTTCGACCACGAGACAAACTCAAAGTCGGTCTCAACTCGTTCGGATGCCGCGCTGGTGGAAAAGACCTGCGCGACTGCGTATAAGCGGAATTGCTCGGGCAGACTCATCATCCAACTACGGGGCGATAGCGAGCTCAGGAGCGATCAATTCGATAGCTATGTCAGGCTGTGAAATCAGAGTGTTGTGAACCAGGCACTGGTGCACACTACGCAGCAAGCCCTGCTTCTGATCCTCTGTCAGGGGCACGGGACAACTGACGTCAATGCGAAACTCTCCCATCCTTGCAGGCTGCTTTAACTTCTCGGCGGAGACAGAAACTTCTACGCCACTTTCGGCAAGATTGCGCGTCCTCAGGTATTGGGCTGCATAAAATGCAGCGCAGGAACCGAGTGAAGCGAGCAGAAGTTCCGGGGGAGTCATACCGGTGTCCTGGCCGCCACTTTCTGCGGGCTGGTCGCTGATGATTATATGATTGCGCGCCTGTATCGAAAACCTGACCTGATCGAGATGAATTACCTTCACTTCCATATTCGTCCTTGAGTCCTTCTTTGGATTGATTTTACTATTTTGGCAACTTGCTTGTGCTGCGAAACTTGCGGCGTTCCCGAGTTCGGTCGAGGCGGAGATCATTCGCAGACAGATCGGAGTGACCTTTCGCAACCACTCCTCAAGGTGTTCTGACTTCTTGATGGAACTGGCCGCACCCCACGCGGCTATTAGCGCCTCGCACAGGGATGAAATCGCCCCGCTCTTACCGGCCTGCAAGCGAAGCATCGACCGGTACGTCTCATCCCGAAGGGCATTCGGGGTCAGTCGAGTGTGCCTAACAAGCGAAGCTCCATCTGCATGGCTGGAGGGTTGCATGGTCTAGAGGAGTGCTCCTCAATCTGCTGAATCCGCAACTACAATGTAGGAAAAAGGCCCGACGTAAGAGATCGAACGGACAGTGTAACCGGCACTGACTAATGCGTGCGCTACGTTATCCTGTGTGATCCGGTGCTCAATCGGTGGTCCCGGTGGTTGCTCCACATCTGTGCGCCAATCTAGGATTGCCACCTTGCCCGGATCCTTGAGAATCCTATGCATCTCAGCGAGCACGGCCGATGAGTCATCCACTTCATGCCAGACATTCGCTAGAAATACCAAGTCACAGCATGCGTCGGAGAGTTCAGTCGCAGAGGCTTCTCCGGCGATGCACTCCAGGTTTTCGATTCCCGACGCTGCCAATTTGCTATGAATTCTAGCAAGCATCTCGGGCTCCGCATCGACTGCGAAAACTCTCCCCGTTTCTCCAACTGCTTTGGCAATCGGCAGAGCGAAATAGCCGGTACCTGCGCCAACGTCGGCGGCAATATATCCAGAATGAAGGTCCAGAATGCTCAGCACATCGGCAACGGGAAGCCACGTCCTGCGCTCCGGAGCATCTAGCTTGTGGGCCTGAGAGGGAGAGAATCTGCGTTCGTTCATTGGCCGCCTTCAGCGAGTGGATTGAATTGCGCTGTCTTTGAGGCCCATGGACCTGAGAATCATCATGGCCGGGCACCAGTTGGTAAAGGCCGACTGCAGAAGATTCAGACCGACAAAGGCCGTCAGCACAAGCCACCAGGGAGAGAACCAGTGTGCAAGAGAAACAGATAGAAGCACTATCACACCAGCTAACAAGCGTATACCGCGTTCGACTGTCATACGAGCGACTCCTTTTGTTCGACAGAGATTGAGTTGGAAGGCACGGAAGAGTTTCTGGCTGCAATCATGTAGTAGAGAACAGGGCCGGCTGGAAGAGAGAGCAGAGTCGCGGCCACTTCTCCCGCGATGAGAGAAAGTGCCAGTCCCTGAAAGATGGGGTCGGAGAGGATCATGCTGGCACCGACAACCACGGCCGCCGCAGTCAGCAACATTGGGCGGGCGCGGACGGCTCCCGCGTCAATCACCGCCTCGGCAAGGGGCATCCCCTGTCGGCGGCGCAGTTCGATGAAATCCACAAGAATGATGGAATTGCGAACGATGATGCCAGCCCCGGCGATAAAGCCAATCATCGAAGTAGCCGTGAAGAATGCTCCGAACAAGGCGTGTGCAGGCAGAATCCCCACCAGCGTGAGAGGTATGGGGGCCATGATAACCAGTGGCACGATGAAGGAACGGAACCATCCAACAACAATCACATAAATCAGGACCAGCACCGCGGCGAATGCCAAGCCCAGATCGCGGAACACTTCGATCGTGATGTGCCACTCGCCATCCCACTTCATTGCGTAGTGATCGGTGGAGTCTGGCTGCACAGCGTTGTATCTTGCCAGCGTGTAGCCAGCCGGTAACTGAAGATGATCGAGGGCGGTGTTCATCTTGAAGATGGCATACACCGGACTCTCCTCCGCACCCGCGACGTCCCCGGTGACATAGACAACTCGCTTCATATTCTTGTGATATATGCTCGGCTGTAACACCCCAGGCTCTACCCGGGTCAGTTCGCGCAGCGAGATCAAACTGCCATCCGCAGCATTGAGTTTGATTCCCACGAGCGCCTCGATGGATGATCGGTCTACGCGCTGCATCTGCACCATTACTGGCACCGGCTCCCGTGACCCGTCATCGTGGACGTGCCCCGCACCGGTGCCGGACTCCGCGATAGTGAGCGCGCGAGTTACATCGGAGACCGAAATCCCGTGTAGCGCAGCCTTGGCCTCATCGACTTTGAAGGTCACGGTATGTTGAGGATCCTCAACATACCAGTCGACATCGACCACTCCTGCCGTTTGTTGGAAGACTTGTTTCACCCGGCGTGCTACATCCAGTTGTCCGGCGGCGTCCGGTCCATAGATCTCAGCCACGAGAGTTTGCACGACAGGGGGTCCGGGCGGCACTTCGCTCACCTTGATGCGCGCGCCAAAGGGCAGGCCCAGCTTCACCAGCTGCGGTCTCAGCCTCTTCGCTATCTGATGGCTTTGAACGCTCCGCTCTGAGATAGGAAGAAGGTTTACCTGAATGTCTGCCTGGTTCGGCTGGTGACGCAAGTAGTAGTGGCGAACCAGTCCATTGAAGTTATAGGGTCCGGATAAGCCGACATAGACCTGGTAGTTGGCAACCTCGGGCTGCTCTGCCAGGTAGCGTCCGAGTAGTTGTGTGACGCGCGCTGTCTGTTCGAGTGTAGTTCCATCGGGCATATCCACGATGACCTGGAATTCGCTCTTGTTATCGAACGGAAGCATCTTAACCCATACCACTTTCAGCGGGACCAGCGCACAGGCAAGCAGGAGAAGCGTAGCGACTCCAGCGAGAAAGAAGAGCCGATAGCGCGAGGAGCGAATGAGCGGCGACATGATGCGCCGATAGATCCTTGTAGCGGGATTCTCAACGGAACTATGATTTTTGGTGTGATCCGTAGTGTGCGCCAGAAGCCGCATTGCTGCCCAGGGCGAAACCACGAAAGCAACAATGAGCGAAAACAGCATCGCCGAAGAAGCGCCGATGGGGATCGGCAGCATATACGGACCCATCAGTCCGCGAACAAATGCCATCGGGAGGATGGCCGCAATTACGCCGATGGTTGCCAGTATGGTGGGATTGCCAACTTCCGCCACGGACTCGATAGCGACTTGGCTAAGTGGACGTCCTTTGTTCTCCGGCAGGCGAAAATGGCGAACCATATTTTCAACCACAACTATGGCGTCATCCACCAGGATGCCTATGCTGAAGATGAGCGCGAAGAGCGTCACGCGGTTGAGGGTGAATCCGTACAAGTAGAAGACGGCCAGCGTCAACGCAAGAGTCACCGGGATTGCCAGCAGCACAACACCAGACTCCCTCCAGCCGAGAAAGACCGCGATCAGCAAAGTAACGGAAAGAGTGGCGAGCAAGAGATGCTTGAGCAGTTCATCGGACTTGGCCTTTGCCGTCTCGCCATAGTTTCTGGTAGTCGTAATGTTCAAGCCTTGAGGGAGTGTTGTCCTGCGCATTTCGGCTATGCGGCCCAGAACTGCATTGGCTATATCGGTTGCATTCGCTCCCTTGCGTTTAGCCACGGTGATGGTAACCGCTGGAGACTCCGCCACCACCGCAACGCCATTCCGTATACTCCCGGCACCAGCGCCGAAAAGCACATAGTCCGTAGGATCTGCCGGTCCGTCCACTATCTCAGAGGCCACGTTGCGCAGATATATCGGGCGTCCATGACCCACTCCGACCACCACATTTTCGAGATCGTCTTTACTCTGAAAAAACTCTCCAGCGTTGACCCGGAATTGTTGGTTGCCCGCGGCGTATTGACCTGCTTCCACGCGCACGTTCGCGGCCTGGAGACTTGCCACGACAGCGACCGGTGATATGGAGTAGGAAGCAAGCCGATCTTTACTGAGCATGACGCGCATGGCCCTGGGCTGGCCACCCAGGATTCGCGTTTCCGAAACATCGTTGACCTGCTTGATGCTGTGCTCGATCTCGGCGGCAATCGAGCGCAGCTGGTACGAACTGTAGTTCTTCCCCCAGAGCGTCAGCGACAGAATGGGCACGTCGTCGATGGAGCGCGCCTTGATCGTTGGTTGAGAGATCATGGGCTGCGATGCACCCTGCGGAAAACGATCCAGATTTGAATAAAGCTTGCTATACACCTTTACCAGCGCATCTTCCTGGCGTGTCCCGACCAGGAAGCGGGCGATAACAAGGCTCGAGCCTGGGGCGGATGTGGAGTAGACGTACTCCAGCCCCGGGATCTCGCGCAGCAAAGTCTCAATTGGAACTGTGACGCGTTGCTCCACTTCGGTTGGGGATGCGCCCGGCATCGCGGTTGTCACATCCAGCATCGGAACCACGATTTGGGGTTCTTCTTCGCGGGGAATCACCAAAACCGCAAACGCTCCCAGGGCAAGCGAAGCGACGATGAAGAGAGGCGTCAGCTTTGAGTTGATAAACGTCGCGGCAATATGACCGGCGATGCCGAGGTGTTGCTTCACTCACTCACCTCGATCCTTTTTCCGCCAAGCTCGCGGTCGCCTGGGGAGATCACCACTACCTCCCCACTGCTGAGACCGGACAGTACTTCGAAGTTCGCATCATGCTTCGCGCCGATGGTCACGTAGCGTAGGGAAGCAATGTGATTGCGGTCGAGTACCCACAGGCTATTCAGGGATCCGTGAACCACCAGCGCGGATTGCGGGACCAGCAGCAATGGGGACTGCCTCTTTGTCGCGATGCCTGCGGTACCGAACATGCCGGAGCGCAGGCCCGCTGCAACCGGCAGATCAACTTTGATCAGAAAGCTGTGGCTTGCCGGATCGGCGGCTGGAACTATCTCTGCGATCCGTCCTCTAAGGGGCTGGGTAGAAGCCGACTCCACCGTAATCGGAATCTGCATCCCCTGGCGCAAAAGAGGAAGCAGGGATTCATCCACTGTTACACCCAACTGCAGCGGCCCGCTTTTATCTATTTCAAGCAGCGGCATTCCGGGCGTTGCCATAGCGCCGGGGTCAACATGACGAGCCGTCACGGTACCGGCAAATGGTGCGAGCAGCCGGCTATGGCTGCCGACTGCACGAGCACCTGTTTCCCCCGCCTTGGCGGCAATCATTATCGATCGGGCAGATTCGAGCCGCGCTAGAGCAGACTCCGAGCGGCGTTGTACTTCGTCAAACTCCTGCGGACTGACGCTCCTTCGATCGCGGAGTATTTGGTAGCGGGACAGCGTGGATTTGGCCAACGAGGATTCGATGTCAGCGGCCTTCACTTGTTCCGCGCTGCTCGCAATGTTGGCACGCGCAACTTCTATTTCCGAAACGGCTTGCGCGTTGTCGAGAGTCACCATCAACTGGCCGCTTCGCACCTGGTCGCCCTCGTGGACAAGAACTGAAGTCACCCGCCCCATCACCTGAGATGACAGCACTGCCGACTCCCGCGCGTGGACCGTGCCCTCTGCATCTACGCTGGTTGCGGTCTGCGATTGTTGCGCCTGAGCAACGGCGAGGCCAGTAACTGTCTGAGGTTCTACCGGCGCCGGGGATGTCCTGGCGCAGCCATAGAGTGCGACACAGGAAGCAGAGAGAAGTACGACAAAATGATTCCGAAGAGCGTTCATTGAAGGTCCTCTACGCTGTCCGCGGTCAGCGTTCCGGTAGCGAATCTCAGGTTTGCGTAGCTCAATGCATTTTGAGATACAGCACGCCAGTAGTTGGTGCGGCTTTGCCGTTGTGCGTCTTCCGCGCGCAAAACGTCTGTGATCGTCGTGAGGCCGGCGTCGTACCTGTCTTTGAGGATTCGCAGGCTTTCTTCTGCCTGATCCGTCGAAGCGCGTGCGACGCCGAGCATTTTGCCTGCCGCCTGATGCTCGTAATAGGCACGCGTCACATCAAGCTTGATTCGTTGGTCCGCGGAGTCTGTCATCGCCTGAAGTTTCCGCAGGCCGATCCTGGCCGCGGCCAGCGTTTCCCGCTTCCCCGCCGGAAGAATGTCCAGTCGTAGCTCCGCGCCGGCAAGCCAGTTATTTCCTCCGGCGCCAGCGATGGACTCTCTCTCGGTTTCCCACGCGCCGAGTGCGCTGACCTGTGGTCCAAATGCAGATTTCGCGGATTTCACTGCCTTGCTTTGCGCATCTTGCTCGAGGCCGAGACTTTGGCGATCCGACCTCGATTTGATCGCGGTTGTAACATAGTTGGCGAGAGCTGCCAGATCAAATTGCCGTTCAACCAAGGGCTGCAACTGGCGCTGTTGTTCAGGGATAGCATCGCCGATCGCTGCTTCGAGTTCGGCCCAGGCGATCTCTACTCCGCCTCTTGCCGCTATCTGCTCTTGTTGCCGTTCTGCAAGATTTGCAGATGCCGTCAGCCTGTCCGCGTCGACTGCGAGCCCGGCTGCTACACGAGTCTCGCCCGATCTCAGCAGTGCTTCTGCCGTCTGGACTTCCTGATCCGTCAGGTCTGCGTGACGAATGGCAAGCAGCACCGACTGGTACGATTCGACGACCTGGTGAATGATTTCCTCGTCCGAACGGGCGGCTGCAGCGGAGGCACCTTTAGCGAGAAGATCCGCTCTTTGAATCTCGAATTGAGTGTGCCACGAATCGAATGCCATCCAGTTGCCAGAGAGGCGGCTGACAAAGTTATTGATGGGAGGGGGCCGGTTCAGGCTGTTCAGCGCAAAGTCGCTTTGCTGAAATCGCTGCTGGCGAAGACGTGTCCCGAAGACGTAAACAGGGTCGTTGCTTCGAGTGGCCGTCTGGGTAAAGAAGAGACTCGGCAGCAGCGCAGTCCGGGCTAGCCTGGTACCGACTCCTGCGGAGTCCACGTCTGCTTGAGCCATGCGCCTGCCAGGATTCTCTTCGAGCGATAACTTGACCGCCTGCCTTAACGAAAGTGGCGGGCCCTGCTGCGCAATTCCCACCACCCAGCAGATCGAAAGAAATAGAAATACGAGACAGGCTCGCAGAGAGGTACGCATCTTCACTCAACGCCTTCCGGATCTGCGCCTCACGGCGCTGTCAATAGAAGAAAGACACGAAACGAAGAATCGTTACAGCCCGACAATTAATTATTTAAGAGCTTAGTATCGAACCCTGGGAAATTGTCGTGAAGGGGAAGTGAAGCAAATGGCAGTGACTTCGAAACTATGAATTGGACATACATTCTAATAATCTCTGTGGTCGTCGTGGTATTTCTTATGCGGAAACGCGCCGGGCAACTCTCCTCCAAAGACGCGCTGGCGCATTTGAAGAACGGGGCGCTGGTGATTGACGTGCGCAGTCCCGGCGAATTCAAATCCGGGCATTTATTGAACGCGATCAACTTACCGCTGGAGAAAATAGAAACCGCGCTTCCGCTGCGCGTGAAAAATAGAAATCAGCTACTGCTGTTGCATTGCCAGAGCGGGATGCGCAGCGGCATAGCGAAGAGGAGGTTGACAGGCTTGGGTTACGTCAACGCTTTCAACCTCGGTTCCTATGCCCGAGCGGCAAAGGTTGTGAGCCTCAACTAAGCCAACTGGCTCGTGGAATCATCTTGAAGTGCGACCCTCCAAATCTACCCATAACCCGCTGTTCCCGGGCTGAGAATATAGACTTGCCTGCCGGCGTGGGTGGAACCGACTGCGCTGACTCTCAAACCGCCGCAACGACACCAGCGAATAGGCGACCGGGGCGATAGATTTTAGAGCGAGGGTGAGGCTACCGTCGCCAGGATGGCCTCAACGCGGCTGGCGGATCGGTCCCGGCGCGCGGACGGTCAGGAAAACGATTTAATTGCGAGATCACTTTTCCCATACACTTCCTTAGTCCGTATTTTGCTCTGAGGAGCCCCATTGAAACTAGCTCATCGCAGCATCGCTATCGTCGTCTTGTCCGCCGCCGTTTCCTTCAGTTATGCGCAATTGGAGGGCAGCAAGCCAGAAGCCCAGCGCGTCCATCATCCGATCCCCGCCATTCAGGACACCGAGACCACCGCCCAGCATTATGCGCGTATGCAGTGGTGGCGTGAAGCGCGCTTCGGCATGTTCATTCACTGGGGACTCTACTCCATCCCAGCGGGCACGTGGGATGGCAAGCAGATCCCGGACATCGGCGAGTGGATCATGAACGACGCCTCCATCCCCGTCGCGGACTACAAAGCCCTCGCCGCCAGGTTCAATCCCACTAGCTTCAGGGCGCACGATATCGTGAGCCTGGCCAAATCCGCCGGCATGAAGTACATCGTAATTACTGCCAAGCATCACGACGGCTTTGCCATGTTCGATTCCAAGGCGAACGCTTTTAACATCGTCGCGTCAACTCCATTTAAGCGCGACCCACTTCGCGAACTCGCCGAAGAGTGCAGGAAGCAGGATATCAAGCTGGGCTTCTACTACTCCCAGGATCAGGACTGGACCGCACCCGGCGCCAGCGCAATTCAAAGGGCGAATCACGACCCGATAACCCATCACTGGGACAAGGCGCAGGACGGTGCCTTCGACACCTATCTCCACACCAAGGCCATCCCGCAAATCAAAGAACTGCTCACCAACTATGGAGAGTTTCCCGTCGTTGTATGGTTCGATACTCCCACCGCCAACATGACCCCCGAACGCGCAGCGGAGATCGTCACACTCCTCAAGCAGCACCCCAACCTCATCTGGAACAACCGCCTGGGCGGCACCTACAAGGGTGACACCGAAACCCCTGAGCAGTACATCCCTCCCCATGGTTTCCCGGGACGTGACTGGGAGGCCTGCATGACCATGAACGACACCTGGGGTTACAAGTCTTACGACACCAACTTCAAGTCAACCGAGACCCTGCTGCGCAATCTCATCGATATTGCCAGTAAGGGCGGCAACTATCTTCTCAACATCGGACCTGATTCCACGGGCGTTGTGCCCGCTCCCGAGGCTGAGCGCCTGCGCCAGATGGGCCAGTGGCTGGCGGTCAACGGCGAGGCTATATACAACACCAAGCCAACCCTGTTCGGCCCTGAAGCCGGCGAGTTCAGCGCCACGGAGAAGGACAAGAGCGGCAATCCCAAGTTCATTCCCTCATGGAAGTGGCGCTCCACCACGGCGGCAGAAAAGATTTACATCGAGATCTTCAATTGGCCCAGCGGCTCCTTTCACATCGACACGCTGCCCCGCAAAGTGAACAGCGCCTACCTCCTCGCCGATTCTGCTCACACGCCTCTCAAAATGTCGCAGACCGCAGACCACATTGACGTGCAACTCCCGGCGAAGGCACTGGACCCGATCGCCACGGTCCTCGTCCTCAACATGTCAAAATAATCCGCTTCGGTAAACGACGGGTGAGCAGGCTCCTCACCCCGGCGTCTACTGGAATAGGCAATGGGTTTGGCAGGCGCAGACGGTCCACCTTTGCCCAACTTGGAACGCTTGAGTCTTAGCTTTGAGAGTCGGACAGATTTGTGCCAGAAGGGATTCCTCTTCACAAGCAGAAGAAAGGAGAAGAAGTATGCGGCTGACATTGTGTCGGAGATTCGAAAGATGAAGGATGAACCCGGACCGGGCATGGCGATTTTGGGCAGCGGCAGTATCGTCGCCCAACTGGCACTGGAGCAGGTGATCGATGAGTACCAGATGATGGTGGATCCGGTCGCTCTGGACATGGGGCGCACGATGTTCGAGGGCATTCAAGAGCAGCTGACCTTGAAGCTGACAAAGTCAAAGACTTTCAATAATGGGAAGGTCTTGTTGTGCTACGAGCCGACTGGTTAAGGCCCTGAATTCTTTGCAATCCTACGAGTCACAATAGCGACGCAACTGATGCAAATCGTCTCGTATTAATCAGTTTGCGAACGTGTCAATTTGTAATGCTATGCGTTCACACAAGACTTGTTGCTCGTGTCCCAAAGACTCCAGATGCGGCCCGTCTAGCTGGATAATGCGCGGCCTCAGCAGGTTGCAGCAGCAATGTAGAAGCCGGCCCAGTACGCCAAGATCGATTGCTTCAGACGATCGCAACAACGTCCCAAATTGCCCCCCCTGTACCGCCGCCATTTCACAAAAGTGACAATCCCTTGACATTGGGATGACATCGCTTCGTAGGGCTGTCTCTTATTGTTCCAGTTGCGCGCATCCAGCCGGAGTTGCGGCAGAAACCTCGGTCCGGCGGAGACACCCCTACTTTCGCCAAAGGAGCATTCCATGATTATCCAACCGAGCCACAAAGCAAGCCCTGTGACTACCTATTCCGTAGCTCTTCTCCTCGCAGTTGCCGCCTTCAGCATTCAGATCAGTTCTGCTGAGCAGCCACCTCCGCCCTGCCACCCCAATCCACTCGCAGCTCAGGACCGTGCCACAATCGTCAATCGCGGCGACACGGAACACCTTCCGCTACCCCTCAAGAATCGGCTCATCCGGCTTGCCGATCGGCCCCATAGCCAACTGCCCACTCAGACCTATGCTGAAGCCGATAAACGCAGCCAGCTCTTCCAGTACTATCTTCTCGACTCGACTGGTTTTGAACCCAACGTGTTCACCGCTCTTCTCCCCGGAATCAATGACACCGTACAACTCACCGCCACCGGCGGGAACTGTGGCCTGCCCACCATCGGTGCTGTTCGCCTCGTGCTGGAACCAAAGCCAGGGCTTCCCACAGATCCCAACCACCCCAAGGCCTTCATCGATATCTTCACGGATATCTCAAACCTCTTCGTGATCAACAACGAGAGTGGCTGGTACGAAGGCTGGATGATTCACGATCTGAAGGTTGCACCGGTAAAAATGACTCCCCGCCATGACGGCCACGCCCAATTCGGAGCCATCCTTCCCCAGGATGCCGCCATGCTGAAAGCCATGGGGACCGGAAATAATATTCCCAACAACTACTTCACTGTCAACGGCAAGGCTCCGCATGCCCCCAGCGTTCACGATCATTTTCCCAATGTGCAGACCAACCTGGTTTCCCTGTACCTGAGCATGGGCGCTTTCAATTCCCTGCAGCAGAGTGATAGCCACGCCTATTGGGAGTTCAACTATCTCGGTACCAACTGGATTCACCCGCTCTACGAACTCCCCTTTACGGGTGGCTTCCCGGACAACTTCAACGGCGTTCCCGATGCGCTCGCCGATGGCGAGATCGGAGCGCTCCAGTCCATCGTTCCCGGCTCAGGACTGCACGGTATCAAGAACAGTCCCATCACCTATGGCGACAATCCCAACCTGCCCCGCGATCCCGACAAGTTCGATGGATCCGATGATCGCCAACGTGAGTTCCGCTACCGAAACATTCCCAGCGGATTGGCACGCGAAATTTATCTGGATGTTTTCGAGCGGCGCGCCTCATTCGAACCCAGCGTCACCAGCCTCACGGGAAGACTATTTAATGCGTATGCTGCGGAGGTGGCCCGTGTCGACACTAACGGGGATGGCGTAATCTCCGCGCCGGAAGGCGATCCGGATACTGCGTCCGACGGATTCGCCGACAACTTTCGTCTCTATCTGTCTCCCACTACATTCAACCGCTTCGCCGTCACCCGCGAAATTAACGACGGCCTGATAGCTCCGCGCTTCGCACCCAGCCAGCGCGCCTGGATACTCGCCGGCACCATGGTCTCTGTCAATCCCTCCATATCCGCTTCCGCCGGAAGGGATGGCGACGACCGATAGAGCTAAGTTTGCCAGATTACTCTGCCAGGCCTCACGCGTCAGGGCCTGGCATCTTTTTGTGCGGGGAACTCCGGCTTCCCCATTACCTCGACGCCGCTTCCTTCTCCGCACGGATCTCTTCCATTACCGACTGAACCAATTCCTTCGCACCCTTGATCCCGCTCAGAACAGTTTCCAGGTCCAGCGCTGGTATTAGAGGATTGCGCCCCGAAGTACAGTAGACTCCATGCTGCCCAATCAGGATCAGCGCATCCGTCAGCATGTCCAGGGACACCGCCAAACGCCCGCGCGCGACGCCCATCATGAACTCGTGCCTTTCCAGTTCTTCCCGCCGCTCATCAAAAACCGTCATGCCACCCCCTTGCCTGCTCGTGCTACTCCCCTCGTGCTATTCCCCTCGCCCTCATCGATGCGTGACTTCGCACGTGCCTGTTTGTGCAACACGCAAATGCGAAGTTAGCTATGTAACTATGGCTGTGACATATAGATCATGAGAGCACCCAAAGCGAGCCGTTATCTGTTTACTCTGCTTTGGGCTTCCAGCGCAGCACCGGTCTTCTGGCCGCGCCCACTTCATCCAGGCGGGAGATCCGCGTAGCGTGTGGAGCACTCAGGATCAGCTCAGGATTCTCCTCCGCCTCGCGGGCAATCTGCTTCATCGCATCGATGAAGAGATCCAGCTCCTCCACTGATTCGCTCTCGGTCGGCTCAATCATCAGGGCGCCGGAAACGATATGCGGGAACGAAACCGTGTAGGGATGAAAGCCATAGTCGATCAGCCTCTTCGCCATATCGCCGGTCTTGATTCCTTTGGCCGCCTGGCGACGGTCGCTGAAGCATACCTCGTGCAGCGTCGGCGTCTTGAACGGCAGTTCTAAGGTATCCTCGAGGTTCTTGCGAATATAGTTGGCATTCAGTACCGCATCTTCCGTCGTCTGTCGCAGACCATCGGGTCCGTTGGCGAGGATGTACGCCAGCGCGCGCACAAACATGCCGAAGTTGCCATAGAACATGCGCACACGACCGACGGATTGCGGCCTGTCGTAGTTGAAGCGCAGGCTGCCATCCGGTGCCTTCTCGACAATCGGCGTCGGCAAAAACGGTTCAAGCATCTTCTTGCACGCGACCGGACCCGAGCCGGGACCACCCCCGCCGTGCGGCGTCGAGAACGTCTTATGCAAATTCAGGTGCATCACGTCCACGCCGAAGTCGCCCGGCCGCGTCTTGCCTACCAGCGCATTCATGTTGGCGCCGTCCATGTAGAGCAGCGCGCCTTTGGCGTGCAAAATCTCTGCTACCTTGTGAATCTCAGCTTCAAAGACGCCAATCGTGCTGGGGTTGGTCAGCATGAGCGCGGCCGTATCTTCATCGACCATCTGCTCCAGCGCAGCCAGATCCACCATGCCCAGCGCGTTCGACTTCAAATTTTGCACCTCGTAGCCACACTGCGCCGCGGTCGCTGGATTGGTGCCATGCGCCGAATCCGGAATGAGAATCTTCCGGCGCGGATTGCCCTTGGACTGGTGATACGCGCGTACCAGCAATATCCCGGTAAACTCTCCGTGCGCGCCGGCGGCGGGCTGCAGCGTGATGGCGTCCATCCCGGTGATATCGAGCAAACAATCCTGTAGTTGCCGGATGACCTTTAGCGCGCCTTGAGAGAGCGACTCCGGCTGGTAAGGATGCGCCTCCGCGATGCCCTCAATGCGCGATACGAATTCATTCACACGCGGGTTGTACTTCATAGTGCAGCTACCCAGGGGATACATGCCGAGGTCGATGGCGTAATTCCAGGTGGAGAGCCGCGTAAAGTGTCGGATGATCTCAATCTCACTCAGCTCCGGGAGGCAGCCCGCATCTTTGCGAACGGCTCCGCCGAGAACGGCGGACGCGTCCACCTCCGGCACATCCAGAGTTGGTAGCTTGTAGCCTTTCTTACCCGGCGAGGACTTCTCAAAAACCAACGCTTCATTCTGGCTCAGGTGCGAGGAGACCTTGGTCCTGATACCCGCAAATTTTCTGCCCTTGTCCTCTGCCTGCTGTGCGTCTTGAACCGTAGTTGCCATTTCGTGTGCCCCAGTGCGCTTGTGCGCTAAAAACAGATTCCGGAAAACGACTTATTGTTATACGTTGTGCTGCGCGCTTGTTGGGCGTTGCTGATCGTTTCTGCCTGTGCAGTGACCACTACGGCTGCCCGATCGATCTCTTCACGCTTGTTCAGTTCCGTCGCGCACCAAAGCGTAGCGTTGCCCAACTCGGGATACCACTTCTTCAGAGACAGACCGCCGATAATCTTATGCTCCAGCAGCCGTGCGCTCAGCTCGTCTGCACTCTCTTCCGTCTGCAACACGAATTCGTGAAAGCGCGGAGTGCCGGCGAATAGCAGCTTCACCCCGGGCGCCCCGCTCAGAGCCTGCGCTGCGTATTGCGCTTTCGCCAGATTCTGCAGCGCCAGTTCGCGGATGCCTTCCTTGCCGTAAACCGTCAGGAAAATCGTCGCCATCAGGGCAACAAGTGCCTGGTTGGTGCAGATATTGGATGTGGCCTTCTCTCGGCGGATGTGCTGCTCGCGCGTCGCGAGCGTCAACACAAATCCGCGGCGGCCTTCGCTGTCCGTCGTCTCGCCGCACAGACGTCCCGGCATCTGTCTCAGATATTTCTCTTTACTGGCAATCACACCGCAATAGGGTCCACCGTAGCTCAGCGCCACTCCAAACGACTGCGCCTCCATTGAAACGATGTCGGCCTCGGCAGGCGGACGCATAATGCCCAGCGAAACCGCCTCCGCAATCGAGACAATCAACATCGCGCCCTTGCTGTGGGTCAGCTCCGCGATAGCAGGAATATCCTCGACGATGCCGAAGAAGTTCGGCGATTGCACAACTACGCAGGCCGTATCCTCGTTCAGTTTCTCTGCAAGCTGGCCCATGTCGATGCGACCATCGACGCCGTAGCCAATCCGCGTAGCTGGTAGCCCCTGGTGTTGCGCGTAGGTGCGCATAACTTCCCGATATTCCGGGTGGACCGTCTCCGCCGCCAGCACTTCCCTGCGCCCTGTGATGCGCACCGCCATCATCATCGCCTCCGCCGCCCCAGTTGAGCCGTCGTACATGGAGGCATTCGCTATCTCCATACCCGTCAGTTCGCAGATCATGGTCTGAAACTCGAAGATCGCCTGCAGCGTGCCCTGCGTAATTTCCGCCTGGTAGGGCGTGTAAGAGGTGAGAAACTCACCCCGCTGCACCAGCGAGTCGATGATTACCGGCCGATAATGCCGGTATGCACCCGCACCGAGGAAGCTGGCATAACCGTTGGCCGTCTCCGCCGCCGCTGCTTTGAAGTATTCGATAATTTCCGACTCGGCCATCTGCCGCGGAACGCAAAGATCGCGGTTTAAGCGATACTCCGCGGGAATCGTCGAAAAGAGGTCGTTGATAGACTCAACGCCTATCTGGCGCAGCATCTCTTCCCGTTCGGCGGGAGACTTGGGCAAATAACGCATCGAGTTTCCTTCTCAAATCTCTGAAATTCGTGCTGCAGATTGTGATTGACGTCTTAACTTGTCATCCCGACCGGAGGGAAGCACAGCGGAGGACATCTCAAGAGCTTTTAACAGCCACACGCCTGCCTTTAGTGTCCTGTTTCTTCCGTGACAAACTTCTCATACGCAGCCGAATCCAGCAGCGTTTCAACCTCAGCGGCGTTGGACAACTCGACCTTGATAATCCACGAGCCATGGGCATCAGTGTTGATCTTTTCCGGAGCCGTGATCAGATCTTCATTCACCGCCGTCACCGTTCCAGTCACCGGAGAGTACAGATCCGAAACCGCCTTCACCGACTCCACACTGCCGAAGACCTTCCCTGCCTGGACGGAAGCGCCCACCTTGGGAATATCGACAAAAACGATGTCTCCCAGCGAGCCCTGCGCATGGTCGGTAATCCCAATCCTGCCGGTCTTGCCCTCTACCTCGATCCATTCATGTTCTTTGGTGTAGCGATACGTCGTGGGATAAGCCATCAGATCTCTGTCTCCTTATATTCTAGGGTGTGCGCTGCGGTCTGGTTGTGAGCAGGCCGGTAATTCCTCTTCCCAGCATCCCGGAGTTTAGTGCCTCTACAGTTTAAGCCTGCTTTTTTGGCCGACGGTAAAACGGAGTGGGGATGACCTTCGCCTTCACCATATTGCTGCGTACCTGCACCATGACCTCGGTATCAAGAGCAGCAAACGCAAGCGGGACATAAGCGAGAGCGATATTCTTCTTAAGGAATGGCGCGGGCGAGCCGCTGGTAATCAAACCGATCTCTTTGCCTTCGACTGAAAAAACGGCGTAGCCATCGCGGCCGATCCCACGCTCGATCATTTCCAGTCCCACCAGCTTGCGGGTCGGCCCACCATCGGACCTCACCTTTGCCAAGGAGTCCGAGCCCACAAAGGATCCCTTTTCCAGCTTACAGAAGCGGTCAAGCCCGGCTTCGCAGACGTTGATCGAATCGCTGATCTCGTGCCCGTAAAGCGCCATGGCGGACTCCAGCCGCAGGGTGTTCCGCGCCCCCAGGCCGCAGGGCAGGATGCCGAACTCTTTACCAGCCTCCAGCACCTCGGCCCATACCCGGGCGCTGGTCGCCTCGTCAGAAGGAATATAGATCTCAAACCCATCCTCACCGGTATAGCCGGTGCGTGCGATCAGCGTGTTGTAGAGGCCGCAGACTTCTCCCCAGGTAAACCAGTAGTTCTTGATAGCCGAGAGATCGGCCTTGGTCAGTTTGGCCAGCGTCTCCGCCGCGCGCGGCCCCTGGATGGCAAGCTGCGTGTACATATCGCTGTAGTCACTGATGTGGATGCCCGGAAATC
>JANXZS010000255.1 GCA_025355385.1 Acidobacteriaceae bacterium | reverse complement strand
CCTGTCGCTTGCCGACTGGGGTCGCAAGGAAATTACCATTGCCGAGCAGGAGATGCCCGGACTGATGTCGATTCGAAGAAAGTATGCCGCAGCCAAACCCTTGGCTGGTGTGCGTGTGACCGGCTCGCTGCACATGACCATTCAAACAGCCGTGCTGATCGAGACACTGGTGGATCTGGGCGCCGTAGTGCGGTGGGCCAGCTGCAACATTTTCTCCACCCAGGATCATGCTGCAGCCGCGATTGCCGCGTCTGGCGTTCCCGTGTTTGCGTGGAAGGGCGAATCGCTCGAAGAGTATTGGTGGTGCACCTATCAGGCGCTCAACCACGCGGGCGGCCAGGGTCCCCAACTGGTCGTGGATGATGGTGGCGACGTGACGCTGCTTCTCCACAAAGGATACGAACTGGAAAACGGCGACGGCTGGGTGAACACGGCCTCTTCGAACCACGAAGAGCAGGTGATCAAGGACGTGCTGAAGAAGGTGCACGCGGAGGATCCTCAGCATTGGCACAAAGTAGTGAAGGAATGGCGCGGCATCTCAGAAGAAACGACGACCGGAGTCCACCGGCTCTACAAGATGATGGAGCAGGGCAAGCTGCTGGTTCCTGCGATCAACGTCAATGACTCGGTGACTAAATCGAAGTTCGATAATTTGTATGGCTGCCGTGAATCTCTGGTCGACGGCATCAAGCGCGCGACGGACGTGATGATTGCTGGCAAGGTTGCGGTCATCTGCGGCTACGGGGATGTGGGCAAGGGGTCGGCGCAGTCATTGCGTGGCCTGGGCGCGCGCGTAGTTGTCACGGAGATTGACCCCATCAACGCCCTGCAGGCAGCGATGGAAGGCTACGAAGTGACCACGCTTGAAGAGACGCTGGGGCGCGCGGATATCTACGTGACCTGCACCGGTAATGTCGATATCCTGACCCTGGAACACATGAAGGCGATGAAGGATCAGGCCATCATCTGCAACATCGGTCACTTCGACAACGAAATTCAGATCGATCGGCTGTACGAGGAGCCCGGCGTCGAAAAGAGCACGATCAAGCCACAGGTGGACCGTTATAACTTTCCCGATGGCCACAGCATTTTCGTCCTCGCGGAAGGCCGCCTGGTGAATCTGGGTTGTGCCACGGGGCATCCCAGCTTTGTGATGAGTAACAGCTTCTCAAACCAGACGCTAGCCGCTCTGGACCTCTGGAAGAATAAAGATGTCTACAAGGTAGATGTGTATACGCTTCCGAAGAAGCTGGACGAGGAAGTAGCTCGTCTGCATCTGGAAAAGATCGGGGTGAAGTTGACGACTCTCTCTCCCCAGCAGGCCGATTACCTGGGCGTGCCAGTGGAAGGCCCCTACAAGGCGGAGAGCTACCGTTATTAATCCGCATCACGACCACCAGAAAAGCCCGGCTGACAAGGCCGGGCTCTTCTGCTTGAAGGTAACGGATGGTTACTTTTCCCGTCCTAGACGCGTCCATCTCTGCAGAAGAGTGTTGAATAAAAGTGTGGAGTGGAGCGGTGCTGGATGAGAGTTGTGGGGAAAGTTTGGGTGCGGCTTAGGGCTGCCACGGGATGCCTGTTCTGCTTGATGGCTGCAGCCGGGGCGTCGCCGCTCCATGGCCTGGTTTTCCAGCCGGTGCAGTCGTCCTCGCCTGGCTCCCTGCCGGTGCTCGGGCAGGCGCCCGTCGACACCGATCCCCTTGATTCCGGGGCTAAATCTGACAGCTCTAAAACGGTAAAGGTAAAACATCCCACGGTGGAAACTATTCCGCTGGCCTCGCGCACCACGGTAGTGGGACGCAAGTCGAGCTACTTGTTCAAAGTGGGTAGTAATAACTGGATGGACACTGGCGTAGTTCTCAACGCTGGAGACCATGTGGAATGGAGTGCGAGTGGCACGCTCAAGATCAGCGATGGGCGAGAGGCTACTCCGGAGGGAGTAGCGCGGGGATGGAAGGACCTGATCCGGCAGTTTCCGGTGAACAGCGCGAACACCGGAGCAGTGGTTGCCCGCGTCGGAGATGCCGAGTCGGTTCCGTTCCTGGTAGGGGAAAAGAAGGACATTCAACTGGAGCAGGGAGGGCACCTTTTTCTGGCGGCGAATCTGAGCCCGGACCTGACTGCGACGGGAGAATTTGAAGTCAAGGTCAAGCTACTGTCTTCGAAGCCGGAGGGTGCCGCAGCGAAAGCTTCCGATGGAAAGCTCTTGCCGGGGTCAACCGGGACAGCCAGCCGCGCTGGCTCCAGACCGGATGCGAGAGAGTTGCAGGCGGATCTATCCCCGGCCCTTTTCGCGAAGATTCCGCGGCGCGTGGGAGACGAGCGGGGGAATCCGGGAGATATGGTGAACTTCTCCATGATTGGCACCGAGGACCAGGTACTGAAGGCTTTCAAGGCGGCGGGCTGGACGCAGGTGGATAAGACCACGCAGGAGGCGGTAGTGCACGGATTGTTGGCGACGCTGGCACACGAGGTATATGTGGAGATGCCGATGAGCACGCTATATCTGTTCGGACGGCCGCAGGACTTGTCGTACGCACGCGCTGCTCCGCTGGAGGTGGCTGCGATTCGTCATCATCTGCGCGCGTGGAAGACAGACAAAATGTTAGATGACAAGCCGATGTGGGTGGGCTCGGCGACCCATGACAATGGCTTTGAGAAAGATCAGCGCACGGGTGGGGTAACTCACCACATTGACGCAAACGTCGATGAGGAGCGCGACTTCATAGAAAAAAGTTTTGCCGCAGCGGGTGTGATTGAGGCCGCGGCCTATGTGCTGCCGGAGAATCCTCTGCAAACGGCGACGACGGCTACTGGTGGTACGTTCCAATCCGACGGTCGGCTGTTGGTGATGGAACTGAAGTGAGGGTAAGGTTTCGCGCGTCTGGCGAGTGCGAGTCAGAACATGTTTGTGGATCCTTATGAACACCGAGACCCACGTCTCGGAAGCGAGACATGAGGCACGCGGAAAGGGCGGCGCTAGTCGCTGCTAAATGTTATTAGGCACCATTTATTTACCCCGGCAAAACGCCATATCTTATTGACTTTGGGCAGCTTGTTCAGAGCAAACGTTTGCGTCGGCGACAGCTGTGAGCAAAAGTTCTCAGGGCTAGCAGTATCCGGTGTCAAATGCTTCAGCTTGAGGGGATTGCTATGGCCACCGCGTAAATTCTACTGGTCGACGACGACATAGTAGTACGCCAGACTTTGTCCCCGGTTCCAGAGCTGAGTGGCTTCGAGGTTACAACTGCGGAGTGCGTGACCGAAGCTTTACAGCAAATCAGCTCTAACACCTTCGATGTGCTCATCAGTGATCTACAGATGCCGGGAGCCGGAGATCGCCTTACGGTCGTGAGCGCTATGCGCCACTCCAATCCCCGAGCCGTTGCGTTGTTGTTGAGTGCATTTCCCGATGTGGACGCAGGGGCTCAGGCCATCCTGCTGCAGGCTGATGAGATCCTGGTGAAGCCGATGGATCTAATCGAGCTGGTCGACGTGATCAAGATGAGGCTGGCAAGTGGACCTGCACGTACCCGCGTGGCGGAAACGGTGGCTATGATTCTCGAACGCACCGTTCCGGATACCATTATGAATTGGTTTGCGCTCGTAGAGTTGGAAGCGAAGCTGATGGTAATTCCCATGAGCCGCGAACTGCGTTGCGCCCATCTACCTCGGGTTTTTCGGGACCTGGTGAGTCGTCTCAAGTGCCCTATCCCTAAACCTCTCGGAACCAAGGAACTGATCTCGGTTGCCGCTGCCCAGCACGGGGAGGACCGACGTCAGCAAGGCTATACTGCTGCGATGATGGTGGAAGAGTCGCGGATGCTGCAGGTCTGCATATTTCAAACGCTGCAGCACAATCTGGCGGGCATCGATTTCAGCACGCTTTTGATCGAAGTGATGACCATCGCAGACGAGGTTGATTGCCAACTGAGCCAGGCGATGGAGAGCTACATAGCGCGGTCGGTGGCCGATGCATTGCCTGCTTGAGCGTGGCTGGTCGCGTTGTATTCGGCGCAATAGGGCAGGAACAGCATTTCGGGCCATCTGTAGCCCAGCTAGCCGAACCCTTGACCCGTATTTAGTTTTGCAAACATCGCAAACTGTATTGCAGAAGCGGGATGCCTACCCGTTTACGGCTGCACCAGAATGTGAATTCACGATACCAACCACGTCTAAGAAGAGAGACCTGGGGCAACCCACTTTCGTGTGTACCTGCGATGTGGGACACCCCACTTTACATAATTGTGCTTACGCTCTCTACTGCATCTTGGTGCTTTGGAAGCCGATGACCTGCCACTTACCGTCGCGCTGCAGCCAGGTGCGGGAAAACACATAGGCGCCGTCAATCGGCTGACCGTTATACATTCCCTTGATCATTACTTTTCCGCGAGCGATGGCGGCATTGGGGCCGTATTGAGTTATTTTGCGATCGAGGATTTCGAGCTTATCGTACTTGTTTTTGCCCGTCTTCAAATTATCGATCGCGGTTTGTCTGTCCGTCATTTGTCCCATGGATCCTATGCCCATGTAATCGTCGGCGAGGTAGCTCTGTATAAATTTCGGGTCGTTTGACTGCGATGCAATAACGCCTTGCTTCTCCAAGTCGGTGATCTGGGATTCCACGGTACCGGTCGTCGCCGGTGTCACTTCTGCGGTTTGAGATCGCAGGATCGGGCTGAGAAGCGTAAGAGCAAATGCCAGTGCGAGTAGCCTTTTCATCATTTTCTCCGGGCCTCCATTGAGGCCCGAGTAGTCTAATTTTGGCGGCGAGGTCATGTCAACGCTCCTTGGGTAATCCGCGGTGACACGGGTGGTAACGCGCATGCCTGAAACGACCGCTGCGCATGGCAGCGTCTCGTCGCATATGCGGATTTGAGTTGAATCGATAAATGCCACTAGAAGTCACCCGTCAGGCGCTGCAGTGAGATAGCGAAGCCAACGAGTAGTAATGCATTTGTAGTGATCGTTCGAGGAGCGGGGCGATCATCACGCGCCGCAAAGATTTTGTAGGGGATGGTGGTATCGTCGACGCGTGCCCCCTGACACCACCGGACGCCTTATGCAAGTCTGATTCGCGTCCTTGCCTATGCTTGTATGTGCAACACTTTGCAGCTATTACAAAAGTAAAACCCTCGTCGTTCAGGAGGAGTGGGAGCATAGAACGTATGTCTTTTCCTTTAATCATTCAGGGCGGAATGGGAGCCGGGGTTTCGGACTGGCGCTTGGCAAATACAGTGTCCCGCCTGGGTCAACTTGGCGTGGTTTCAGGGACGGCGCTGGACGAGATTCTGGCGCGGCGACTGCAGGATGGCGATCCGGGCGGCCACATGCGGCGGGCCCTGGCGGCTTTCCCCATGTCAGCTATGGCGGAATGGATCCGCAACAAGTACTACATTGCCGGCGGCAGGGGAGCCAACGTGCCCTACATCACGATGGCGAAGCATACCAAGGAAGGGCCGCGCGATGTGCAGGAGATGTGTGTCGTCTCCAACTTTGTCGAGGTGTGGCTGGCTCGCGAGGGGCACAGGAACGCGGTCGGCATCAACTACCTGGAGAAGATCCAGATGCCCCATCTTGCTTCGATGTACGGAGCGATGCTGGCCGGCGTGGATTACGTGCTGATGGGGGCGGGGATCCCGATCCGCGTTCCGGGAGTGCTGGACCGGTATGTGCACCACGAGCCCGCGAACTACACGCTGCACGTATTTGGAGCGCGCGAAGGGGACGACACCACCATGCACTTTGTGCCCCGCGAATTTGTGCCGCAGGACCTGCCGCCGTTGAAGAGGCCGATTTTTCTGGCAATTATTTCCTCGAACACACTGGCTGCAACGATGTTGAAGAAGGCGAACGGCAAGGTGGATGGTTTTATCATCGAGGGCCAGACGGCGGGAGGCCATAATGCACCGCCTCGCGGCAAGATGGTTCTGGACGAGCGGGGCGAGCCTGTCTACGGCGAGCGCGATGTGGTGGATCTGGCCCGGATCGCGGAGTTGGGTGTGCCGTTCTGGCTTGCGGGCGGATATGGATCGAGGCAGGGCGTGCAGTCTGCGGTGGCTGCGGGAGCGACCGGCGTCCAGATAGGAACAGCCTTTGCGTTTACCGATGAGTCAGGAATGCACGACCAATACAAGCGGGGATTGATCGCCAAAGCGCTCGCGGGTACAGCCCGGGTGTTCACCAATCCGATTGCATCGCCAACGGGATTTCCTTTCAAGGTGGCCGAACTGGAAGGCACCGCGTCCGATTCCGCAGTCTATCTGAAGCGCCCGCGCATCTGCGACCTGGGATATCTTCGCGAGCCGTACAAAAAGGAAGATGGAGAGCTGGGTTACCGCTGCTCCGCTGAGCCGGTAACGGTGTATGTATCTAAAGGCGGAAAGACGGAAGACACGGTCGGACGCCAGTGCGTATGCAATGCGCTGATGGCAAACATCGGGCTGCAGCAGACGCGGGCGGGCGGGAAACATGTTGAAGTGGGGCTGGTGACAACGGGTGACGATCTCGGCGAGATCGGGCGATTCATTGCTCCGGGAAAGAGCAGCTATACGGTCGCGGACGTGCTGGATAATCTACTGGGGAAGCGCAGATTCGAGGCCCCAAGCACGCTGCGCGTTGAGGCACTACAGACTGCCGGAGCTGGCATCCGGAAGTAAGGGCCTAAAGCGGGAATCCGGGTTGACCGCGCCGTAGCAATCTCACGACGTAGGTTACGCTTAACAGCTCTTGAAGTTTTCCGGACTGACCCATGTCTCAGAAGCGGGACATGGGCTACCCAGTTTCCGGATCACGATGAATAGCTTGGATCAATCCATGTCTCAGAAGCGGGACATGAGTACCCAGTTGCTAGACTACTTGACTTCAATTTCATTGACAACCTGCTGGACGTTGGGGACAGTCTTGGCCAGGCTGGCGGCTTCCTTTCTCTCGGCGGCAGTCTTGACGGATCCTGTCAGGACGACGGTGCCATTTTTCGATTTGTAATGAATGCTCTGGTCATCCAGAACTTTGTGCCCCTTTAGCATGGCTTTGTAGTTGCTCTCGATGGCGTCGTCAAGGTTGGAGTCAACCGCCTTGGCCTGGCTTTCCATCCCTGCGGGACGCACGCCAACTTCATTGGCGACCACATAGCCTGGGGCCGCGGTACGCGCCAGTGCTTCGGCCTGAGTCTTCTGCTCCTCCGTCTGGACATTGCCGCTAAGGGTGACCACACCTTTGTCGCGATCTTCGGTGATGCTGAGGTCACCCAGGTTGTTGGCTTTAAGGCTGGCGCTGACGTTGTCCTTGACGGGCGGGTGTTGCGGCTTATCGCAGCCAGTAGCGAGCGTGAGCCCGAGTAATCCGATAGCTAGAATCGATGTAGCACTACGCATGGGGGAACCCTCTTGGTTTTCGATTTTCAGCCGAAGCTGAGGAAATGCCTGGCGTACCAAGGCCTGACAGAGACATACGATGCAGAGATTTGCTGAGTAGCTGGACGTGGAAACGAAATAGATACCCGGTGCGGGCGATGACAGTGGGGGAAGACACCCTGTAGTGGGCTCCTGTTATTCTCGGCGTATGTTCGACCCAGCGGCAGCCAGCGACAATGCACTGCTGATCACCGAAGAAGTGCTGGTATTCGCAACCGTGGTTGGATCTGCGGCGGCGCTGCCTGCGTTGATCGAGTTTATCGCCGAGCGCCGCAAGCGCAAGGAGCGCATTGATCTCAGCCTGGAGGACGAGCCGGTGAGCTCGCTGCATCCCCGGCTTGCAGGCATGGATGCGCTGCTGGAGAGCATTGCCGACCTGATTGATCGGGCGCGCAATCCGCCCATTTATCGGGATCTGAAAATTGGCAATGAAGTGCTGATTATCGGTCCAAACCAGAGCGGCAAGAAGAGTCTGGCGCAGAAAATCGCGCTGCTGGCGGGCATGGAGCGCATCGTTACGGTCTACAACCCGCGGGACAGCGATGCGCTGGCGAAGGCAAAAGGCTTGGTGCGGAGCTATAAGCGTGCCAAGGTGCTGCTGCTGCTGCCGCGCATCGATCTGGCATACCAGCAGAGCAATCCCGAGCTGTTGACCGAACTGGATGCGCTGATTGAAACGACTTCCGAGCGGCAGAACGTGCTGGTGGTAGCAACTACGGTGTCGTTTGAGTCGGACAGCGATCTGGACAACATCTTCGGCATCAAGATCGTGCTGCCGGGAGCGGATGTGAGACATGGCCGCCGCGGCGAGATAGCAGAAGACGCCCAGCGAATGCTGGCCGAAGTTGCGCAGTACTACCTGAATACGGCTGTGTCGCGGGGCTTCCGACTGGATGGGCTGACGGCGGAGCAGTTCTGCCATCGGATTTTGGAGTCGGCGATCAATCCCGCAGAAATCGAGGACATTGTGGTGCTCTGCGAAACAGCGGCGCTGTTTCGCAGGCGTACGTGCAATGTGGTTGGGCTGGTGTTTACTGCGGAAGTCCTGGAGACGGCGATTGCCCGGGTTGTGGTTGCGTAAGTTTGATGAAAAGGTCAGCCAGCGAAAAGCAGTAAAACTATTATCTGGTCGGGCTTTCAAGTAACAAGAATACCTCCCGGCTACGCGATGAAAGGTACACGGCTTTCAGACAAGGACCCAATTGCCACCGGCAATTCAACCCGGGCGGGACCGGTCTATTCGAAGCGGGCCAGTATTTGCTTTTGGCGGGAAAGCTCCAGTACGCCGTTGACGATCTTCCAGGAATCGATGGACTGCATCGCTTGGAGGAAATCCCTTTCTACCTCCATCGCAAGACGGCAAACCCTGTTCGTGGTCACGAGGCGACCGTTGACGGAGAGCCTGTCCTGGTGCAGCGAGTAGGTTCCGAGGAAGCGATTGCAGCCGGAGAAGCCCAGGATCCGGGTGCCATCCTCCAACAATGTCATCTGTGGAGCTTTAGGCACTTTGGCATCAAGGTCGTGGCCGTTGAGAGAGACCAGCTTCCACGGACGGCCGGTGAGTTTTGTCTGGCTGCCGGGCGCGGTTGGGGTGGTCGCGGGAGCAGTTGCCTGAGACGGGAGGGCGGAAGCAGGCAGGGCTGCGGGCGTCAGGACGGCCAGCAGAGAAAAAACTACCGCGGCCACCGGACTGGGGAGAGACGACGAATTGAAACCCATCATGCGGGAAATTCCTCCACGACTAGCTCACTCTGTTGCGTGTGCGAGGGACGGTTTCTTGAGATAGGTTTGTGAAACCGAGCCACGCGCAATGTTGAGGTCTGGGATCAGTTATAAAGATTCAAAAGTGCGAGCGCAATGGCGAGGTGCACGGGAGGGAGTTAGGCTCTTGAAAACCCATGTCTCAGAAGCGAGACATGGGGCACCCAGTCTGGTTACGTTTTGTGAGGTGGGGGACATACATCGCGCTGCGACCGGTCCCAGTACAGATGGCCCAAGGTCCCGTGGGTAGTCACGGCCACAGCCCGTCTTGTTGGGCGAAGGGTAGAGCAATCCACTTGTCATCCTGAGAGAGATGGCAATGTGCGGAAATTCTCAAAGAAAGACCGCGCCGGATCGCATCGCAACCCACGTCTCAAAAGTCAGTCATCGAGCACCGTGTCCACGCAAAGGGCTACCCGATACTTAAGGTACTAGGAAGTGGAACTGCACTAGAGGCCGAAGTGGGCCGCGTTCTTCGCCGCGAAATCTGCTTTCTCTGGCGGCAACTCGTCCATGGGAAAGATGGCGTTCGATTCGCAGGTGGTAATGCAGGTGCCGCAATCGATGCACTCTTCAGGGTTGATGAAGAGCTGAGATACTTCCTCGGTTCCGGCCTCGTCCTTGCCGGGATGAATCGCATAGGTGGCACAGGAATCGACGCAAAGATAATCCTTCACACACGCATCGGTAATCACATAAGGCATGGAACTCTCCAAACAACAAAGTCACAAAGTGGCGGCTCGCGGGTACGGTCGTGTTTCGCTGGTTGCCAATACCTAGGGTAAGAGTAGAGGCCGTCGCGGGTCGGTGACACAAGTCACAGGTCCATGCGGGACGGTTGCTACGGGCCATTCCAGAAAAAAGCAGAGATTGCGCGGTGGTACACATCGTCGCGCCGCACATTTGGCATCCATTGCATTGGAATCAGGAGGATCGATTGGCAGATACAGGGCGGAGACATCACCGAGCGCAAGGGGCGTTCGCAAGCAACATCAACAGTGTGGCCGAGGTGGAGCGAGCGTTCGAGGATACGAGGACGGCTTCTGAATATGTCACCGATGCGATCGCCGACTTCAGTGGCACCGTTATTTTCGTGGTGGTACATGTCATCTTTTTCACGGCGTGGTTCGTGATAAACACGTATAAAATTCCAGGCATTCCCCTGTTCGATCCTTACCCGTTTGTCCTGCTGAGCTTGGTGGTATCGGTTGAGGCCGTGTTGCTGAGTACGTTTGTGCTGATGAAGCAGAACCGCATGCAGCGCAAGACTGACCACCGCGACCATCTGAATCTGCAGATCGATCTGCTGGCAGAGAAGGAGGTCACGAAGATGCTGCAGTTGCTGCGGCTGGTCTGCATCAAGCTCGAGGTTAAAGAAGCAATGCAGGATGAGGAACTCGACGAGATGATCCGCACCACTTCGGTTGATCATCTGGCGCAGAGTATTCGCGATGCCATGCCACCTTCGGTCTAAGCGCCTGGGGGTAGTCGCGGACCGGCTGCTTGCAACGTCGCGGCGCGGTTCGAAGCGATCTCTCGTATCCCGAGCATGCGACTCCTCTCAAATACCGAATATCGAATAGGATCGAGAGATGCAAATCATCAGATGCGTCGCTGGAAGTCTTGCTTCTTTGATGCTGTTGCTTGGCGGGGTTGGGCGGATGCCTGCGCAACAAGCGGGTCCAGTTAAAGGAAATGCAGCGCAGGGTCTGGCATCGAATGAGAAATTGAAGGTCATTTTCGACACGGATATCGGAGACGATATTGACGACGTATTCGCGCTCGCGCTACTCATCTCGCAGCCTGAAGTTGAGGTTCTGGGTGTGACCACGGCGTGGGGAGACACTGCGCTGCGGGCGCAACTGACAGAGCGCTTTCTGGCGAGCGTGGGCAAGAGCGGGCTCCCGATCTTTGCGGGGCCGAAGACGGTAGAGCACACGACATTCTCACAGGCGGGTTACGCCAGGGGCGATCCGCATCCAGCGCCGTGGCCCGATGCCACGGCCTTTACGCTGGACACGATCCGCCGCAATCCGGGAGCAATTACTTTGATCGCAGTCTCCCCTTTCAGCAATCTAGGCGCGTTGATTGATAAGGACCCAGTCACCTTTGGCAAGCTGAAGCGGGTGGTGCTGATGGGCGGTTCGATCCGACGCGGCTACGGCGACCTGGGCTACTCCGCCAATCCCAGCCCTACGCCGGAATACAACATATTCAGCGATGTAGCCTCCTCGAAAAAGCTGTTTGCCTCGGGCGTACCGCTCTCCGTGATGCCGCTGGATTCGACGCAACTGAAGCTGGACGAGGTGAAACGTGACATGGTGTTCAGCCACGGGACGGCGCTGACCGATGGGCTCGCATTGCTGTACCACCAGTGGAGCGCCTCCACGGGGTCGCCGACTCCCACTCTGTTTGACGCCATGGCGGTGGCGGCCGCGGTGCATCCGGAACTGTGTCCGACGACGCCGATGCATATCCGTATCGATGATAAGGGCAACACCATCGCGGAGGCGGGAGTGCCTAATGCGGATGTGTGCCTCAAGTCAGATCCGGAGCAATTCTTCCGTTTCTACCTAAGCAGTATTTTGTCGAACTAGCTGGATAGCGACCGTACGAGCTTTTGGCGGGTCGCAGCATTCAACCCATGTCTCGAGAGCGAGACATGGGGCACCCAGGCTCCGCCAAAATCCACCGTGAATTATTCCGGTAACTTCTGCTCTCCCTCGATTGCGAAGGCGGCGTCTACGTTGGCGGCCAGCGTTCCGGGCTGACCTCCGCCGACGCTGAGATGGTAAGCCCCGGGGGAAACGACGGGATCGCCATTTTCATTCACCATGCTGAGGTCGCGGGGATTGAGGACGAAGTGGACTCGCTGGGTGGAACCCGCAGGTACTTGCACGCGGGTAAATCCGCGAAGTGCACGAATGGGCGCACCGGGCACAGGGGGGAAGGTGAGATAGACCTGAGCAACTTCGTCTGCTGCACGCAAGCCCAGATTTTTGACATCGGCGTCGACGGTCAGTGAGTCTCCTGCCTTGAGAGCGGAGGCCGAGAGCTTGAGATTGCTGTATGCGAACTTCGCGTAGCTGAGCCCATAACCAAAGGGATAGAGGGGTTCGCCCCGGAAGTAGCGATAGGTTCGATTCTTCATAGCGTAGTCAGTGAACTCGGGTAGCTGATCTACGCCCTTATAGAAAGTAACGGGCAGGCGGCCTGCGGGATTGTTCGCACCGGCCAGAGTCTCTGCGATTGCAGCTCCCCCCTCTTCACCGGAGTACCACGCTTCAAGAATGGCATTCGCGTTCTGGCTTGCCCAATTCACGGCGAGGGCGCTGCCGTTCATGAGTACGACCACCAGCGGTTTACCGGTCGCTTTGACGGCCTTGAGCAACTCTTCTTCTTCCTGGGGAAGATCGATGCTGGTGCGGTCGCCACCTTTGAAGCCGGGTACTTTGACATCCATCTCCTCGCCTTCAAGGCTGGAGGTTATTCCCACCACGGCGATAACTACGTCGGCCTGTTTTGCGGCGTCGAGCGCTGCCTGAAGCGGGGAGTCCTGGTTGGACGGAAGTGACCAGATCAGCCGGGCAACCGCGCCGCCGCCACCCTGGAAGTACTCCAGCTTGACAGCGTATTTCTGTCCCGCCCTGAGCTCGACCGGAACGGTCTTGGAGGAAACCCCATGCGTGCCCCAGTCTTCGACCAGGAGCTTGCCATCGAGCCATAATCTGTATCCATCGTCCCCCGCGGCGCCCACCTCATAGGCTCCCGCAGTAGCTGGGGAAAGGTATCCGGTCCACCGCACGGAGAAGTTCTGAGTCCCGACCTCGGGGGATGGAGGATTCCCGTCGAAGGTGAAGTCAACAGATTTGTCGACTTGCGCCAGGATGGGATCGCCCTTAAGTTCGATGCCCCTGAAGTATTCGGCATTCAGTCCCGGCTGGCCATCTTTATTAGTCAGGGCGGACGCGGGGATGGGGACTCCGGCGTCGCGGAGAAATTTTGTTCCGGCGGCAAAGGTGATCTGAGCGCTAGGGAACTGTTTTTTAATCCCTTCAAGTGCGGTAGTGGCACGCGACGGGGTGCCATTGTAATTGCCTTCAAGTACCTGGATCTGGTCGGCAAGGGGTCCAACAACCGCGATGCGTTTGAGGCCTTTGCTCAGCGGGAGGACGCCGTCGTTCTTCAGCAACACCATGGTTTCGCGCGCGATTTTGAGGGCAAGATCGCGGTGGGCTTCACTATCGTTTTCGCTGAATGGAGTCTGCGCATACTTAACTATTTCGGGGGGATCGAACATGCCAAGACGGATGCGGGCACTCATCAGGCGAGTGACGGCGCGATCCAAATCCTTTTCTGAAAGCAGACCTTGCTTGACCGCGTTGAGGTAATGCGAGGAGTCGTTGCCGGGGTCGTTGCAATCGAGGTCGGTGCCGCGCTTCATGGAGATCGCAGATGCTTCCTCCAGATTCTTGCTGTAGTGATGACCGCGATAGATATCCGCAACCGCGTCGCAATCTGAAACCACGTAGCCTTGGAACTTCCACTTGTCGCGCAGTTGATCTTCGAGGAGGAAGGAGTTGGCGCATCCGGGCTCGCCATTGATGCTGTTGTAGACGCACATGACGGAGCCGGCCTTGGCCTCGGTGACGGCTGCGCGGAAGGCTGGCAGGTAGGTATCCACCTCGTCGTGCTTGGAGATTTTTACATCGATGACGTGACGCAAGGGTTCTGGACCGCTATGCACGGCATAGTGTTTCGGAGTGGAGATGACGCGGAGATACTTTGGATCGTCGCCCTGCATTCCGGTGACGTAAGCCACGCCCATGCGGCCGGTGAGGTAGGGATCTTCGCCGTAGGTCTCCTGCCCGCGGCCCCAGCGGGGATCGCGAAAGATGTTGAGGTTTGGGGACCAGAAGTCGAGGCCTACACCATTGAAGAGTTCTTTGCGAATATCCTCATTGTGCTTGGCGCGCGCTTCAGTGCTGATGACGACGGCCATCTGATGAATGAGTGGCGCGTCGAAGCTGGCGGCCAGACCGATGGGCTCGGGAAAGACTGTCGCGGTACCCGCGGCGACGCCGTGCAACGCCTCGGTCCACCAGTTGTAGGCTGGAACCTTGAGGCGCTCGATGGGCGCCGCCAGATGAACCACCTGCGAAGTTTTTTCTTCCAGAGTCATACGCCCGACCAGATCAGCGGCGCGCTGTTCGACGGGGAGGGCCGGATTGAGATAGGCAGGATTGGCCGGCTGCGTCGTCTGGGCGCAGAGGTAGGCTCCGCCCGCCAAAATCAGCCCGATTGCCGCACATTTCTCCCATAGCTTGAGTTGACGCATGGTTCGAGCTCCCACAGAAAGCATTGTTTTAGTAAAGCGATTTTATAGGTGATTGGAGGACGACTGTCAATGCGGGGAACTCCAATTTTACAGTTTGGGAGCGACGAAGCGTGGCTTTCCACTAGAGGTGAACCCATGTCTCAAAGACGAGACATGGGGCACCCCTAACCCCGGTGGTGATTCTTAAGGCGCGGAGCTTTCTTGCGGGCGAATCTCAATGATGCGCATGACGTCCTGGTACTGCGTCTCATTTTGGCTCTTGATGTCGTCGAATCGTTTGGACTGCTGCTCACGGCGGCTGTCTCCGGTGCGTGCGTAGAGTTGCAGCAAGCTGAAATTGGCCGCGTAGTTCTCGGGGTTAATAGCGAGCGCGCGGCTTAGCTGCTTTTCCGCTTCGGGGTAGTTGCGGGTCTGGACGTAGACCTGGCCCAGTTCGGCCAGTGCTTCGGCCTGGTCGGGCTTGAGCGCCACGGCTTGATTGAGTTCAGCCAGTGCATCGTCCAGTCGCGCCTGCTGCCGGGCGATGCGTCCAAGGTAGTAGTGTGCTGTGGAAGCGGTCTTAGGACTTGCAGCTGCCTGCTTGAGCCATGTAGCTGCGGTGTCGAAGTCCTTGGCGCGAAAATAGGTAGTGCCGATAGCCAGGATGCCCGCGGGATCTTGCGGTCGCATGCCGTGGTACTTATTCAAGTAGGGCAGCGCCAATGTGGCATCCTGCGCGAATTCCGACACCGTACCCATGGCGAAATTATAGTCGGGATTTTCCGGAGCAAGCTTGACGGCCTCTCCCAGGGCTTTGCGCGACTCCGCCAGCAGTTTGAGATCCAGGCAGACGAGTCCGAAATAGTAGGGCAGGCGGGGGTCGTTGGGAGTGAGGTCGCGGCCGTGCGCGAGGTATCCCAACGCCCCCTGATAATCCTTTTGCGAGTGGGCCACGCGAGCGAGATCCACCAGCACTGCGGTGGAGGTGGGATCGGCTGCAAACACGCTCTCCAGCGTATTACGTGCATCGCTCAGGCTGCCGGCAGATTCTTGTGCAAGTCCCAGGGAGCGCTGGCCTAAGGGCGAAAGGGGCGCGCGCGCTGCTGCCGCGGTGAGCAGTTGCACGGCGAGATCGGAACGACCCGCGGTTTCGAGCGCCTGCAAAATCTCGATGGCGTCGGCTTCGGTCAGGTCAGGATGCGTGGCGAGTGCGCTGGCGGCCCGCTCCGATTCTTGCTTGTGCCCCAGCGCTGCATGGTCCGCGCACAACAGGGCTAACGCTCCGGGAAGGCTGCTGGCTGGCTGGTCCAGCTTTAGAAGATGATCGAGCGACCGCTGATAGTTCTGCGCAAGCATGAGCAGCACGGCGGCCTGGTAGTTGGCCTCAGCATTCGCGGGCGCGATGGTGAGGGCGCGTTCGTAGACGAGAAGCGCCTTCGCTTGTACCTGCTTGTTGTTGGTGGCTTTGAGCATGTAGGCGCGGCCCAGGTTGAGGTAGGCGCTGGTGAGCCTCGGGCTATGGCGAATGGCTTGGGTGAACGCCTGCTCAGCGGCGTTCGTGTGGCCTTGCTGAATCTCCACCACGCCGAGCAGGTTTTCGATGCCTCCATCAGCCGGGTACCGCTTGCTGGCCTGAGCGAGGAGGGCGTGCGCGCCAACGAGATCTCCGCTCTCGATGGTGTGCTGAATGGTAAGCAAGATTGTCTGGTAGGCGGGGCTGTGCTGCTCTGCGTGAGACTGGGTTGCGAGGACGCATGCCACGAGAATCGCCGCCAGCCCTGTGGCTATGCGGCGGGAGTACGAGCGGCAGAGGTGCACTCGCACCTTTTCTACAGCTTCTGCCGGCCGGGTGCGGAACACTTTCTCTTCAACGCTCCTGTCCACTACACTACTCTCCAAGATGCCACAGAACAGTAGGACGCGATTGCGGTGGGCGCTGACGTTGTTGCTCGCCCTGCCGCCTTGCCGGGTTGTTTACAGCCAAACCATTGCCGATAGCCAGGAGACGCATGCTGACGGCCCAACGACGATCGACAAAGCGGAGGCGGTCCCTTCTCCGATCGTCGCGCTGGACCTGCCGTCGGCGGAGGCGTCGCAGTTGACCCGGGCGATTGCGGCCCACGACTACACGGGGGCTGAAAAACTGCTGCTTGACAAAATAAATCAAGACCCGCACTCGCTGCGTGCCGGGCGCCTGCTCTCGCTTGCCGGCCGCGTCTATTTTTTGGATAACGACTACTTGAACGCGGCTATTGCGTGGAAGAAGTCGGACGCAATTGCTCCCCTCGATCCTTCGGCTCGTTTCTCGCTGGCGATGGCTTACATCAAAATGGGCCATCCGGCGTGGGCGCGTCCGTTGCTGAAGGCGCTGGCCACGTCCGATCCCAAGCAGGCGCTCTATCCCTACTGGCTGGGCAGACTTGACTACGACGCGCAGCATTACGATACGGCTGTTGTTCACTTCCAGCACGCGCTGGCGATCGATCCCGGGATGGCCCGCGCGTATGACAATCTTGGACTCTGTTACTTCTATCAGAACCATAATCCGCTGGCGATCGAGAGCTACACCAAGGCCATCAAACTGGAGGAAAAGTCGGCTCATCCTTCGGCATGGCCGCACCTGAACATGGCCATTGCGCTTCTGTTTATGAACCGTCTGGACGAAGCCGAAGCGCAGGTGCGTGAGGCCTTGCGGCTGGATGCCAGACTGGCGCAGGCGCAATATCAGTTGGGCGCGGTGCTCGAAGCCCGGGATCACCTGGACCCTGCCGTGACGGCGCTGCGGGAGGCTTCACGGTTGGATGTTGCCTATGCCGAACCGCATTATGCGCTGGCGCGCATCTACCGCAAGCAGGGGCAGAAGGCCTTGGCACAAGCGGAAGTTGAGACCTATGTGCGGCTTCACGCCGCGGCCCATCCGGCGACCGATCCGCAGGTGCATTGAACAGACTCGGAGTTGCCAAAGGTACTTCAGCTTGTGGGGAACCCATGTCTCAAAAGCGAGGCATGGGGCACCCGGTTCAACCTCAGTCCCGAGTCGTGGGGCACTCGTTACCTTCGTTCTGAGACAGGCCAGCCGGTTCGCGTCGGCTTAGAGACGTGGGACACACAAAAGGCAAGCTTCATTAAAAAGAAGCACCCGGCCAGGAGTGCTGGCCGGGTGGGTATGGAGATTCGCCTGTAGGTTTTAGAACTCTAGACGCGCGGCGAATTGAATGGTACGCGGTGACGTCACAGTCTTATTCCACTGGCCAAAGTTGGTAGATCCGGCGGTGGTGTTAAATGCGTATCCGACGCCGCCGAAGTTACCCCCCTGGTTGATGAAGTAATGGTTGTTGAATGTGTTGAAGAAGCTGGTACGGAACTGAAAGTTGACCTTCTCTGTGATCCGCGTGTTTTTGGTCAGTGACATATCCAGGTTCTGGTAGCTGGGCCCATAGATGGTGGTCACGACTGCGCCGGTGCCGGTGTAACCGAACTTCGTAAAGTTAGCTTGCGGTTCAAAGGCAGTTGGGTTGATGAACTGACCACCCGTCTTAAGTGGATTGAAGCCGTTACGGCCGTGCAGAAGAACCCGCGATCCCGAAACAATGCCGGGGAGGCAGCCCTCACGGAATTGCGCTACCACGCTACAGGTGGATGAGTTGAAGGAAAAGGGGATGCCGTAGTTGTATTGCCAGATCGGGCTGACCTGCCATCCGCCTACGAAAGTGTTGAGGAATCCTCCGCTGTTCAGGTATCTCTTGTTGAGCCCGACCGGAAGGTCGTATACCAGCGCCACGGTGGTATTGAACGGCACATTATCCGCAGCGATAGCGGCTTGGCGTTTCAGGTTGAAGGGCGAGATGACACCCGTGCCGGCCGCGCCCACCGTATTGGTAGACTGGACGGTTTCCGATGCGTTGGTGTACAGGCTGGAGTAGGTGAAAGAACCTAGGGCGTACAGGCCATTGCGCATGTGCCGCTCTACTCTACCCTGGAACGATTCGTAGATGGAGTTGCCATGTCCTTCGTTCAGGCCTGTCAGCCTTCCGCAATACTGGGGGAAGGGAAGCAGCGCCTGGGCCACGGTGGCTCCGCAGTTGCTTACCTGCTGAGCCCAGCCGGCGTAGGGAACAGGAACGCCATCCAGCATGGTGTCATTAGGACCGAACTGATCCGTCAATCTCGAGGATAGGCCGTCCGCCGACGTGTATGCCGTGATGCTGGGATCGAAGGGATTCAGAACGTTGATTGGGTTGTTTTGTGATGGCAGGTGAGTGCCCTTGGTTCCTACATACGAGGCGCTGACGAAGAAGTTTTGCGGCAGTTCGCGCTCGACCGTCATATTCCACTGTGAGGAGTAGGGACGCTTGTTTCCATCGATTGGGCGATAGAGCGGCGATTGGCCGTTGTCGAAGCCCGATGTAAGATTCGACGTTTGAGCCGGAGTGGGGAAGCCGCCCGAGAGGTACATGGCAGGGGTAGAGACGGTGCCCTGGCCGTTACTAACGGCGCTGATATTGTCGTTGAGGTTGAAGCCATCGAGGCTCATGCCTCCGCCCCAGCCCGGATAGAATGCCTGGCCCACGTAGATGCCGTAGCCTGCGCGGAGGACGGTTTTGCTGTCTACCGAGTAGGCAACGCCGACGCGTGGTGCCCAGTTGTACTGTTGTTTTTCAGGATACTGTTTCCCGTAACTGGCGCTTCCGTACTTTTTCCCGGCAAAGGCAAGTCTGCCCTTCAGCGCTCCGTTTGGTCCGATGGCTCCGTCGTTGGGTCCATTGGGATCAAAGAATGAAAGGTGGTCACCTTTCTCAAACGACGGGCTGATGGTATCCCAGCGCAGGCCATAGCTCAGGGTCAGCTTGGGGTTGAGGCGCCAGCTATCGCCAGCGTGAACCGCCCACCCGATCTGGCGGGGATAGCGGTTGGGAACATTGAGGAACTGGACGTTTGCACTGCTGACTGCGCCCAGGTAAAAGCTGGCGATGGAGTTGCCTGAATTTGTACCAGCAAGCCCGGTGGTGTCGCCGTTGAAGTTAAAGTTTCCGCCCTGCCCGCCAGCACTATGGATATTGCCACCGGCATTGCGCCACTCGACACCGGCCTTGAGGGTGTGTGTGCCAATAACACGTGAAATAACGTCGTTAACGGCGTAGGTGGGACGGGTGGTGATCTGGCTGGGTCCGTTGGTACTTCCCAGCTGTACGTAGCCCCCAACATTGAATTGCGGCAGGAAGCTGCTATTAGCTACTCCGCTAACCTTGGGCAACGTGGCGCCCAGATTGAGCGAGTAGTAGCCTTCGTTACGGTTGAGATAGCCGATGGTGAAGTGGTTAGTCATTACCGGCGAGAACATATGCTCCCAGTTCAAGCGCTCGATAGGGGCGTTTTCGGGGTTAGCGGGGCCTGCGTTGGAGATCGACTTGGGCAGATCGCTGGCAAGGTTTGGTGCAGAGTACTGGCGCCAGTAGGTGTAGTACAAGTGATCGCTGTTGCCGAGGCCTAAGTCAACGCGGAACATGTACACATTCTCGGTGCTGACGAGCGAACCCTGACCGGCGCGCGGAACCAGGTAGTTATTGGTCTCGTTGCCATTGGTAGGAGTAGGCAGTTCAGCCAACCATGCCTTGGCAATCGGATCCTGCAGCGAGGGATCGATCATGTTGTTGGCGAAAGGCTGTCCCGTCTTCGGGTTATAGATGGGGATCAGCTTGCCTGTTTGGGGATCGGTGAAGTTGCTGAAGTCACCGTTGCGCGCTTTGATGGAAGGGATAGAAAGCGTCGGCGGATTGGAAGCACCGTGAACCCTGAGAGCCTCCCAATTGAAGTAGAAGTAGCTCTTCATCTTGGAGTTTGGGCCGTGAAGATACGGAAGCAGTACGGGGCCGCCGAGGTTGGCTCCGTAGTTGTTTTCTTTGTCGGGGCTGCTCTTTTGATGATAGGGCGTGCCGTAGGGGGTGGCATTCAGATAGTCGTTACGCAGGAATTCGAAAGCAGCGCCATGGAATTGCTCGCCGCCGCCCTTGCTGACAACAATCAGCTGGCCAGAGGTAGTGGAACCATACTGCGGATCGTAGTTAGCGGACAGCACTTTGACTTCGCTGACCATATCCG
>JANXZS010000224.1 GCA_025355385.1 Acidobacteriaceae bacterium | reverse complement strand
CACTGGCACCAAACCTGGTACCAGTGCCTTCCGGGGCTCCCTAGAAAGCCTAAATTTAACCTAGACGTGCGACATCTGCAGATTAGATACCCCCCGCGGGAAATTGGCCAGGCCGAGGGATCTCTTACAACTTCCTCTACGGCGCTAGGTTACTATCGGGGCAATGGTTCCATGGTAGGGGCATTTCATGAGGTAGAGTTGAGGACATTCGTGCTTTGAAAATGTTCCAAATTAGGACAGCACGTTAGCGAACCGCAAAATCCAACCTTGATGATGGGCGACTAATCATGCGATTTGTTTCTAAAATGACGATGTCCGTGTTCCTGCTTCTCCTCACTATGGGGACGATCCAAGCAATCGGGCAGGTCACAGCCGCGGCACGCGGTGGCGGTAATCAGGCGAACGCTCTTGGAATGTTCACTTTCAATCAACCAGACTACGGCCAGCCCTTCACCTATGGGGCCGCGTTCGGCGCAGATTATCGCTTCGGCAAACTGGGTCCGGGGCAGCCCGCTATTGCCGCACGGCTCAGTTTTGTGCCGGGTGGCCTTGTTGGTGAAAACACCTATCTTGTTGGTCCGGAATGGCACTTACGCGGCCGGCGCTTCCGCCCCTATGTCGATTTTCATATTGGATACGCGACAATTTCTTATAGCAAAGGAACTGAAGAGAAGGTATCCGGCGTTAGTAGCAGGAGCGGAACGGCGTACGAGTTTGGCGGCGGCTTGGACTACCGACTCAAACGCAACTACGGATTCCGCGTCATCGACTTTCAATATCAAGACTGGAATGTTGGAAAGGGTAATGTTTTCCGTCCGGGCAAACCAGCAATCATCAACGGTCCCATCACGTATACGCCGTATCAGGTCAGCACGGGTTTCTACTACCGCTTCCACTAGACCCAATGACCTAGAGCACAACCTTGAAGTCAGGTATTTGACGAAATCCAGAAGCGCGGCTTTTCCGAATAGGAAAAGTCGCGCTTCTTATTTGACTAGCCTCCAAAATCTTTTCTCTCGCCCCAAACGGATGCCTGGGAGTGCTTATCGCCATCCCTGCTCTATCACCATAGCGGCCATCCTCTCAGCACTCCAGCGTATTGGCTTCACGTAGTAGTACCGTTCAGCTTCGGCCGGCACTGAAGTGTTATTCTCACTATTATGTTGTTTGTGAAACGCTACGCTTGCGCCGGGCAATCTTACCTTTCTTCATTGCCTGCCACCAGCGTTCCATCGGAGCGGAAAATTACCTCCCCGGATAATTACAAGCTCAGAACTCGTCAGAGACCTGTATTTCTGTGCTGCGGACTGGCGATAGCGATGATGGCGTCGATCTTTAACCCACTCGCGTGCATGGCGCAGATGGCTGGTGGTTCGGCCGCATCCGCACCGCAAACCACCTCGGCTCCAGTGCAGAATCCTACCGCGGTGGCGCCCCTCGGCTCGTTTACCGGGCCAGCCGGATTGGGGGACGGACCTATTCTGCCAGGCGATACGGTGGAGGTGCAGGTATTCGATGCCCCGGAACTCTCGGTGAGGGCGCAGGTCGCGCAATCCGGCGACATTCCCGTTCCTCTATTAGGGGTGTTTCACATTGCCGGACTGACGTCGACTGAGGCTGCGGCGGCACTGAGCAGCGAGTTCAAGAACCGCGATTTTCTGCAGCACCCTAATATTCTGGTGACCGTACAACAGTCAGGGAATGGAGTCACGGTGGCGGGTGAAGTACGGACTCCCGGGATTTATCCTGTGAGCGGCAAGCATCGTTTGATCGATGTATTGACCCGCGCGGGAGGACCGACGGACAACGCGGCGCACGTAATCGAGGTTACCGGCCCGGGAGTCGACCAGATCCAGCGGGTGGTGTGGGACCCAACGTTCCAGGAAAATCCCGCGGTCCGCGTCTACCTTGAGGCTGGACAAACCGTCCTGGTCGGCAAGTGCGGAGTCGTGTATCTTGGCGGAAATTTGGCGAAGCCGGGAGCCTTTCCACTCTGTGGCTCGCGGCATACCACGCTGACCGAGGCAATAACAATCGCTGGCGGGCTAAGACCGTCCTCGTCGGCCAACAAGACTGTGTTACTCAGGACCGAGCAGGGAACGCGGACTGTGAGGACCATAGACCTCGAAAGCATACTTCGCGGCAAGTCCCCCGACTTTACTCTGAATAGCGACGACATTCTCTACGTTCCGTCCAGCGCCTTGAAGGCTGGGATAAAGACGATTAGTGGGCTTGCTTTGAACTTCGCTTTAACCACTACTGCGTACCGTCTCCAGCGGTAAGGACACCCGGATTCGCCATGCGCGTGCTGCAGATTATCAGCTCGGTGGCTGTAGGCCTGGGCGGCGTCCTTGAGTGCGTCCGAATGCTCTCAGAAGAGTGGACCAAAGCCGGCCACGAAGTCGAGGTCGCATCCCTGGATGCGCCGGGCTTCCCTGACGCGCTTGCCTTTCCCGTCCAGGTACACACGCTGGGACCTTCTTTTTCAAAATATGCCTATTCCAGCGCACTTTATCCTTGGCTTAGGGATCACCACCACGAATACGACGTGGTTCTCGTGCATGGTCTGTGGCAATATCACGCGTTCGCTTCGTGGCGCGCTCTCCACAATCAGGCGACTCCCTACACTGTTTTTACCCACGGTATGTTGGACCCATATTTCAAGCGGCGCTTTCCATTCAAGCACCTGAAAAAGTGGCTGTTCTGGCCTTGGAGCGAGTACCGCCTGCTGCGCGATGCCAAGGCAGTAATGTTTACCTGCGAAGAAGAGAAAGTGTTAGCCCGCCAGTCGTTTTTCCTCTACAAGGCGCACGAGTTGGTTGTGGGACTAGGGACCAAACAGTATCCACTCACCCTCGAGGATGCGCGCGGAGCCTTTCTGAGCTGTTTTCCGGTACTTCGCGGAAAGCGCCTCCTGATTTTCATGGGCCGGCTCCACCCTAAAAAGGCCTGCGACATTTTGATCGAAGCCTTTGCCTCGACGCTGGCGAACGACCCGGCCTGGCAGCTCGTTATGGCGGGGCCGGATCTGGACGGATGGGGACCGGCGCTCGAGCGCATTGCCAGCCAGCTAGATATTCAGAATCGCGTGACCTGGACTGGAATGCTGCAGGGAGAATTGAAGTGGGGCGCGTTGGCAGCTTCTGAGGTGTTGACCTTGCCCTCACATCAGGAAAATTTCGGAGTTGTGGTCGCAGAAGCCCTGGCATGCGGCTTGCCGGTAATCCTCTCCGATCAGGTCAATATATGGCGCGAAGTCCAATCCAGTGAGGCCGGTTTAGTAACCAGCGATACGCGCGCCGGTGTTGAGAATGCATTGCTACGATGGAGCAGCATGACAGAAGTGGAGCGGGAGAGCATGCGGGAACGATGCATTCCTTGCTTCCAGACGTACTTTGATATCCACTCCGTCTCTACGACGCTTATGAAGACGCTCGAAGGGCTGGCTGCACGTTCTAGAGCACAAGCAGAGACAGTGTGATGTATCCAACGTCAGCGGTGTAGGCATTTTCTTGATGAATATGCCTGCAGAGATCCGTGACTCACCGTACAGTAACCCAGCTTCTGCTCTAAGCAGTCGCAAGTAGCTGTTTTGCCGATTCGTAGGTGAGCCGGATTCCCTCTTCCAGGCTCGTCGTGGCATGCCAGCCGAGCCCGTGGATGCGGCTTCCATCCATCAGCTTGCGCGCGGTGCCGTCAGGGCGAGACGTATCGAAGTCGAGCGTACCGCGATATTCGAGAACCCGGCAGACAAGCTCCGCGAGTTCGCGAATGGTCAAGTCCTCTCCGGTGCCAATGTTGACCAGCGGTGCCTCATCTTCATTCAGCAATTTTCCGTATACATCGTCCGCCAGGTTCAAGAGGAAGATGCATGCCTCCCCCAAGTCTTCGCTATACAGCAACTCACGTCGCGGTGTCCCCGTCCCCCAGACAGTGATGGTCTTTTCGCCGCGTGCCCTGGCCTCCACCACTTTGCGCATGAGCGCAGGCAAAACGTGCGAGTTCTTCAAATCGAAGTTGTCGCCCGGTCCGTAGAGGTTGGTGGGCATCGCTGCGAGATATTTCGTGCCGTACTGGCGGTTGTACGCCCAGCACATTTCAATTCCCGCTATCTTAGCCAGTGCATAAGGCCGGTTGGTAGGCTCTAGCGGCCCCGTCATCAGGTGTTCTTCCCTCATGGGTTGGGGGCAAAGCTTGGGATAGATACAGCTGGACCCGAGAAAGAGCAGCCGCTTGACACTGCAGCGGTAACTGGCGTCGATCACGTTGGTCTGGATCGATAGATTCTCTCGAATGAAGTCCGCCGGATAGGTATCGTTGGCCAGTATGCCGCCTACCTTGGCAGCCGCGAGAAAGACATACTCCGGTCGTTCGCTCTCAAAGAACGCCCTGACCGCACCAGCCTCCGTAAGGTCTAGTTCGGAATGCGTGCGCAACACCAGGTCGTTATAGCCCTGCCGCGCAAGGCCCCTACAAATAGCGGAGCCGACCAGGCCTCGGTGTCCTGCAACGTAGATTCGGCTAGTCTTTTCCAATTCCCTACTCCTCCGCTAAGACTCGTGCTGATCGAATGACGCGAAGCCATGCTTGCGAACTAGCGCGTCGCGCTGGGCTGATTTGAGGTCTTCGGACACCATTTCCTCGACCAGGGAACGGAAGTCGATCTTCGGCGTCCATCCCATTTCTTTGCGCGCCTTGGAGGCGTCCCCAAGCAAGGTTGCCACTTCGGCTGGCCGGAAGTACCGCGGGTCGACCGCCACCAGCACATTTCCTTCGTGGTCCGTGCCCGTTTCGTCAACGCCCGAACCTTGCCATTGCAGGGGAATGCCCAGGAACTCGCCAGCCAGCGTGACAAACTGGCGGACGCTGTATTGCACTCCCGTGGCAATGACGTAATCGCGTGCTTCCTTCTGCTGCAACATCATCCACTGCGCTTCCACGTAGTCGCGAGCATGGCCCCAGTCGCGCAGGGAATCGAGATTTCCGAGGTAAAGCCGCTTTTGCTGGCCCAGCTTGATGCGCGCCATCGCGCGGGTAATCTTGCGCGTGACAAAGGTCTCGCCCCGCATCGGCGACTCGTGATTGAATAGAATCCCGTTGCAGGCATACATGCCGTAGGACTCCCGATAGTTCACCGTAATCCAGTAGGCGTAGAGCTTCGCCACCCCGTAGGGCGAGCGCGGATAGAAGGGCGTTGTCTCCTTCTGCGGCGTCTCCTGCACCAGGCCGTACATCTCCGAGGTAGAAGCCTGATAAAAGCGGGTCTTGTCTCCCAGCTTCAAAATACGCATCGCTTCCAGTAGCCGCAGAGTACCCAGCGCATCCGAGTTCGCCGTATACTCGGGCTCCTCAAAGGACACTTGCACGTGGCTCTGTGCAGCGAGGTTATAGATCTCGTCCGGCTGCACCTTTTCCACTGTGTGGATCAGGCTCGAGGAGTCGGTCAGATCGCCATAGTGCAGGAAGAGCCTCTTCGACTCCTCGTGCGGATCCGTATAAAGATGATCGATGCGGTTTGTGTTTAGAAGTGAAGTCCGGCGCTTGATGCCGTGGACTTCATACCCTTTTCCCAGCAAAAACTCCGCGAGGTAAGCACCATCCTGTCCCGTAATTCCCGTAATCAGGGCTTTCTTCAAGCTTCACCGCTCCTATTCTTGATGTTTGCATGTAAAACCACGACGCGACTGCCAACAAGGGCTGCTTCGAAGGATAAAAACTATTCGATCTTTCCCCTATTTTAAGCCAGCCACTCAATTTGGGCGCAATTGCACGGATGGGGGAGCGGTAATACTTGATCGGCGCCGGGGCTCTAAAGGGGCAAAGCGAATTTAATACTCCTGCGGCTTCACTTTCGCCTTCAACTCCCTAGGCTTGATGGGGCGGCACGGATTTCCTGCAGACACTGTCCATGGCGGCATGTCCCCGGTGACCACGGAGCAGGCACCAATCACCGCGCCATCGCCCAGCGTCACGCCGGGACCCACAAATGCGCCAGAAGCTATCCACACGCTCGACCCAATAAAGATCGGCTTGGAGTAGAGGGGAAAGCTGGTGTCAGTGTAGTCATGCGTAGCCGAGCAGAGATAAGTCTTCTGCGATATGACAGAGTTTGAGCCTATGTCTATCCGGGCAAGGTTGTATACCTCGACCGAATCTCCCAGCACTGCGTAGTTCCCCATAACGAGGTTCCAGGGCTCCCACACCCTCACGCCACAGTTGACACGGCATCCTTCGCCAATGCTTGCCCCGAAGAGCCGCAGCAGCGCTATACGCAGACCCGTCAAACCGCGGGGCGTCGCAGACCAGAAAGGAAGCTGGAAGCAAGCCCACAGTCCCCGCTTGACAAAATACCCGAATGGACGGGGATGACGATAGCTCTTAAGATCGACTGCCGCCGTCGCTGACTGTGATCCTTCGTGCGCCATTTACCCCTGCTTCGCTGCCCTCAATCATTTGATGTTACCGGAGACTGACCAGACCGCTCAAGGGACTGGGCAATTTCACTTACGGTACATCCGGACTAGCAGCCGGACTCGGGCAGATCTTAAGAGTCGCCCTCTCTTCCCATGCTATCGGTGGGTTGAGACCGCATCGAGCACTGGCTTATCCCGCCCCTCGAGCGTGCGTCCATTCCCGCCCTTCAGGTCGAAGACAACTACCTCGTTGCTGCCCTTCTTGAGCCACGATGCCGGCACATACAGCGTCTTCTGCGGACCGATGTTCCACACCCGGCCCAATGCCCGGCCATTCAGCCAGACCTCGCCCTTGGTGAAGCCGCTAGTGTCCAGGAATGTATCCCCTGCTTCGCCCAACTCGAAGTTGCCGCGATAAAAGCATGCACCCGAACAGGGTACGGCAGAGTAGACCAAAGAGGCCGGATTCAGCATCGGCAGCGAATAGATCTGCCAACCCGTAAGTGCCTTGCCCGCCAGCGTAACCTGCTTCGTAATTCCCTGCCGTTCGCCGCGCAACACTTCGGTTGAAGCCATGGTGGCAAAGTTAATCCGGCCCGTATTCTCCACCAGGATGTCCAGTTGAGCCGAATCCGTGGACAATTGCAGCGAAACCTGCTTTTGACCCAATCGGCGATCGAGCGTACCGGCGAGCCTGCCATCCAGATAGATCTGCGCATAGTCATGCAGATCGTCGATCACCAGGCTGCCCGTTGCCTCTTTTTTTAATTGCGTGCGATACAGAATGTATCCATAGCTCTGATCCAGATCTTCCATCGATTTGACCTGCTCCGAGCGCACCGGAGTCGGCAGCGTCTTCCACAACGAGGCCGAGTCGTTCAGGCTGAACTTGGGTATCTGGATCGCTGCAGCCACTGGCGGCATTGCCGGAGGAGTAACGCCGGTTACTGCCGCAATCGTGTCGCGGAAAAGAGAAAACTTCGCCGTCGGCCGGCCACTCTCGTCCAATGGAGCGTCGTAGTCATAACTTGTCACATCCGGTTCATAGTTTTGGCCATCGGTGTTTGCTCCGTTCATCCATCCAAAACTCGTCCCGCCGTGGAACATGTACATGCTCACCGAGTAGCCTTGCCCGAGCATCCACTTCAGTTCATCCGCCTGCACTTTCGCATCCGTAATGGCGTGCTTCCCACCCCAATGATCAAACCATCCGGCCCAGTATTCGCTATTGAAGTACGGTCCCTCCGGATGATTCTTCTTATAGTCCGCGAAAGATTTCCGCGCATTACCGCTGCCGAAGTTGATGCCGATCGGCACTCCCGGCAGGCTCCCGTTCGGGACCTGCTCCACACCATCGGCGGTATAGAACAGCGTCTTGCTAAAGCCAGCATCTACCAATGCCTGGCGAACTTCTTTCATGTACTCGTGATCGTTACCAAAAGTGCCGTACTCATTCTCGACCTGCACGGTGAGGACGGGGCCGCCGTTGGCAATCTGAAATCCAGCTACTTCTTTCCCTAGTCGCGCAAGCCACGAACGTGCAGCCTCCATAAACTTGGCATCCCGACTGCGGATCACCATGCTGCGATCCTTCAGCAGCCACGCCGGGTATCCCCCGAACTCCCATTCCGCGCAAACATACGGCCCTGGCCGAAGCACCACATAGAGTCCTTCCTGCTGAGCCTCGCGCAGAAATTCGGCCACGTCATTGTCGCCGGTAAAGTCATAGACCCCCGGCTTCGGCTCATGCAGGTTCCAGAAAACATACGTCGTGATGGAGTTCAAACCCATCGCCCGGGCCATACGCAGGCGGTCGCGCCAGTAGGCTCGCGGAACTCGCTGGTAGTGCATCTCGCCGGAGATAACCTGGAAGGGTTTGCCATCCAGAACAAATTGACCGTGATCGACGGCAAACGTGTGGGGAGTCGATGGAGAATTAGCCGCCGCCGGCCCGCACCCCACCACGGCCAAAGCAAAAACAATGCCAGTTAATAAGCGATGCAACATTCCTTCTCCTTCATCGATCGGTACAGTTTCGGCCAGACCCACGCCTTCCAGCCCCACGAATCTTAAACGTTCGAGCCACGTCTGCCAGAAGGCGGCAGCGCATCCCAACGGTCTCGAGACACGCGCATGCACTCTCCGTACAATAATAAGGAAGAAAACCAAACCGTCCCACGAGGCCTGCACCCATGAATCCCCTGCTCACTATAGTGGAAGCGCGAGTCCTCGGCGCCCTGGTCGAAAAAGAGATCACCACACCCGACTACTATCCCCTCTCGCTGAACGCTCTGATGAATGCCTGCAATCAGCGTTCAAACCGCGAGCCGGTCATGGATCTCGATGAGGATGAAATTCGCCAGGCTTTGCATGGCCTGGAGGAGAAACGTCTGGCTGGACGCGCCCGCGGCTCAGACGGCCGCGTAGGCAAATATGAGCATTGGCTGCAGGAAGCCTTCAACTTCAGCCGCGGTGAAATTGCCGCCATCTGCGTCATGCTGCTGCGTGGAGCCCAGACCGTGGGCGAGATTCGCGGCAGAACCGAGCGCCTCTTTCACTTTGAAGAGCTCAGCGATGTCCACGCAAGCCTGCAGCGCCTGATCGAGCGCGACCCACCGCTCGCAAAAGTACTGCCCCGCCAGGCCGGCACCAAGGAGGCTCGCTACACGCACCTGTTTTCTGGAGAAGTGGAAGCAATCGAGGATCGACCGTCTCCGGCGAGGAGCCCAAGCACAGGCCATAGCGACCGCATCACCACTCTCGAAGAACAAGTTCTCCGCCTGCACTCGGACGTAGCCGAGATTAAGCAGCGACTGGAAAAGCTCCTCCACCTCCTCGATTAGGCGGAAGCGAAGTATCAACCCGTGTGGCCCAGGTCGCGGCTTGTGGCGCAGTGGTGCCCCAAGTCTCGATTACGAGACACGGGTTACTCCGGTGATCCACTCGTCAGAGCCTTGAGAAAACCTTTTCCTTTGGTTGAGAGCAGAAGCTCATAACCCACTAAGATGAATGGTCGCTACGCAACCACGATTTCCGCGACACAGAATCCGGACTGCTCTTCGAGAGGCTCTTGACCATGCGACGTATAGCACTCGTTCTCTCCCTTCTCTTCAGCACCGCACTGCTCCCGCTATGCGCCCAGCATGCGTCGGCAAAAAGCCAGATCCTCGCCGCTACCCCTCCCATGGGTTGGAATAGCTGGGATTCCTACGGCCTCACCATTACAGAGGCGCAATTCAAAACGAATGTCGACTGGCTTAACAAAAATCTCAAGGCCTATGGCTGGCAGTACGTCGTCATCGACGAAGGGTGGTATCTCAACCATCCCGATAATAAAGGCAAGCCTGCCTGGGAATACACCGTCAGTAAAGACGGCAGATACATGCCTTCCGCAAGCCGCTTCCCTTCCTCCGCAAACGGCGCTGGATTCAAGCCGCTCGCTGACTCCATCCACGCACGCGGTCTCAAATTCGGCATTCATATCATTCGTGGAATTCCTCGCGAAGCCGTAGATAAAAATCTGCCCATCGCGGGTTCTTCCTTCCATGCCGCCGATGCTGCCGATAAGAGCGATACCTGCGCGTGGAACCCGGACAACTATGGCATCAAGGCCAATGCCGCCGGCCAGGCCTACTATGATTCGCTTGCTCGCCTCTACGCCGGATGGGGCCTGGACTTTATTAAGGTCGATTGCATCTCCTCTCCTTATAAAGACGACGAGATTCGCATGATGAGCCTTGCTCTTCAGAGGACCGGCCGCCCCATAGTCTTCAGCCTGTCGCCCGGACCCACGCCGGTCGACAAGCAGGGCGAACTGGTGAAATACGCGCAGATGTGGCGCATCTCCAACGACGTCTGGGACACATGGAAACACGCTGAGGGCAAGGAGTGGGCTCCGCAAGGAGTGGGAGATCAGTTCGCCCTCACTACGGCCTGGGCAGGCCACGCCCAGCCTGGGCGCTGGCCGGACGCCGACATGCTACCCGTGGGTCACCTCGGCCCGGTTGCGGGATGGGGTCCCGCGCGCGACACCAATCTAACCCCGGACGAGCAACACACCTTGCTCAATCTGTGGGCAATTTTTCGCTCGCCCCTCTTTATAGGATCCAATTTTGCCGAGAGCAATGCTTCGTTGACTCCCCTGCTAACCAACCGCGAGATCCTTGCTATCGACCAGCACTCCACCAAGAATCATCCGGTGGTCAATACACCCCACACTGTGATCTGGTCAGCTCAGCCGCAAACAGGCAAAGGACACTATCTCGCGGTCTTCAACACTGGAGACACCGCGCAGACTGTGGCCTACCCATGGAAGGATCTCGAGCTAAAACAGTCCAGCTATAAAGTGCGTGATCTCTGGCAGCACAAAGACATGGGAGCCGCCAAATCCCTCAGCATAGCCCTCAAACCCCACGCCTCAGTCATGTATAACCTCAGCCCCGTGGATTAAAGCCTGTTTGACGGGCAAGGCTGAGTCAGAGCCAGAAGACTGCAGGACTTTTTCGAGAACTATCGCAACCTCGAAGGCAAGCAGTACAAGCTTCTAGGCTGCAGGGGAGCCGGCGCAGCCTTGCGTCTCATCAAGGAAGCTCAAAAGGCCACCTGATAGGTCGAGGTCAGGGGTCGCGATACGAAACGACTCGTCATCAACGCACAAAAAAGCTGCCGGAGTTAGTTTCAGAGATCGTCTCGATCCCCGAATACACTCCGGCAGCTTTCTCAGGTACTTGCCCTTATTGTGACTTCACTGAGATACCCTGTACCGAGTAAGCCGGCACATCGATCGTCGCTGTATAGCCCGATCCTTGTTGCGTTAGAGACAGTGAAGAAGAATTGATCATTGCCCCATTCACGATTTGGTAAAGCGTTGCCTGGGGCGTCGCGAATCCCACGTTCTGCAGGCTCACAGGAATTTGCGAGTAAGCGGTAGCCGTCGGATTTGTAATCACGATTGAATCCTGCGTTGCGGTATAGAAGGCCGTCGCTGCCAATCCGCCGCCGCCGGACAGCGGAGTAACCGACTTGGCCATGTAGCCGCCACTCATAAGTCCCAGGTAATTGTTTGAAGCGATCAACTGAAACGCATAGTACTGCGGATAAGGCTGAGGTGTGGCTTGCGCTGAGTAGAGGCAATCCGAATTCTGATCTGGAACACCAACGATGCAGAACCATGGATACGCCGAACTCGCGAAGTAGATCAACTTGCTCGGTACTGCCGGCAATCCGTTGTACACCGAATTCAGCATGTCGCTGACGTATAGCGCATTCCAAATCGGCGCGTACGTGGGATCGTTCCTGCAGCAGTCCTTAAGGAACGCCCAATTGGTGTTGAATTCAGTTACGTAAATAGGTGTGGCCGCTCCCAGTGGTTGCTTGCCTAGCTTGATCTGCTGGTAAACCTTGTTGTATACGCCCACTGCTCCATTGCTCGGATCTTGAGTTTGTTGGTACAAGGAGATATTGCCGTTGTAGCTATCCCATTGGACATGCACCCCGCTAGTGCCAAATAGATATTGGTGGTAGCTGACGAAATCGACATAAGGTGCAGTAGTTGGATCGTTGAGAATGGCGTTTAACCACAGACTCGTATAACCCGAAAGCACCGGTCCACCGATATGGATAGTTGCTCCGTTCGCTGCCGCCTTCATCAAAGGGGCGGCGGCCGCGTAAATAGCCATATAGGATTTCAGGTGATCGTTGGCGCAAAGGCCCGCTGCATTTGGCTCGTTCCATATCTCGTAATCCTGAACGAAACCCGGAAACGCGGCATTCAGATGCGTAACGTAAGAAGCCGCCATCTGTCCCCACTTGGTCACGTCTGCCGGAGCAACAATATTATTGCCTGCTCCGCACGGATTCGGACTTGGCTGCAGCCATGGAGGCGTCAGCGAAATCTGCAGAAGGACCTTTTGCCCAGCGGCCTGGATGGACGCAATCAGCGGGTCGATCCGTGTCCAGTTCGGCGTCTGCGTCGCATACACCAATGGGACCTGCGCGTATAAGCGAGATACGGTCACGCCTGCCTGCGTGATCAACGTCCTATCGGCAACGGACTGCATGGCCTCGCCCCGACCCGCGCCCAGCATGTCCGCCGGAATGGGGTAGGTTGTAATCGCACGAGAGCCAAAGTCCGCAGAGATGTTTGAGAATACAGTTACCACCGCACCGCTGGTTTTATTGACTGCGGTGTCTGTAACTCGCACCGTATGTTTACCAGCAACCGCCGGCGCAGTGTAGACGCCGCTGTTTGTCACGGTCCCCACGGTGGAGTTGCCTCCCGCTATGTAATCCACCGTCCACGTCACTGCCCCGGAGTCTGGTACAAAGCAAATCTGGGGCTGGAATGTTTGCTGGCCAGATGGAGGAATCGATGCGGTGTAAGGGTAAATCGCGAAGTTCGGGCTACTGGAAACATTAATCACTGTTGAGCCAGCGACCTTGGTTGGGGCTTGGCTGACCGCCCGCACAATGTGCGTTCCATATGTACCCGGCGCCGTATAAAGGCCATCGGGTGTAATTGTTCCCGCGGTACTACTGCCGTTGAGAATGTTATCCACGTACCACATCACTGCCGTGTTCGCGGTCCCGGTGACGATCGCATTGAATTGCGTCGTCTGCGATGCGAGCGAACACGGGGCGTTCGGTCCCACGATGACAGTAAGGCCAGGATCGCCCGAGATGCCTGTTCCGGTTAAGGGAATGCTGAGGGGACTTCCCATAGCGCTCTCAGTGACGGTGAGCGCCGCGGCCCGGGTTCCGAGAGCTTGGGGATTAAAGGAAATCGAAACTGTGCAGCTGGCATTTGCTGCCAGCGTGCCGCTGCCATTGCTGCCGACGCAGTCCGTGGTGAACGGATAATCTCCCGTTGATCCGAGCGAGCTGATCGTAAGCGGGACGGACTGGTTGTTTGTAAACTTGACGGGCAGTGGAGTGCTCGGCGTCAGGACGATCTGGTTATAGAAGTACAGACCTCCTACGACCGGAACTGTAGAGACTGCCAACACCGCATTCCCCGATATCGCGGCACTCTGCGGCGAACCCGCCGCGTCATCAGTAATTACCAGATTCGTGTTGGTAAATCCTGTCGCCGTCGGCGCATAAGTAACGGTAATAGCACAACTGCCTCCCGCCGCCAGCGATGTGCCACAATTATTCGTCTGGGAAAAGGGCGCATTAATCTGGATGCTCGAGATTGCCATCCCTGTAGTTTGCCCATTGGTGAGCGTGATAGTCACCGGAGCACTGGTAGTTCCAACGGCCTGATTGGGGAATGCGTAGCTCTTTGGCGATACCGTCACTGAGCCAGTTGTCCCACCCGTCGCCGTACCGGACAGAAACAGGCTCTGCGTGCCGGAGCCATAGTTTACGTTCACCCCGCCGGTCTTTGTGCCAGACGACGGTGGAGCGAAGTTGACAGTTACTGTGCAGGTACCATTTCCCGGTAAAGTAGCGGGGCAGTCGTTTGTCTGGGAGAAATTCCCCGTCGTGGTAATACCACTGATAGTCAGCGACGTGGCCTGTTGATTGGTCAAGATTGCCGTCTGATTAGGACTCGTGCTCCCGACCGCGGTGCTCGGGAATGTGAGCGATGTTGGCGAGAACAGTACAGGCCCGATGACGCCCGTACCGCTGAGTGCGACCTGTTGAGGACTGCTCGCATCGTTGTCCGTCACCGTGATCATGTCCGAGCGAATCCCCTGCGCCAGCGGGTGGAAGGCTACGGAAATCGTACAGGACGCCCCAACAGCGACAGTGGAGGGCGATAGCGGGCACGTGGTCGAGGTCACTGCGTAGTCAGAACCAACGCCAATCGAAGCGATCGTCAAAGCGGCGGATGTATCGTTCGTCAAAGTGACGGTCTTCGCAGACGCCGCCTGCCCTATTTGTACATTGCCCCACGCGAGAGACGTCGGCGAGAAAGAAACTCCACTCACTGTCGCGGTCCCCGTACCAGTCAGCGCAGCCGTCGCTGCGGAGCCCGGAGCATTATGGGAGACTGTTAACGTGTCTGACCTGGTGCCAGTTGCAGTTGGTGTGAATGTAAGCGTAATCGCACATGTCGCGTTGGACGCAAGCGTGCTTGGACTCACTGGGCAATTCGACGAAACCGCATAATCCGTCAGGCTGGTGGCAATCGAGGAGAGTGTCACCGCCTGGGTATAGTTGTTCGTCAATGTCAGGCTCTGTGACGCACTCGAAGCACCTACCAGCACACTCCCGAAGTTGGCGCTGGCAGGAGTGAGTGTCACATAATTCACTTGTGTCGAGCCCCACAGATATAGCTGCAGCAGGCTGGTGGTAGTCCCGGTGTCGAAAGCCACCCAAACACCGGTACTAGAACTCCCTGCCGCAATTGGGCTGTATGTTACAGAGAAAGTGCAGGTGCCTCCGGGTGCAAGCGTGCTTGGACTCACCGGGCAATCGTTGGTCTGGGCGAATCGCGCGCCAACTTTTATGCTGGTCAGCGTGATCGCATTCGAAAGCGTGTTGGTCAACGTTGCGGACTGGGGAGCGCTGGTAGCGCCGACCGCAACGTTTGTAAAGGGCAACGACGTGGGTGAAAATAAGATCGGACCGACGGTGCCCAGTCCTGACAATGGCACGGACTGCGACAAACTAGGAGCGTCATCGAGTATCGTAACTGCATTCGTTCTGGTGCCGGATGCCAGGGGGCGAAACTGGATCGACACTGTGCAGGAGGCTGCAGCAGCCAATGTGGACGGCGAAAGCGGGCAGGTGCTAGCACCCTGGATGAAATCTGAGCCTGAGGGAACAGAAATGCTGGAGATCGTCAGGGGTCCCGCCTGATTGTTGGTCAAGCTGAAAGACTTTGCCCCTGAGACCTGACCGATTTGAGCCGAGGCCCATGAGAGGCTCGAGGGAGACGGCGTCACATCCTGGGCAAACGCGAAAGCGGGGAACAACGACAACAACATGCATAACGCCATAGGACGGAACTGGATATTTAATGTAAAAATTCGCAAAGCTTCTCCCGGGACTTCATGGAATGGTTACGGTCTCTAAGCGTCCTACTGAATGAATGAACGAGACGAAGGCATAAACAGATTTGAGTACCGCTCACTCAAATACGTATCAAGTTGAACAAGATGACGCTGCTGCGTTGATCTATCAAAGATGTAATCCCTACTCCCACGGATAAACACCCTCCGCAGCAGAAACAATTCATGCAGTCCTGTGTGCAAATAAAGGGCCATTCCTCGCAATTCACTCATCAAGCAGAGGACAGTTGGATTCGAGTGTCGGCATACATTTTCCGTCCTACTGCAATTGGCTCTAAGAATTCCACGCGTGATCCGTTAGACCTAGACGATCGAATTTTGGAGGGGAAAATAGCTAATGGTCGTTCGATTGCTCCGTGTATGGTCAGATTCAGCACTAAATTGCACACATTCGTCGTTCTGGCCTGCCGCTCATGAGCAATACCGATAACAGCCGTATCCGGTCACAAAGGCCAGTGCTCTGCAGGGTTCATCATCGTGCTATAAGTTTCGCTACTTTGAATACGGGTGAAATACTGTCATTTGTATATTTGAGGCACAGACAATCATTTTTTGCTCGACGTGGTTGCCTCGTCGGAATTTGTAACAGTTAGAGTCTTAGACCGCTAGACCGTAGGATGCACAGAATTGCACACCGCGAGGTTTGTGCGCATAACTTTGGTAGGTAATTTGTCTCAATCGTCTTGGGTGTTTAAAGGTTTGAACGAAAGGATTGAATGTATATGGGCTTCCAACGGTCTCGCTCTCTGCTCCTTCTACTATGTCTTCCCGTACTGCTTGCACTGGGCTGTGGAGGATTCAAAGGAGTAGTCACACCGACACTGTCCTCCATCACCCCGTCTACCATAGCCGCGGGCAGTGCCGGATTCACGCTGACGGCAAACGGCACCAACTTCGTCAGTGGAACGAAGATCGTCTGGGACGGGGTCGCGCAAGCGACAACCGTCGTCTCCAATACACAGTTGACTACAACAGTGACTGCAGCCCAGATCGCCTTACCGGGCACCATCAATGTCGGTGTTGTAAAAGCAGACACCACTTCCTCTGATCAGGTGCTTCAGTTGACCATCACGGGCCAGGGCCCGCAAGGTCCCAAGCTCACCTCGATCAGTCCGTCCTCAGTGGCTGCCGGCGGCGCGAGCTTCACCTTGACGGCTACGGGCACTAACTTTGCAAATGGGAGCGTGATCACCTGGAATGGCGTCGCCACCACGACCACCTTTGACTCGGCTACCCAGATCCACACCACGATCTCCGCCGCGCAGATTGCCCTTCCGGCAACTGTCAATGTGGGCGTCCTCGATCTCACCAATACCCTGTCGAATCAGCTTCCCTTCACAATCACTGGAACTGGTCCCACGTCGCCACCAACGCTGGCCTCGCTCAGCCCATCGACTGTCGTCGCGGGAAGCCAATCGTTCACGCTGACTGCCACCGGGACCAACTTCGTGATGGCCAGCCAGATTACGTGGAATGGCGTCGCGCTCACTTCGACTTTCGTCTCGGCAACTCAGCTCACAACCACAATTCCCGCGACCGCGGTCGCCGCTGCCGCCAACGCGATCGTAGCTGTGCTCAATCCCGACAGCACGATATCAAATTCTCTGACGTTTACCATCTCGGCGAACCCAAATGTATCTCCGACCCTGACCTCCATCACCCCATCTTCAGTTCCAGTGGGGAGCCCTACATTCACGATGACGCTGATTGGGACCAATTTTGATAACGCGGCAGTCGTGCAGTCGACTAACGCTGGAGTGACCACGAACCTGGCGACAACCTTCGTCAGTCCCACGCAACTCACGGCACAAGTCCCGGCCGCGAGTCTGGCGGATATCGGACAATTCCAGATCAACGTCCTCAACCCCGGACCCAGACTCTCGAATGCCAGGACCCTCTATGTAGGGTTTATCACTTACTTTGGAGAAGTGAGGGATGTGGCCTGGGATCCGAAGGGACAGTTGTTCTACGTATCGGTGCCCAACGGCGCTGCCACGCGTCCCAACTCGATTCAAACAATCAGTCCCACGGGTATCGTGAAGTCATACTCCATTCCCGGGGATCCTGACCGCCTCGCCATCTCTGGCGACCAACAGTTCTTGTATGTCGGCCTGGATGCTAAAGGCAGCGTAGCGCGTTACGCGTTGCCATTCACTTCCTCTACACCCCAGGCCGATATCCTTGTGCCACTCGGCTCGGATGCTAACCTGGGAGCCTTTTACGCGCTCGATCTCCAGGTTGCACCGGGACTACCTAAGACCATCGCTGTCTCCCGGGGCATTCCGGGGACGGTCGCCATCAATCAAGCGCAAGGAGGCGTTGCAATATACGACGATACGGTGCAGCGTCCTTCCGTTGTTACGCCGACCAGTCAACCCGGAGTCAACACCCTGCTTGACACAATTCAATGGGGAGCCGACCTGACCACTCTTTATGCCGCCAACAATGAGAATGCCGGAGGCAACTTCTACCAACTGGCGGTCTCCCCCACCGGCGTAACCTTGGTCAGCGACCACCCGAACTTCTTTCCTACTCCGAATATTCGCATTCACTTCGATGCTGGACTGCTTTATGGAGACGACGGCGCAGTCGTCGACCCCGTGAATGCCTTGCAGCCCCGCAGTTTTAATGCCGGAGGAATTATGGTGCCCGATTCTGCATTGGGGATAGCCTATTTCATTGGACAGCCTACCGCTCAGAACGGCACGGTGGGCTACTTGCTGCAATCCTTCAACCTGACGACAACGAATCCAATCGCCAGCGTCCCGCTGAATAACATCCAGGGCACTCCCCAGCACCTGATTCGTTGGGGAACGAACGGTCTCGCGTTCAGCACGGCTAAGATCGCGAATTGCCCATTCACGCCATGCAGTACCAACGCTGGGGGCGTGTACATAATCAGCGGCCCCTTTGTAACCAAGACAGCGCCATAGCAGGGAACAAAACCCGTCTATCAGTACAAATACTTCTTGGGTTGCCGGTCGCTTTACCAAGCGACCGGCAGCATTAATCACCAAGGGCGGACATGTTTCACCTCAGAGCAATTTAAACCGTTTGATAACGCAGATCGGAATTCGCCGGATACTGCCCGGGACCATTCCGACCCGACGTCAGGATTTCAGAAACCCTTGGAGGAGTACCCCGTGTTCCAAAAATGCCTGATTCTCGCCGCTCTGCTTCTTGCCCCTGCGCACCTTTTCAGCCAGGTGGTGGCGGAAACCCGCGGCGGAGCGCCCCCGCTCACCGTCGGAGGATACTTCTCGTATTTCAATACTGACTATGCTTCGAATCACATGGCGGGAGTCGGCGCCTTCGTGGACTGGATGCCCTTGCGCAACCTCGGAGTCGAGGCCGAAGGCCGCTGGCTTCGCTTCAACGCACTCCACGACTTCAACCAGGATACCTATCTCATTGGGCCGCGGTATTCCTTCCGCCGTGGACATCACCTCACGCCCTACGCAAAAGTTCTGATGGGTGCCGGCGAAATCAACTTCCCCTATAGCCTTGCCCACGGCGGATACTTCGCCCTCGCTCCCGGCGCTGGCGTAGATTACCGCCTCACCAGACATTGGAGAGCCCGCGCAGATTACGAATATCAGCTCTGGCCAACTGCCGTCGGAATTCCAGGCATCCCCAGCGGCATGCTCAAACCGAACGGTGTCAGCGTAGGACTCTCCTACCGCCTTTACTAAGCAAAGCGATGGAGAAATGTTTTGACTGCGGCTTGAGTGATTCCACTGAGGACCATCCACTGTCTCAACCCCGGCGAATTCGTGACAAGGAATCGTCGCTCTCCGTGATCACGCCATCGCTCTTCGACTACTTGATCCGATCTCTTCACCGATGCTTCCGACAGCATAAAATCGCCGGAGTCCATGGTGGACTCCGGCGCGGATACTGCAGCAAACTAGTCTATTTCAGTTGATCTACATATCTTGCAAGCAGTACGGGTTCGCCAGTAGACGGAGCCTTGATAAGGAGTCCAACCGCCCGGACGGTAGTCAGGCCGGCAAGGTCTGCGCCACTCTTCGGACCATTCCGGAACTCCGTTTTATCCGCCATGTAGACCGTCACGATTCCTGGGACTAATTGGCCGGCGAATCCAGTTACCCTCATTTTGAAAGTTTCGCCTCCGAGATCCACACTACCGGGAACAACAGTTCCATTAAATCCCCAATGGTGTAGAACAACCCGTTTCGTGGTGACCGCCTGAGGATTCGCCGCCCCGCTCGCTGGTCCGCCGATCGACACATGCTGACCCGCCAGCAGAGAGTCGGAACTGAACAGGAACTGGGTAAAGTGGTTGTGCATCCGATAGACAAAATACTGCTCGTTGCCCGTAGGGGTCACGTGTGCAATCTGACCTAGCGTAAGCCCAGTAGTGGTCGGCAATAAGCCACGCACGTAGAGGTCGAAGCCGGTTGCGACGCCCGAGGAAGGCTGCACATCCGTAACCTGACCAGCCGCGAAAAATCCTTCCTGAGACAGGATAGCAACTTCATCTGCATCGATCGTGGAGGCTGCCCGATCGATGGTGCCCGAGATCTGTACGATACTGCTGTTCGTGAGTTGGCCAAGGCTCTCGCTGTCTTCGAAATCGGTCTGCCCTGTAACTAGTATCGTGAACTGACGGCCATGTGGCCCTTGAACAACGAAGGACTGTCCCGCCATATTCACGCTAACCACCGCGGCGTCGAACTGATCGATGTTTCCGCCTGGATCACTCGATGTAACGGCCGTTATATCGAAGGTCGGCGTGACCTGTCCGGTGACCTGTCCGGTGCTGTCTACCTGCACTGACTTCCGAAGATCCAGGTCCACGCGCAAACCTACTGGCTCCGAGTGGCTGACCACGAGCGGCGTTGGCAGTGTGACTTGAACGGTAGACTGCGCCAGAACCGCCGGCATGATTTGAATTGCCGGCGCTGATCCTGCCTGGGTGCTCAGAAACCCGATAGTCGCGCTACCCAGTGTCACATTGACTGTGGCGTAGGTGCCAACCGGAACGTCGTTCAGATCGAGCAGCGTCTGTAATCCGTTATATCGCGCAAAGTCGATGCTAGGTGAACCGCTGAGCAGCGCCACCTTCTTTCCGTTGGCGTCCACCGCTTCGATACTCAGCACCTGAACGGTAAAGGACGTGACTGCGGCAACGGGAGCGTCCGTGCCAATAACGAAGGCCGCTCCCGTAGTCGTTGAACTCGGGTTGGCGGTAGAAGGGGAGGTCCCATTTCCTCCGCATCCGGCCACCAGAAGGGCAGCGATGGGCAGTAATGCCATGGAGAATAGGGTTGACTTGCGCTGGCGTCCACAAAAGATCGTCATACACTTTCTTTCTGCGTGCCTCGGGAGGATACCGCTCATTCGATGATGCTTCCTGCAAGAACCGAATTCTCAACCACACTTTGACCGCTGACCGCGCTTGTCACATGCTGCCGACTCGATCGTGCTTTGCTCGGAACAATGAGGAAGCGTCACCGGGATGCTCTACATCGCCGGAGACAACGCGTTTCCTGGATTATTATTGGCAGTGAATTACTGCATGATCAACACACACTCTTACTGTCGATTCGAACACAGGCTTCCCGCGAAAGTTTCGCCCGCGGCGTGAGGCGTCTGCAACTTCCGGGTGATGTTTGAAGAGTAGAGTTCGCTCCCACTCGGGAGCTAAGCGATCTCTTCTTGCGCAGAAAGAGACTTCTTCATACCGAGAGACCGCGGAGGTGAGCCACGCATCTATCGGGAATACAAAGAAGATTTTTACGTTCAAGATTCTCCTGCAACCTGGTCGTCTCAACCATGGCGGGAGCGATGGGATGCAACCGTAGTCTAGGGCAGCTCCATTGCACGAACATACGAACCAGCAGAGTGCAACTCGCCTTGTCCATTTAGAAAAGCCGCGCCCTCGCTACTCCTCCCAACACACAAGTGGTAGTGGAATTGCTTCGGTTACCGTTAGAATCAAAGAGCGATCGATCAGGCCTCATGTTTCTGTTCTCGCGGAGGCTTTCCTCCCCGGACTGCCGCGAGCTTCACAGCATTTTTTGAAAATCAGAGGCCGAATTGGTGGAGAAAAGCCCGGTTAAGATGAGCAAAGAAGACTCAGCGTCCCGAAATACACAGTCAGTGATAGCCCACGCCCTCATCGCCCTGCTGTCTGCGGAGTGCAAGGCGTATTGCATCCTCACGGGCTACGATCAACTGCCCGACAGCTTCGATTCCGACATCGACTTCATGGTGGACGCCAATGACTTTGAGCGTATGCCGGCGCTTATTCAGGATCTGGCGAAGCGAACCAACACGCGGCTATTTCGGGCTACCGAGCACGAGATGAGTGCCCGCGCATATTTGTTAGTGGCCCAATCAGACTCGAATCTGACCTTTGTATCGCTCGACTGCACCTCTGACTACCGACACTATGGGCTGCTGTGGCTCCACGCTGATGAAGTTCTTGCAAACCGCCGCTGGCACCCAAATGGATTCTGGATACCCTGCCCATCCCACGAATTCATCTACTACCTCATCAAGCGGATGAACAAGCGTGACTTCACCTCGGAGCAGGGCCTACGCCTGCATCGTTTGTACACCGAGGATACTCAGAGAGCCGACCAGATGCTTGCGCGCTACTGGTCCGGCCACCACAAAGAAACGCTGCGCTCGATGGCAGCTTCGGGCGACTGGGATGCGCTGCTCCCCAATCTGGCATCGTTTCGCGACGAACTCATGCGTCATTCCATCGCATCGCCTATCGAAAAACTGGGTTCGTTGAGGCGGCGGGCCCATCACTTCATGGACCGTGTTTTGCGTCCCACGGGTGGCTGGATTGCGTTCATGGGACCAGATGGGTGTGGGAAGTCGTCCGTGATCGAAGCCATCACCGCTGAGTTCGCGCCCGCCTTCCGCGAAGTAGATAGATTTCATATGCATCCGAACTTTCTACGCAGGAGCACTGGCGCAAAAGCCTTGGTGACAGACCCCCATGGATTGCCGCCGCGAAGCTTGCTCACTTCTATCGCTAAGGTCTTCTATTACGTTGCCGATTACCTCCTGGGATATTTGCTGCGCATCCGTCCGGCTATCATTCGAACCAAGCTGGTCGTGTTCGACCGCTACTTCTACGACCTGCTCGTCGATCACAAACGGGTTCGCTATGGAGGACCTGCATGGATGCTGACACTCGCTGGCAAACTGGTTCCTCGACCGG
>JANXZS010000201.1 GCA_025355385.1 Acidobacteriaceae bacterium | reverse complement strand
CCAGCAGGACGAGTGTTCCTGCAATCCCAACATAGGGAAGCTTGACCTTTGAGGCCATTTCGATCTGGTACTGGTGCAACTCCGCCATGTAGGTTGCCAGCGCGGAACCCTGGAGACTCTGAAGTTTTTCTGTGGATAGGGCTTTGAAATGATTGCCTACAACCGTTCTGAGGATCAGCATGCCACCGAGATAAGGAGCAATGGTGGTGCCCAGCGAGTTAAAAGCCTGCGTCAGATTGAGGCGGCTGGACGCGGTCCGCGCCGGTCCAAGGACGGAAACGTAAGGATTGGCCGAGACCTGTAGTGCCGTCATCCCCGCGGCCAAAACCATAAGGGCCACCAGGAAAATGGGGTAAGAAGGAACACTAGCGGCGGGGATGAAGATGAGTGCGCCAACTGCCATCACCATCAACCCGGTCACCATGGTCTTCTTGTATCCGATCCATTCCACCAGCTTGCCCGCAGGCAGGGCGAATACAAAGTATCCGAAGAAAAAGAAGACCTGCACCAGCATCGCGCCCGCATAGCTGAGGTTGAAGATGTCTTGCAGATGGGGAATGAGTACATCGTTTAGAGAGGTGACGAAGCCCCACATGAAGAACAATGTGGTGACCATCGCCATCGCGTTTCGATTGGTCGAGGGCGCAGCCGATGTGAAGGTTGAGTTGTTTCCTGCGGATATTGCCATAGGCCTCTAAAAAAGCTCCGTCGTACTGCATGGATGGGCCGGGGTCTGCTGCTACCGGAAGCAGGTTCGAGGCGGAAAGAATCCGCACCGACCGAACGGCTTCGCCGGCGAATCTCAAGGTTGTCCCGGCTCTGGAACACATACCACTATACGCACGAAGGAGCAGTCATTTCGCGTGAGTTTGGCCAAGCGAGCGAACACTTTGGCGGGCTAGGAGAGAAAATTCCGATTTCCAGCGTATGGACGCGAGGTTGAGAAAACGCTTCATTGTGCGCAGCGGATTGGTATTCTTGAATTTATGGGCGGGCCCGGGTTTTGCTGAGCCATGGGGTAGACCGGCGCGGGCTTTTAGCTCGATGGCGAGCGTTTGCGCTAATGGAAATCGTTCTTTTGGAGGACGCAAGCATTGACTTTGACACGCACCGCTTTGAAGTCAGGGACCAGCGAACGTAAACTTCTTCACGCGCTGGAACAAAACTGGCAGGCGGAGACGGCCGGCTTCAAGACCTACCGTGCTTTGGCGGAGCACGAAGCCGACGCCGATCGCCAGCAGATTCTGCAGCATCTGGCCGAGGCGGAGGCCCACCACGCAGAACTGTGGGCAGGTCGTATCGCGGAGCTGGGCGGCCCGGCACCGGTATATACCGGCAAGCCGATGGGTGAGGCGGATACGCTGCAATTCCGCGTTGGGGGTCGCGACCTGGCGCTGCGTCGTCTTGAAATTGAAGAGAGCCGCGATATCGCCAAGTATGGCGAGCAGATGCGCGAGCTTCATGATGAGCCCAGCGTCGCGATCCTCAAGCAGGTGATCGAGGACGAAAAGGAGCATTACAGGGAGCTGAGCAGCCTGATCCGCGAGCGTTACCCGCACCGGCGGCCAGGCGCGGAAGCAGCCGATCCCAAGACCCTGCTGGAAGAGTTGCTGGCGCGGAGGAACGAGGGCCGTACACAGGCAGGGGGCTGGATCGGCGATGCCATCTATGGCGTGAATGACGGGCTGGGAGCGATCTTCGGCATCGTCTCGGGTGTATCTGGCGCCACCTTGGGGAACAGCAAGTTTGTGCTGCTGGCGGGCATCGCGGGCATGGTGGCAAGCGCGCTCTCCATGGGGTCAGGCGCGTATCTCGCATCGAAAAGCGAGCGCGAAATCTACGAAGCGGAGGTAGCCCGCGAGCGGCAGGCCATCGACATGAACGGAGCCGAGGCCCGCGAACTTCTGGCGCTGTATTACCAGGTAAAAGGGCTTCCCGAAGCAGACGCGCTCCAGGCGGTGGAGCACATCGCACGGCAGCCGGACCAGCTTTTGCGGGCACTTTCGGCGGAGCGGCTTAACTCCACCGAAGAGGCGCTGAGTAACCCGATGACTTCGGCGCTCACGGGAGCATGGTCGACAGCGGCGGGCGCGTTCATTCCCATCATCCCCTTCTTCTTTATGAGCGGCTATCCGGCGGTAATCTGGGCGGCCATTATTTCGTTGCTGGCGCACTTTGCGGTAGGCGCATCAAAATCGCTGATCACGGTGCGCTCGTGGTGGTCGAGCGGACTGGAGATGACGCTGGTAGGCGCGGTAGAAGGAATCGTAACCTACGTCATCGGCATTGGCATCGGGCATCTCACTGCTTGAGACCATCTGGTAGGCGCGCCAGGCACTTGACGGCTGAACCTTGCTCTAAAAACTACGCAGGATAGTGGCGGCGGCTTCCTGTCCGGTGCGAATGCAGTCGGGGACGCCGATTCCGAGGTACGCGTTGCCAGCCAGCGCTAAACGGGGCTGGCGCGCCACGGCCTGAATAATCCGCGTCATGCGCTCCTGATGGCCGACCGCGTACTGCGCCATGGCCCTCCGCCAGCGGTGAACTCGCACGAAGCGCGGCTCGGCGGTGATGCCGAGAATGTCTTTCAGTTCGGCCCGGACGCGGCTCTCCAACTGCTGATCGCTGTCGTTGAGCAAAGCGCTGTTGCGGGCTCCCCCCAGGAAGCAGCGCAGCATACCAATGCCCTCCGGAGCGCGGCCGGGGAACTTGCGATGCACGAAGGTGCAGGCCAGCATGCTGCGCTTCTCGCTGGCAGGGACGAGGAATCCGAAGCCCTCAGGCAGGCTGGCCAGGCCGGCTTCCCCGTATCCGATGGTGATCGTAATAGAGGACGAATACGGGATGTCTCCCAGGTCTATGCCGAGCTGGGGATCGAGCCCGGCGAGCAAGGAACCGGCGGCCCAGGCTGGCGTGGCCACCACGACTGCGTCAAACAACTGCGGCTCTCCATCCACAACGAGCTGCCAGCTTTCGGCAACGCGATCGATGCGGCTGACGACGGTAGATCTGCGAATGCTGGCCGGGTCGAGCCGCGCTTCAATGCCATCGACCATCTCCTGCATACCGCCACGCAAGGAGCTGAATACGGAGCGCCGCGGCTTGCCGTTAGTCTGCGGGTGGGGCTGACTGCCACTGCTGTAAGCGGCCAACATCCCTCGGCTGAGGCTGCCATATTTTTCCTCCATCTCTACCAGCTTGGGCAGCACGGTACGCGCGCTCAAGACGGCGGCATCGCCACCGTAGATTCCGGATAAGAGCGGGTCGGCGAGACGATCTACTACCTCGGCTCCAAAGTGGCGCTGGATCAGCTCGGCCACCGACTCATCGCGCTGCATGGGCCGCGGCGGATGCAGCAACTCCAGCCCCATCCGGATTTTTGTCTTCCAGCTAAAGAGCGGGGTGAGCGCGGTCGGCATGAGCTTAGTAGGAACCATGAACATCAGGCCGTCGGGGAGAGCGATGAGCCGGTTTTTCAGCAGGATATAGGTCTTGCGGGAGGCGTCGTTGGAACCGACGAGGTGATCGGCCAAGCCTAGGTCGGCGCATAGTTTGGTGGCCGAGGTCTTCTCCGTCATGAAGGAATCTGGCCCGCCTTCCACCAGACATTCGTCAATGCGCTCGGAGAAAATGGAGCCACCAAGACGGGGAGACTGCTCCAGCAGCACATACTCCAGATAGGGGCTTGCTGCGCGCGCCTTCTGAATCTCGAAGGCGGTGCTGAGCCCCGAGATCCCTCCACCAACGATGGCAACCTTCATCTTCTTATTCTAGTTGGTGGAGCGATTCCACTGCTACCGGGCGTCGAGAGGCGTGGTGATCGTGCTAACAGAAACCCATGTATTAAACGCGAGACATGGGGCACCCCAATTGTTTCAAGGGGCAAGTCTGTAGGCACCTCCGCGTTGGAACAGAAACCCATGTCTCAAGCGCGAGACAGGGGGCACTCGTTTCCACCTCAACCGGCTCAACCGACCAGGACGGGTTGGGGTGCGTGGTAGTTTTTGGGCTGATAGGTGCAGCAGGGCTCCTCGGCGAGCAGGTCTCCGGTGAGCGCAAAGGCGCGAGCACGGGAGCCACCGCAGATCTCCTTGAACTCGCAGGCGCCGCACTTGCCGTGAAGCTGTTTGAGGTCACGCAAGGTACGGAAGACAGGAGAATCGCGGTAGATATCCTTGAGGCTCTGCTGGCGGATGCTGCCGCCGACCAGGGGCAGGAAGCCGCTGGGATAAACGTTGCCAGTATGCGATACAAAGACAAAGCCACGGCCATCGTTGACTCTGCGCGTGGCCCACTGCTGGGTGCGGAACTGGGCCGGGGTCTCGCGGCCGTTGCTGGCTTTTTCCCGCTCCAACTCGGCAACGTGCTGTTGCAGAACGTAGCGGCGGTAGTGCATGCCCTCGGTGGTCTTGATCTGGAACTTCACTTCTTTCGACAGCTTGTAGAGCTTCTCGAAGACCTGCTCGAATTCCTCGCCGGTGAGCAGGTCAGACTTCTGGCCCCGACCCACGGGAACGAGGAAGAAGACGCTCCACATGACGATGTCAAGTTCGTGCAGCAGAGTCCCGAGATGGTCGAGATCGGCCAGATTGTGGCGACTGGCGGTGGTGTGTATCTGGACGGGCAGGCCCACCTCATTTGCCCACTCGATGGCCTTGAGAGTTTTATCGTAGGCGCCGGGGAGCTGACGGAAGTTATCGTGTATCTCCGCAGTGGAGCCGTCGAGGCTGACCGCGAGGCGAGCCAATCCAGCCTCTTTGAGCTTACCGATAACCTCGCGAGTGAGCAGCGGAGTGGCGCTGGGCGTGAGCGCAGCATGTACGCCGTTTTCGGTGGCATAGCGGATGAGTTCGAAAATGTCGGGACGCTTGATGGGATCGCCGCCGGTCATCACGAAGATGGGTACATGCAGATCGGCTATCTGGTCGATCAAGAGCTTGCCCTCTTCGGTGCTCAACTCCTCCGGGCTGCGCAATGGCTGGGCAGCGGCGCGGCAGTGTTTGCAGGAAAGGTCGCAGGCCTGGGTCACTTCCCAGATGACCAGGAAGGGGGCTTCATCGAAGTTGATCGCTGCGTGGGAGTGAATCATAGTTCTAGGAAAACAGCCCGGGAGGGTGCGCGGCTGTGATCCAAATCACCATTGATGGCGAGCGGGCACTGCTTTTCACTCCAAGGGCGGTCACTCGGGATGAGTGACCGCCCTTGGCGCTCATTGCGGCTACTTCTGCTTGGCGATGATCGACTTGGAAATCTTGCTATATGTTGCCGGAGGAATGATCTTCTTCTGCGTCAGGTCGGTCTTCTTGGCGTAAGGACGCCCGTCGATGATCTTCTGCGAAAAGGCATCGCCGATCCCGGGGAGGGCCGAGAGCTGCTCCTTCGTGGCGGTGTTGATATCCACCAGGTCGGCTACCGGTTTGGCGGCGGTTGTCTTGGCGGCATTCGCTTTGGCGGGTGCCTTGGTGGTCTTGGCGGGTGCGGAACTCATGGTCTGAGAGATCGCTGGAACGCTGCAGATTCCAGCGGTAAGGGCGATCGCAACAACGCGCTTCAAAGTATTCCACTGCTTCATGTATGACTCCTCAATTTAATTTCGACTGTGATGTTTTAAGACGACGATTAAACTTCCTTCTTGCTACCGAAGATGTTGCCCATCACGGAGGAGAGGAGCCCTGCGGCACCGGGCTCGGAGGCGGCGGCGCTCTCGGTCCCGGGAACGGCGGGACCAATGTCGCCGACGAGCGAGTCCACGTGCGAAGCCAGAGATGCGGGCAGTCTACCCTTCACGAATCCGATGATGGCATGGACAACTTCAATACTCTTCTCTTCAGAGAGGCCGCTCTTCTGCTGTACGATTTGCACGAGTTCGTTCATGAGTTGCTCCTTCAGGTAGAAACTTCAGCTGACAATCTCCGGGCGATACCTGCATGCGAATGGCGAAGTGCTCGCCGAGGCTTCCGTATCCTAAATGCTTTGCCATGAGGTTTGGCAAGTGAAATTTGACCCAGAATAGGGCGGTTGCGATGGTGCAACAAGCGGTATGTCCGTTACGGTTCAGTAAGGAGGATAGCTACGGTATCCGGCGGCAGCGACAGGCGGGTTCCGGCAACGGCCACACCCGGCTCCGATGCCAGCAGCAATTTAGCGCCTGCAGCAAGATCCTGAATGAGTGTAGCAACGCCAAGATTGCATACCACCGTCACGGGACCCCGGTCCATGGCAAGCCAACGTGCATCCTCGTCGAAGCGTACCTCAACGTGATGCAGCCGGCCGTCGGTCAGGTGGGGAGTGGTGCGGCGGAGGTGGATGAGCGCCTTATACCAGGCCAGCATGGAAGCATGAGGCTCACGCGCCGGCTCTGACCAGTCGAGTCGCGAACGGTGGAAAGTGGCCTCCAATTGCGGCGATGGAACGTCTTCGCCATCCAAACCGAAGGCGCCAAACTCGTTGCTGCGTCCCTCGGTGATCCCCCTGTCCGACTCTTCATCTTCGTGATGGGTGAAATACAGAAACGGTGTGGAAGCGTTGAACTCCTCGCCCTGAAAGAGCAGCGGGATGAAGGGAGAGGTCAGGAACAGAGCGGCGGCGATCCTGGCGCGTCCTGCGGAAGTAAGGTGGCCGAGGCGTTCTCCGCCGGCTCGATTGCCCACCTGGTCGTGAGTTTGTGCATAGCCGACAAAGCGCCATCCGGGAAGCTTGCCTACGGGGCGGCCGTGCTCCCTGTCGCGGCTGGAGGAATAGCGGCCGGCATACACAAACACCTGCTGGAGCGCCGCGGCGACGTCGGCGAGGGGACCAAAATCCTTGTAATAACCCATGCGCTCGCCGGTGATGGCAGTAACCAGAGCGTGATGGAAGTCGTCACTCCACTGCGCATCGAGGCCGTATCCGCCCGCCTCCTGCGCCGTCACCAGCCGCGGGTCGTTGAGGTCACTCTCCGCGATGAGGACGAAGTATCTGCCAAGCGCGGCCTGCAACTGCTCGACCTCCGTCGCCAACTGCTCAAGGAAATGCGTTGCCGAGCGGTCAATGAAGGCATGCACGGCATCGAGGCGCAGGCCGTCGAAGTGGTAGTCGCGCAGCCACATGAGAGCGTTATCGCAGAGGAAGCGGCGCACCTCAGTGGATCCCGCTTCTTCAAAATTGACGGCGTCACCCCAGGGGGTGGAGTGGAGCGGGGTGAAGTAGGGACCGAACCTCTGGAGATAATTGCCCACCGGTCCGAGGTGGTTGTAGACGACGTCGAGGATCGCGGCGAGGCCTTTGGTGTGGCAGGCATCCACCAGGCGCTTCAATGCTTCGGGTCCGCCGTAGGCCTGCTGGGGGGCGAAGAGGTCCACTCCGTCATAACCCCAGCCGCGCTCCCCGGGAAAGGACGCGACGGGCATAAGCTCTACGTGGGTGACGCCGAGGTCGACGAGCGCGTCGAGGCGGTCGATTGCTGAGTCGAACGTTCCTTCCAGCGTAAAAGTGCCGATGTGCAATTCATAAATTATCGCGGAGGAGAGCGGGGAAGGCTGCCATTTTGCATCGTTCCACGGGAAGCGCCTGTGATCGAAGAGGCGCGATGGTCCATGCACGCCGTGAGGCTGCCAGGCGGAGCGAGGATCGGGGAGCGGCGTCGTATCTCCATCGAGGAGGTATGCGTAGTCAACTTCGCCCTCGGCCGTCGTATCGATCGTGGCCGACCACCAGCCGATCGCCGGCGCTTGTTCCCTCTCCAGCTGAAACACCTGTTCGGCGATCTTCACTTCCACTCGACCTAGCCGCGGCGCCCACACTCTGAAGCGATGCATTGTGCTTATTCTCTCCCCAAGTACAGCGTGTTTTTTCTACAGGATTTACCCACGCTTAGCACTTTTACCGCTATGTCTGTAGCTTGGGATGCGTTGATTCCCAGAACGGTTCATGGCAAAGTCGCGAGCGCCGCGATGGGGGCGAGTGGGTGGCTGGATAAACCCGCGTGGGCTGGAGCGAGGGTATATAGTGAGCTCAAAGACCACTACTAAAGTTCAGAGGCTTCCGATGGATGCGTTAGCGCTGCACCGTCTACACTTCGCGTTCACTATTACCTATCACTATCTCTTCCCCCAGCTCACCATGGGGCTGGCATTGCTCATCCTGGTGCTGAAGACGATTGCGGTACGGCGAAATGATGAGCAGTATCACGAAGCTGCACGATTCTGGGGCAAGATCTTCGCAATTAATTTTGTGATGGGAGTGGTGACTGGTATCCCGATGGAATTTCAATTCGGGACCAACTGGTCACAATTCGCTCGTATTACGGGCGGCGTCATCGGGCAACCGCTGGCCATGGAGGGAGTGTTCTCCTTCTTCCTCGAGTCGGCATTCCTGGGCGTGCTGTTGTACGGGGAGAAACGAGTATCGAAATGGATGCATTGGTTCTCAGCCTTCATGGTCTTCTTCGGCTCATGGATATCGGGATTTTTCATTATTGTCACCGACGCCTGGATGCAGCATCCGGTGGCCTACCGGATCATGGCGAACGGGCAGTATGAAGTCACCAGCTTCTGGGCGCTGCTGCTGAATCCATGGGGGCTGTTGCAGTATGCGCACAACATGTGCGGAGCGGTGGTGACCGCATCCTTTGTGATGGCTGCAGTGGGTGCATTCTACTTGCTTGAGAAGCAATTTGTAGAGTATGGCCGCATCTTCCTGAAGGTGGGAGTGATTGCCGGGGTCGTCGCATGCGTTGCGATCATCTTCCCCACTGGCGATCTGCACGGCAAGTATGTTGCGCATCATCAGCCCGTCAGCATGGCGGCGATGGAAGGGCTTTTCCACTCGGGGAAGGGCGCCGATGTTGTGCTGATGGGGCAGCCGGATTACGCCAGCGGCAAGGTTGACAATCCCATTGTCGTAAACAATCTTTCGAGCTTCCTGATCTATGGAACAACCAAGGCGGAGGTCCAGGGGCTGGATCAGTTCCCTCGCGATCAGTGGCCGACGACCTTGCCGTTGCTCTTTTATGCGTACCACATCATGGCCGGGCTGGGGACATACTTCGTAGCCCTGATGCTGTTGGCTGCTTTGATGTTGTGGCGCGGCAAGCTTTACACATCAAGGTGGATTCAGTGGCCGCTGATGCTGAGCTTTCCGCTGCCCTACATCGCAAACACTGCGGGATGGATGACGGCGGAGATTGGGCGCCAGCCCTGGGTGGTTTACGGGCTGATGCGAACCGACCAGGGCTTTTCGAAGTATGTTTCGGCGAGCAACAGCTTGTTCACCCTGCTGGGCTTCATGGGCTTGTACGTGGTGCTTTCGATACTCTTCGTGGTTCTGGTTTACAAAGAGATCCAGACGGGTCCCCACAAAGCGGCGGCGGTCCCAACACTAACTGTCAGCTAGCAGAAAGGTACGGAGATGGGATTTATCTGGTTCTGGCTGGTTGCAGTCATGCTCGTCGCCTATGTGGTTCTCGATGGGTTTGACCTGGGTGTAGGGGTTCTCCACCTTTTGTTGACGCGCAACGATGAAGAGCGTCAGACAACTATCCGCGCGATTGGACCGGTGTGGGATGGCAACGAGGTATGGTTGCTGGCAAGTGGCGGCACACTGTACTTCGCCTTTCCGCTGCTCTATGCCTCGGCGTTCAGCGGCTTTTATCTGCCGCTGATGATCGTGCTGTGGCTGCTGATTCTGCGGGGAATAAGCGTGGAACTACGCGGGCACTCCAGCCTGGGAGTGTGGCGCACATTCTTCGACGGGCTCTTCTGTTTCTCGAGTACGCTGCTGATCATTTTCTATGGAGCGGCGCTGGCAAATGTGATTCGCGGAGTACCGCTGGGGACGGACTCCTACTTCTTTCTGCCGCTATGGACGAACTGGATGGTGGGACCGAATCCTGGCATCCTGGACTGGTATACCGTCATTGGCGGCGTGGTCGCCCTGGTGGCATTGACGATCCATGGCGCGCTCTACCTGGCGGTAAAGACAGATGGAGCGCTGCAACTACGGGCCCGTGCAACCGTCCGTCTGCTGTGGGGAGGTCTGGTGCTGCTGACTATCGGCAGCCTGGTCGCCACCATCGCGGTACGGCCAAGCAGCCTGCAAAACTACTACGCGCACCCGATAGCATTCGCCATTCCGGTGCTGGTGGCTGCATGCCTGGCGGGGATTCTCTCCTTTAATCGCGTGGGCAGGGATTATGCCGCATTCCTCTGCTCAGCGGGGTATCTTACTTTCATGATGGTGGGGGCGGTGAGTGGTCTGTACCCCGTACTCATGCCGTCCATCACCGATCCCAACCTGAGTATCACCATCGACAAAGCGCTCTCCGGCCCACACACTCTGCATGTCGGGCTGGTCTGGTGGGGATTCGGCATGCTGCTGGCGATCGCATATTTCGTATTTGTCTACCGGATGTTCCGCGGCAAAGTGGATCTAGGTGCAACCGGCTACGGTCACTAGTGTGGAGTCTCTGAAGCGCGCCGTAATGCACCGCGCGGAAGGAACTTCAGGCCTGTCCACCCGAATGGAGGGCTTCGACGTTGAAGGCGAAGTTGAGGAATGTTCATACTTGCACAGTTCGAACAATAACCGCGCGTCTTCGCGCGTCGGCACCCATGCGAGGACCGACACGTTCGCATGGTCTGGTCAACACTAGAAAGAAACGCGGTGCGTCCCGCCACTGTCATCCCAACGTCGATCGCTGGAGCACATTCCTTCACTCAGGTCAGGATGACATTTTAAGAGACGAGTGTTAGAAATGCCACCCGCGAACATGAACCGCAGGTAGAGCGGCAGAGTGAAACGGCTAGGTCGGATCCCTATCGCGATGCATTACTCCGAAAGCATCTGGTGCGGCTCCCTTCACGGAGAGCCGTGCTGGCATGAGTGCCTTGGGTGTACACCTGTCAAAACCAGTTCTAACCCCGCTTTCGTTATCACAAGGAATTGTGATCTACCGCACTGAAACAACATTTTGAGAGTGCCAAAGTTGGGTTCGTAGGAGGTTTCTTTATGACCCCTCTGACGAATCACCGCTGGAGTGTCCCCCAAACAATCCTGTTCGCGACGGAAGTACCGGCGAACGAAATCGTATTTGCCTTCGCGTTGGCCCAGGCACAAGAGTCCCACGCAAAGCTCATCCTTTTCCACGCTTATGACACCTTGGTCGTCTCCGCCTCTGAAACCAGTGGGTTGCGTTACTACGACTATGCTACTGCCGCCAGGTCGGAGAGCCAACATCTCGAACCGCTGGCGGAAAGGGCCCGGGAAGCCGGAGTCGAATGCGAGATCCTCGTTCGCCAAGGGCTTGCGCCTCACCTGATTGTCGAGTGCGCACACGAGAAGAAAGCGGACCGCATCGTAGTCGGAACTCGCTGTCCGGGCACCCTGGGGAAGATCCTTCTTGGATCGGTTGCGGAGGAGGTACTCCGTGCCTCCGAGATTCCGGTCTGCGTGGTCGGACCAGAAGTAGTCAACAAGGCATTTCAGGGCTATAAGATCAAGACCGTTCTTTGCGCGACGTCGCTCCGCGACTCCTGTTTTGGCTCGGTCGCACTGGCTACCGACGTGGCGCTACAGGCAGGAGCGCGCCTATTGCTGCTGCATGTGATGAAGCCGTCGGAAAGCGCGGAGGTGCTGGCTTCGCGAACAATTGAGCAGATCGAGGAAGACATCAAGTCATTGGTTCCGATCGAGATGCGGTCACAGATCGTCCTCGAGCCGATGGTCGTGCTGGGCAAACCTTTTGAGGAAATCCTCTTCCAGGCCAAGTCGCAACACGTGGATCTGCTGGTTTTGGGCGCGCAGGAAGCATCCGTGGTTTCCACAATCACGAAGCATGGTGTTGTGTACAAGGTTCTGGCTCACTCGCCATGCCCGGTTTTGACACTGTCGCCCGCTGCGCTGGCAAGGGTGACGAAAAAAATGGAGCTAGAACCAGGCCATCCGGAATTGGTGAGATCGATTTAGCGTTTGCCACCGATGGGCTGCTCTACAGCAAGGAGAGCTTTTTTCGCCAAGCGGTCTACAACCCATAAACAGTCGGATGCATCAGCTTCACTATCAACGATAGTTATTTGTGGGGGCAAGTATGCAATCCACTGTGCGTGGCGGTCCGCTCGCATTTAGAACCATCGTCGTTGCTACCGACTTTTCTGTATTTGCCGACCGGGCATTGCTGAAGACGGTTGAGTTGGCGCACAGATCTAAAGCCAGGATTATCCTCGCGCACGTAATTGATCCCCTGATTTATTGCAACGCACTAAACGGTGCCCCGTTTGTTCTGCACCGGATAGAGCAGGATGTCCGGGAGGGGCTGGAGAACTCTGCCGAGGTGCTGCGCCGCGAACGGATTCCTTACGAACTGGTAGTGCGCGAAGGAATTGTGAGGGATTGCCTGTGCCAGTTGGTTGAGGATCTCGACGCCGACCTACTGGTTATCGGCACGCACGGCGAGAGTCGATTTGACCGTGAAGTCGTCTGTTCGGTGGCCGAAAAAATTCTGCGGGTGGCGCCGTGCCTGGTGATGACTGTGGGACCGCTAAGCTGCCCTTCCGTGCCAGGAGAAACAACGTCGAAACGGCTGCTGTTTGCAACAGGCTTCTCAGCGCACTCTGTGAGTGCTCTCCCGTTTGTCGATGCGCTGGCGCACCACCTGGGTAGCGAACTCTACTTGCTCCATGTTGGTACTCTTTCCGCAGATAAAGACGTGGCCCGGAATTCCATGGAGAAATTGGAGCAGATGGCCAGAATGCACATCCGTCTGACCCCCAGAGTGCACTGCGTGGTACAGAATGGTGGACTTGGGGACACGATTGCGGCGGTTGTGAGTTCAATCGGCGCAGTGGCGACAGTGCTGGCGGTGCAACAGGAAGACCTGCGGAGGAAGCCAGTTGGCGGCCTGAACCAGGGGCTGATTTACAGGATTGTGACGCAGATGTGCTGCCCGGTCTTTACCCTGCATAGTGGATTGGAAAAAGGTTGTCCGCGAACCCAGGTAATGGATGAGGCACTTTTGTCTCAATGACTCACATTGAATGAAATCCTAGAAGCAGGCGTGGAGTTTTTCCGGCCTGTGCAGAGTAATGACCGAGTCGCAGATGGAGATGGTTCCCTCCTTGCGGAGCTGGCCCAAGGTGCGCGTTACGGTTTCGCGCGTGGTGCAGGTCATGCTGGCCATTTCTTCATGCGTGAGCAACAACGGCACGCGATACTCGCCGTCCTTCCACTCGCCAATCTGCTGCGCCAATTCGATGAGGAGCCGTGCCAGGCGAGCTGCGACTGACTCGGTGAGGGCGATGCGGCAGGCATCCTGCAGAGCAAAGCGATACTCCTGGCAGACGCACTGTACGGCGCGGATCTGGCTCTCCTTGTGGCGCCGCAGAAATGCCATGAAATCTTCGCGGCTGATGGAGCGCAAGTGCGCCTCGGAGAGCGCGACGGCTGAGACCTCGTAAGGCCGCTGGGACATGGCTGCGTGAAGGCCGAGGATTGCGCCCGGTCCGGCGATGCGAACGATCAGGCTGCGACCCCGGCTGGAGCGCGCGATTAACTTGACATAGCCATCGCAGAGCACGAACACATGATTCGAGTCGTCACCCTGGGCGAAGACATTCTCCGCGATGGCAGCGCTGATGGGGTTGCTGACCACATCGAGGTCCGCGAGCACAACGCTTCCCAGACTGCAGAACCAGCCCGGCTTGCGATTGGGACAGGCGGAGCAGCCGGCGAGGGCGGCCTCTTCCCTGCCCACGCGACGAGTGGATCGCCTGGCGGACTTGGTCAGAGTGATGGGTGAGACATCTGGCGTCACAACGTTATCCTCATCCCTTTGCACCTATCTGGTCATGGGCATGGAGACAATTAGGGAACTCCACTTCTACTGTGTGCCGGCGAAGGTAGCGCAGTATGTGATCACCCTCACACCTCATTGAATTCACTGTTCAGCCGCGCTTGAAAGTCGCGAACAAAAGTTGCAACATTTGTTGTTTAGACCGTGACCAGTGTCACCTACGTTGAGCATATATCCCGTGCTAACATCAGCCCACTAATCAGAAATGTGAAGGCCAGTTTTGCCGGGGGCGCACCCATGCTTATGACCCTCTTGAGGTCAAGAGAAGGCTCATTGAAAGCTACAAGCCGTCTGTTGAGCGCAGGCGCGTCTGGTTTTCTTGCACTCACATTGGTCAGTTGCCTTGCAGCAGGACCTATGGGCCACGCCAAGGACGCTCCCAAACCGCAAGCGCTGACAGCAACTCATACACCGGCAGCCAATCCCGCAGACTTTGTCGGTTCGGAAATGTGTGATACCTGTCATGCCGACATCGCCAAGGGATTTTCCAGCAATCCGCACAGCAAGATCGCATCGATGCACGGTGACAACGGCACGACTTGCGAGGGCTGCCACGGGGCGGGCAAGGCACACGTTGAAAGTGGCGGTGACGTGACAAAGATCTTCCGCTTTACCAAGGCTACGCCCAAGCAGATTGACGAGAAGTGCCTGACATGTCACCTGGGGGAGCACGCCAGCTTTGAGCGATCCGCCCACGATGAGGCGAATGTGAGCTGCCTGAATTGCCACGGAATCCACAAGCCGGAGGAAAAGGCGCACCTGCTCAAGGCATCGCAGCCGTCCCTCTGCTACGGATGCCATACAGACGTCAAGCCGGATTTCTCCATGCCCTTCCATCACCAGGTCGATGAGGGGTCGATGAGCTGCAGCGACTGCCACAACCCGCACGGAACTTTCGAGAAGAAGGGGTTAAAGTCGGCAGCGCATCAGGACGCGGTGTGCGTGAAATGCCATACGGAGACCGCTGGGCCATTCGTCTTCGAACATCCCCCGGTAAAGACGGAGGGTTGCACCTCCTGCCATTCCCCTCATGGATCGCCGAATCCACGCCTGCTGACCCGCAGCAATGTGAATTCGCTCTGCCTGCAATGCCATATCGTTTCCGATAATTTCTCGGCCCCGGGTATACCGACGTCCCACAACCAGGCCGCTCAATACCAGGCATGCACCGTGTGCCACACGCAGGTACATGGATCCAACGCCAGCGTTTTCTTCTTGAAGTGAAGGGGCCGCGATGATGAAGAGTCTTACAAATGAGTATCGCCAAGCCATACGATGGACACAAGAGCCACGGTGGACTGAAAACTACTGGCGTCCGGCTGAGTGCTTCAAATCCGGTTAAGACTTTATTTTTTGACAACCTGTCGACCCGCAACTACGGCTACGGTGGCGATCCGCACCTCGCAGCGCTCGGTTGTCGATATCGGCAATGGTCCGAATGGAATGTTGGTGACCACCAAATGCGTCAATGTCATTGGGGATTTGGGAACTACGATCCAGCTTGCGGAGAAGATCAGCATCACCGACGTCTTTGACTTATGACCAGCCCACGCAGTTCGGTTCGATTGGTATCAATCTGAGTCCCGTCAAAGGGTACATACAAACTTTGGATACCGTATGAGCGCGGTGGACGGCAACGAGACATGCGTGAATGCGCGTCAGGTTGCAGGATCACTGCAGTGGCAGTATCAGCAGCCATATGCCGACCTGGCCTTCGATCTGGCTCCGCAATGGACGTGGAAGGCGAATTGGAATTACTACGGTCATGAAGAAGGTTCACCGATCGGTCCCACCTCCCCACGCAGTTTTCGGGGAAATGTGTGTACACCCTCGGGGTCAAGTATGCTTTCTGACAGCAGGACTAATAAGGTGATGCTGGTCACGGATTGAAGAAGGTGCATGAGTATGAAGAGGATTCAAGTTTTAGGCGTTCTGGGTCTGATGGTATTGGCAACGGGAACGATGAGCATTGCCCAGGGCACGGCGGAGGCGACGTACAAGGCCAAGTGCCAGATGTGTCACGGAGCCATGGGCGCAGGCGATACACCAGCGGGCAAGGCGATGAAGGTTCAGCCGTTGAACAAGTCACCAGAAGGGGACATGGTCGCCATAATCAAGAAAGGCAAGGGGAAGATGCCAGCTTACGACGGCAAGCTCACCGACGCGCAGATCAAGGATGTTGCGACTTACATTCATACTTCATTGCTCAACTAGGGTTGACCTCGGTTTCGACAATTTGAATTGGAGTTGCAGACAACGTGGCCGGAGCAAGCAGGTTTAAAGAGAATTGGCTGCAACCGTTTTTCCACCTCGGCAAGAATCCGATCAGCCTGATCGGAGCGGGACTCACGAGTGCATCGGCACTTACGCTGCTTGGTTTCTGGTGCATCGAGGTACTCGGCCACGTTGTCATCAATCCGTATCTGGGTATTATTTTCTTTCTGATTCTGCCCGCTTTGTTCATCTTCGGGCTGCTATTGATCCCGATTGGAATCTATCAGCGGCGGCGGCAGCTCAAGGCTGCTGGGCTACTACCTGCGGTGTATCCCAAGATCGATCTAGGGGATCCCGTCTTCCGGCGGGCGATGGATCTGGTGCTGCTGGCAACTGGCGTTAACGTCCTTATCGTGGGCATGGCCAGCTATCGCGGAGTCGAGTATATGGACACCGCGCAATTCTGCGGGCAGTCCTGCCACGTGGTGATGAGGCCGGAGTACACGGCGTACCAGGCCTCGGCGCACTCCCACGTAGCCTGCGTCGCTTGCCACGTCGGGGAGGGCGCCCAATCCTACGTAAAAGCCAAGGTCAATGGCACGAAGCAGTTGATCGAGGTTACGTTCAACACGTATCCGCGCCCCATTCACTCCCCCGTGCTCGATCTGCGACCGGCACGCGAGATCTGCGAAGGCTGCCACGCGCCCGCGAAGTATATCGGCGAAAAGCTACTGGTCAAGACGAGCTATGCCGACGATGAGAAGAACACCATGACCAAAACTCTCGTGCTGTTGCACCTCGGCGGCCGGGATTCGGTCTCTCGTCTGACTGGCATTCACGGCGTTCACCTGGGACACATTGAATACATCGCGACGGACGCGCAGCGCCAGGTCATTCCGTGGGTAAGCAGGCGCAATGGTGATGGTAGCAGCACGGACTTTGTGTCGGGGGATGCCACTGGGCAGATCAAGGGCGAGAAGCGGGTGATGGATTGCATCGACTGCCACAACCGCGCGGCGCACACCTTTCAAACGCCGGAAGACGCACTCAATCGCGCCATGGCGGAGGGCACCGTCAGTTCCACTCTTCCCTTCGTACATAAAGAGAGCCTCGAATTGTTGAAGGCCAGCTACTCTTCGCAGGCAGAGGCAGAGACGAAGATCAAGTCAGATCTCGAGGAGTTTTACCGCTCGCAACGCCCCGAGGTTCTTTCCTCTCATCCCGATCTCGTTAACCAGGCCTCGGCATCCCTGTTTTCGATATACAAGCAGAACATCTTTCCAGATATGAACGTGACGTGGGGAACGCACCCGAACAACGTGGGACACAATAGCTACCCGGGCTGCTTCCGCTGCCACGACGGCGGACACAATACCAAGGATGGAACGGCTCTTACGCAGGATTGTGCGGCCTGCCACAACCTGCTGGCAGTGGATGAGGCCAATCCCAAACTTCTGGCTGATATGGGAATGCAATAGATCAGCCATATTCGACAGAGAGAGACCTCCAGCCTGGAGGTCTTTTTTATTTGATCCCTGATAGCTTTGGCAGCCAACCAATGGGTTGATGATTGGAATCTCCTTGGCATGAAGTCGGCAGGCACGGTGCGCATTGGCATCTCGGGGTGGACGTATGCACCCTGGCGGGGAGTCTTTTATCCGGAAAACGTCACGCACAAACGGGAGCTGGCATATGCCTCTGGCATCTTCCGTTCGATTGAGATCAATGGGACGTTCTATTCCATGCAACGCCCCAACAGCTTTGCTCGCTGGGCTGAGGAGACGCCCGACGACTTTGTCTTTTCCTTGAAGGGACCGCATAATCTTACGCACATCCGCAGGCTGAAAGACGCAGAACAAGCCCTGGCCAACTTTTTTTCCTCGGGGCTGCTCGCTCTAGGCGGGAAGCTCGGGCCCATTCTCTGGCAGCTGCCGCCGAACTTTCGCTTTCAGCCAGAGCTACTGGAGAGCTTTCTTGAGCTTCTGCCTCACAGCATGGACGAAGCGGCGACTCTTGCCCGCAAGCATGACGAGTTTATGGGAGGCCGGAGCCTGACCGTGCCGGTTTCGCAACAGCCGCTGCGGCACGCGATGGAAGTGAGGAACCAGAGCTTTGCAGTGCCGAAGTTTATCGCGCTTTTGAGGAAGCATCAAGTGGCGCTGGTATGTGCTGACACGGTGGAGTGGCCGCGCATGATGGATGTGACGGCGGACTTTGTCTATTGCCGGCTGCATGGCGCAGAGGTGCTGTACGCAAGCGGCTACACGGATGAGGCGCTTGACCAATGGGCAGGTCGCGTGGTCGCCTGGACGCGCGGCATGGAACCGGAAGATGCGGAAAAGGTGAGGAAAGCTAAACCCCAGAAGTGTGCGAGTCGCGACGTCTTCGTCTACTTTGATAACGATCTAAAGGTTCGTGCGCCCTTTGATGCCCAATCGCTGCGGAAGCGCGTGGACAAGCTATTGCTGCCCGACGGGCCAGGCGCAAAATGACCTCGGTCTCACCCGCAACGCAAAGCAGATCCCAGCGTGTTAGCCTTTGGTTCGGAATCTTCACAACTCAAGGGGTTGAATGAATAGTCAGACGGTTTCGCACTTCGATCTTCAGTCCGCTGCACTAGAGACGATGAAGGAGCACGGTTTCCAGCCTGATTTTTCGCCGGAAGCGCAGAAGCAGGTGCAGGCAATCCAGCACGAGGCACGGCCTTTGTCGTCGGGCGGCGATGTACGCGACCTGAGAAGTCTGCTGTGGTCTTCCATCGACAATGACACGTCACGCGATCTGGACCAGATCGAATATGCCGAGAAGCTGCCCGATGGCAATATTCGGGTAATGATCGGCATCGCCGATGTAGATGCTTCCGTCCCAAAGGGGTCGCCACTCGATCAACACGCGGCGCGGGAAACGACCAGCGTCTATACTGGCGTGCGTATCTTCCCCATGCTGCCTGAGCCGTTGTCGACCGACATCACTTCCCTGCTGGAAGCGGGAGACAGGATGGCCTTTGTCACCGAGTTCACGGTGAGCCCCGGCGGGGATGTGAGCGGGAACTCCCTCTATCCGGCAATCGTCCACAACCGCGCCCAGCTTGCTTATAATGCCGATGGCGCATGGCTGGAGGGCTCAGGGGACGCTCCTGCGAAGGTGGCGGCATTGCCCAAGTTACAAGCGCAGTTGAAGCTGCAGAGCGAAACGGCGCAGAAGCTGCGCGACAAACGCTATCGTCATGGCGCATTGAATATTGAAACAATTGAGACGCACCCGGTCTTTTTGAAGGAAGAGATTGTTGACATAGAGCGCCAGCAGAAAAACCTGGCCACGGAACTGATAGAAGATTTCATGATTGCGGCGAACGGGGTGGTAGCACGCTCCATCGCGGCTGCGCAATGGCCCTCTATTCGACGCATAGTGAAGACACCGAAGCGCTGGGAACGAATCGTTGAACTGGCTGCGCAGTTGGGCGTAACGCTCCCCGCAGTTGCTGATTCGCAGGCGCTGAACCAATTCCTGATCAAGCAGCGCGAGGCCGATCCAGATCATTTCCCCGATCTTTCGCTTGCCGTGATCAAGCTGATGGGGCCGGGTGAGTATGTGGTAGAGGGGCCGGGACAGCAGTCTGACGGCCACTTCGGTCTGGCCGTGCAGGACTACACCCATTCCACTGCGCCCAACCGCCGCTTCGCCGACCTGGCAACGCAACGCCTGTTGAAAGCCCTGGCTGCAGGGGCCAAGTGCCCTTATTCGACTGAGGAGCTGACGCAGATTGCCACTGACTGCACGCTCCGTGAAGACCAATCGCGCAAGGTTGAGCGGGAGATGCAGAAGCGCATTGCCGCAGTCGCGATGAGTGGAAGAATCGGCGAGACCTTCGCCGCTATCGTTACCGGCGTGAACGAGCATGGCACCTTTGTGCGCGCTCTTCGTCCGCACATGGACGGCATGTTGGTGCAGGGCCGGGAGGGAGCGGATGTGGGAGACAGGATGACAGTGAAACTGGTGAAAACCGACCCCCGGCGAGGCTTCCTCGACTTTGTGCGTACCTCCGCGCGATGAAAGTACTGAGCTAGAGGCGTTTACCGTGGGGTTGATGGCAGCGGCCCGCGCTCTAGCTGGATGTGTTTTTCTTGATAGGAAGTCCGATGAGGTAAACCACGGGCAATGGCAGCCGCCTTTCGCTGGCATATCCAGTGGTCCAGGAAAATTGCGCGAGTCCCATGACAAGTTTGTCTAACTCGGCTGGGGTCCGCGTGCGCAGGCAGGATACCAGGCCATCCCACAAAACTGTCAGGGGGATGGCTGGCAGCAGGTAGGTGAGGAGAATTCGCGATAGCCGGAAGGGCCGGATGAAAGGTGTGAGCAGGAGGGTAAGCAGCGTTATCAAAAAAACTACCGCCATGGACTTCAAAGTACGCGAGGTGACTTCCGCCATGGCGATGCCCTCTCCGGCGCGGACAGCATCCTTCAGAACCTCAGTCGCTACGCTGTCAGGAAAGTGATGGAATGACGCGAAGATAGTTCGGAAGCCCTGCAGATCATCAGGAACGGCGGTGACATCGACCGGATGCGTGACGGCGCGAAGGGTCCGATCATTGGGCTGGAGCCGCGACTGTAAAACCGCGCTGGGAAACTTGTCAGTCAACGCCACAACGAGTGGCCTTTCAGGGTCGAGACGCGCTTCCCTCCACGCCCTGGTGAGCCAGGGACCTCCTCCGCCGGAGCAGAGATCGACTACTGCGCGCGAATCGCTCTCGCGGATGGCATGGAGCAAGAGACCCCGCACCGCAGCGTAGGTATCCGTGGTGTTCGTGATGTGCTCGAGGTAATCGGTTGCGCCATCGCGTACCGCTTGCGGACACCAGGATTGATCAAGAATTTCGAAGAGTTGGAATCTCCTCACTGATGCGTCGCCCCGTTAGGCAATTCGTAGTTCGGCGAGAGTTGCGTAGGTGCGGTTGAGCCCGCGGTCGGGGTCTATGGTCAGTTCCACGCTGATGACGTTTTCGAGATGAATCAGGTAGTTTTCGATCTCTTCGCTGGCCCCGCCAGGACTGAAGGTCCACTGCTGGCGAACAATCTCCCGACGGGCCTTGTCTTCGAGGGTGTAGTTCAGCAGGAACTCCTGCCCGCGCTCGACCTGAGTCTCAACAAAGCGAAGGTGGATACGGCGAATATTCTGCGGTTGATCAAATTGAATGCGTATGGTTTGTGGGCCGAGGGCGCCTGCCCGCCAACCCGATGATTTGTCATCAGTGGTGAGCGCGTTTTCGATGGGGAAGGCTGGATCTTCCGAGGTTATTTCAACGCTGGCCAGTGCATCAAGATTCAGCCATGTCCCTGGAGATGTCTGATTCGCCTTCACAACATCCTGTTCAACCACCTGCTTGCGCATCTCTCACCTCTCGCTCGAACGCCTGCCAACCCTACATACTTGGATGCTTGCTAAAGATCCTCGCTCTAAAAAAGCGGTGATGAAGATGCTTTGTGGATGCGGGGAGTTCGTAAATTGTCACGGCGACAGATCGTGCTGTGAAATAACATTCCTCAATAAAGCAGATTACTTTTGTTAATAGTCAATACCTGAGGCCATTGGCACGATACCCTAAGGGGTAAAGAGCCAGCCGAAGTTGTGGCCTGACTGGGCTGAGTTTCACCCGATAGAGGAGAGGCATGTCGAACGAACTTCGCAATTATCTTTCGCTGTCGTATAGCGAGTTGGAAGAGATGAACCTGGCAGCCAAGGAATCGCGCAAGAACCGCGTTGCCATAGATAAGATCCGGGAAGAGCGGCTGAAATATCTTCGCGACGAGAAGCGGATCAAGGCGGTGACAGTGCTTTTTAGTGATCTGGAAGGCCGCCTGCACATGCTGGATTACGACAAGAAGTTTCTGGTGGCGAGCTACGACAACCTGACCTTTGACGGCTCATCGATCCGCGGTTTTACAGCGCAGCGGGAGAGCGATCTTCGTCTGGGTATTGACTGGGCGGCCTTCTACTGGGCCCCGGCAGATATCTTTGGAGCGGGCAAGGTGCTGGTCTTCGGCGAAGTGATCGACAAGGAAGGCACGCCCTACACCGGCGATCTACGCAGCGTGCTCAAGCAATTCGCGGCCGGGCACTATGCCAAGAACGGCTACACGCTCAACGCGGCGAATGAGATTGAGGGCTTCATCTTTCGCGGAGTCGACGCGGAGCAGGAGTACTACAGGACGCAAAGCTTTGAGTACGTTAACACGGGCGGCTACTATCACTCGCTGCCGAGCGATCCGCTGCGCAGCTTCATCGATACGGCGGCCGAAGTGCAGCGCGCCATGGGCTTCGAGAACGAGAAGGACCATCCCGAGGTCGCCCCATCGCAGTTCGAGATCAACTACGGCTATGGCGAAGTGGTGCAGGCCGCCGATCAGATCCAACTGTACAAATTGATTTGCCGCCAGATTGCGACGCGCATGGGGCTGACAGCCTCGTTTCTGCCCAAGCCCGTGGTGGGGGTAAACGGTAGCGGCATGCACACCAACGTCTCGATCTCGAAGGAGGGCAAGAATCTTTTCTGGGATCCACAGGGCGAGGAGAAGGTGAGCCAGTTTGGCTGGGATTTTGTGGACCGCATCCTGACGCACGGCAACGACACCTGCCTGGCGCTGAATCCAAGCGTGAACGCATATCGGCGGCTGGACCCACACTTCGAGGCTCCGAACCAGATCAAGGCCTCGGCGACGGACCGTGGCTCGATGGTGCGTATCCCGATTGGCAATGAGAAGTCTTCGCGCGTTGAGGTGCGTTCGGTGGCCCCGGACGCAAACCCCTATCTAGTGATGCTTTCGGTTTTCAAGACGGGGATCGAGGGAGAGACGGCAAAAATTGATAACCTGCGACAGGCCCAACGCTACCTGCCGGACAACATCTACACGGCGCTGGAAGACTGGAACAAGGCAGAGTGGGCGACGACGTTGCTGGGCGCGGACGTGAAGGGGCGTTATGCAGACCTGAAGCAGGCCGCAGCCGATCGCTGCCCGCGGCTGTTGGGCACCTTCGTCAAGACGCCAGAGGTGATGTACCACCACGCCGTCTACAACCAGTTCCTCTGGAACCGCTTTTAGAGAAAAATACTCGACACAAACGCTCTGGCCTCCCGGTCAGGGCGTTTTGCTATATGTAAAAGCCTGTAGGCCGGTAGACAAACCCATCATTCGTTAAGCCGTCAAGCCTGAATCAAGTCACTCCGGTATATCTCAACTCACGGGGTAGAGAGGAGCTTCGCC
>JANXZS010000197.1 GCA_025355385.1 Acidobacteriaceae bacterium | reverse complement strand
CAGAAAATTCCACGCCTAAGAAGGATATTTCCCCGAAGTCCTAATCGCTTTATCCGGAACGGTCTGTGAGAGGTCTAAGAGCGTTGAAGATTCGGCATTTCCCCACGGAAAAACACACGGAGCATACGATCCCGAGCGGTATCAATATGTTCAGCCATGGCAGCTTGCGCTCCCTTTACGTCATGAGCTTCTAAAGCGCACAAAATATGTTCATGCGGGACCCATTCTGTATTGCGCTGTGTAGAAAGAACGTCGAGGCGATGCACATATTCCAAAGTCAAGGTCAACTGGTCAAAAACTCGCTGATTCTGCGCAAGCCTTCCAATTCCGGCATGTACCGCGAAATTCGCCTCGACTATTCTGGCTATATCTGCATTCGGTTCCTTTTCGACGGCTGCAATCTTTCTCAGAGATGCGATATCCGCTGGAGTAATGATTTGAGCCGTGCGTTCAGCCGCAAAGCACTCCAGCAACTTCCGATACTGGTATACCTCCATGATCTCCACCACGGATATCGGACTGACAATATAACCTTTGTTGTGAATCCTTGAAAGCCACTTTTCCTCTGCAAGGCGATTGCAGGCTTCTCTAACGGGAGTTCTGCTCGTCTTGCATTGAGCAGCGACTTCAACTTCAGGAAGGAAGTCCCCGGGACGAAAACGACAATTCAGTATCCAGCTCTTCAGCAGTCGGTATACTCGATCCGCTTCACTACCCTTCTTTGGCTTTTTTGATACTGCTTTCATTGACATAATTTGTCACAGCCCTCTATTAACCTATTCAACCCACGGTATCAGATCAAAGAACAGTGGCAAGAAGACAGCCCGCGAGGGAGGTCATATCAGCTTCCCTTTTCTCAGATCGATTTAGGAGAACTTTGATCCAAACGGGTGTTGCAGGGAGGACGATTACACTACGTCCTGACCGACTGTCCAGGGCCCTTTTCAATGATTATTGGAATTTATCTCCTGGTATCCACTTACACACTTAGACGCCTTCGAATACGACCATTTGATGACCCGCTAATATCGGCACTACCGTCTCGGCATACCCATTGACGCATGTGAATTTAAGGTCCTGTCTCTCTGGAGCAAGGTAGACTTTTGCAGGCCGTCCGCTCATTCGAAGGCGGATCTTGACATCTCGCAATGGGTTGACATCTTCAACTATATCTAGGGTTGGAGTGCGGCGCTCGGGAATGTAGTTTAAAAGATGCACAATCCTCCGGCTCGACTGCTCCGTTACTGTAGCTTGCATCGTCGACGGCCCTTCAGCCACGATTAGCGGGTCGGCCAACAAACGTCGCATAGCGTTCGCCACAAGATCGCGGTAGAACGAATACCCGAAGCGGGCATAGGTGCGAAAGATTGGGGTCGCAAAATAAACCGTGTTAGAAGTCGCGACCATAGCAGAATACTCCGTGGGCTGCGATGGTGGGGTTTGCTCAACCTGAAAATGGTCATACTCTTTATCGAAATAAGCTCGCCAGCAACGCGCAATTGATGTACCCCCCGAAACTGGTAAGACAGCCGCGCCAGTTTCATACGCAATCTCAATCATGTGCGGAAACCCATTACGTTCGGAGTCGAGAACCTCGAGATATTGATCTTCAAACTTCCATCGGGACATATATTCTGCCCCAACTGGCAAAACGAACCGCTCACCCGCAGGGTCCAAGCCAGATTTGTCACTGAGGATCAATCTCCCTCCGCCGTTGAGGTAGGCCATGAGCTTCCCCTGCAAATCGTTATCCAGTTGATGACTATCCGGAAGTATTAGCAACTTATATTTGTTGAAATCTGCTTCCGCGTCTATCAGGTCAAACTGATGACGAAGCTGCGTCAGCATCTGCGCTATGCCTAAATCTGAATCAACACCGTCAGTACCCTCATAGGTCATCAAGGACGCAATTTCAGTGACAGCCTTCGCGCCGCGACACCACGGCTCTTTTGCAGCTACACTTCGATAAGTTCGACCAACTCTGTCGTATGTAATGCCATTCAAACGTCCGCCCGGATGCAAATGATCACCGACTGAACACATCGTGGCCTGCGCCAGCATCGAGTAGCACTCGTAGTCCAATGCGGCCTGGTTGCGAACGGTTCCGAAATCTCCCCAACTGCGATGGAACGCGCCAGTCATTCCCCTTGTCTCGAGTCCGAGGTTGCGAAGCCGCCGCGCAGCCATCGGGAAGTAGTTATAACCCCAGAGCCCGCCGGGCAGGGATTCAATCTCAATGTGGGTCATGTCGTTGAGAGATTGACGCAGGAACTTGGGATCCTGACGGAGGTTCAGGGGTCCATTGACAAAATAGGTTGCCTTCGGCCTTTTTTCCCGTGCGATAGCTACCAATCTCTGCATCGTTCGTTCCATCACAAGATGCATGTGTTTTACTCGGTCCTCTTGTTTGCGCGAGTCGAACCCCAAATGTTCTCTTTCCGCAACACAAGCCGCGCACGAGCACCCAGTTGGGTCGTATAGAAAATTATCGTAGAAAATTCCATCCGCTTCATAGTTTGTTAACACTTCCCCAGCCATGGCGGATAGGTAGTCTAGGTATGGCGTATTTACACATAGACGCCCAAGTTGTGCCTTAGTCGGACCTGCACCCCCTCGATGTCCTTCTTCCGAACCGTCAGCGTTGAGTGCCCTCCAATCGCCATGTTCGCGCCAGGCACGCTGATCGTACAACGTGCTTATGTAAACCGGAGTACGAATATCTTTGCGATGACAAGCCTCAATCATTTGACCCAACAAATCAAAGCTCAAGTTCGGGTGCTGGACCCCGATTTTGGTTGGATAGTACGCCATCCCATGATGACACTTTGCAAAAATTGTTATTGAGTTTACTGCCGCTTGCTGCAAAGTCGTTGCAAATTCGGCTGGATCGAAATCTTTGCCCACACCTGTTATCGCCGGCGACGTGTGAAAATCCAGGTGAATATGCCGAAATGGCAAACCCGTGTAATGTCCTTTTTCGGGGGTGGTTGGAGGCGCCGCCACCGTATATTGATCCGTTGGAGATTGAGCGGTCGCCTGCTCGCCACCGGCCAATGCGAGTATCTGCGTGCCTGCCAGCGCCAATGAACCCTTCAACAGATTGCGCCGTGAAACTCGTGTCTGCGACATCATGTGTCACTCCATAGAGCAGAATGTATACATTCAGTATACATTAGCGATGTATCTGAGCCTTCATCATTAAATAAAGGCGAGCATAAGACCCCTGTAGAATTTCACAGCCTGAGCAACCTGCTCAATTTCTATATATTCGATTGCGCCGTGTGCAAGATCAATACTTCCGGGCCCGCAAATAATGCTTGGAATGCCAGCGCGGGAGAACTTGCTCGCATCGGTTCCGAAAGGAACTCCGACTGGAGTCGAGTTCATCCTTAAATCTTCTGCGACGCGAACTGCGGCCCGAACAAGCTCCGCTTCACAGGATGTCTCCAGCGCCTCATCTTCGAGCATTGGAATGTCGAACCGAACATTAAGGTCGCTATCGACCAAACTACGGTAATGGGCCAGCACTTCTGAAATCTTCTCGCCCGGAAGCATGCGCCGATCCAATTCGATAGCGCAAACATCAGGGACAACATTCACTTGCCGCCCACCTTCGATCAGCCCAATGTTCAGCGTCGGACTCCCAAGGAGAGGATGGGTCGTAGACCTGAGCCTGACGCTATCTGCCTCAAACGCCATAATTATCCGAGCCATTCCGGTGATCGCGTTAATTCCCATGTCCGGCTTCGAACTGTGCGCGGCTTTACCGCGACATTCGATACGCCACCGCACAACACCCTTACTCGCAACGGCAATTCGCATCTCCGTTGGCTCCGAAATGACAGCCGCCGTTGCTTCCAAATCGTCCAGCAGTCGGCGTACACCACCGAATGAAAATTCTTCGTCGGCCGCAGCAACCACCCAAATTTCACAGGGAGGCACGAGCCCATCTTGCTTGATAGATGCAGCCGCGTGCGCCATTGCTGCGAGGCCAGCCTTTGTATCGCAGGACCCTCGTCCGTAAAGCCGGCCGTCGATAATCATAGGATCGAACGGAGGAATAGTCATCCCACCAACCGAAACAGTGTCAGTGTGCGCCTCAAAGACCAGCCGGCGAGAAGCATCTTTTCCAGGTAGTTTAGCTATGAGGTTCGGACGACCCGGAAAAGCTTCGTGTTGCGATGTCTCGATCGAATGACGTTTAAAATAGCCCTTCAAATAGTCGACCATTTCCAATTCCGGCTTTCCCCCGTCATAAGCAGGATTAACGCTGTTGATCCGGACTAAGTCAGCGAGAAGAGAAAGAACAGATGTGTCGAAGCTCGGTGGAAACCCTAGAGACATTTTGAATCCTCCAATTCTTGAACTCATAATTTACGAATGAGACAGTGCATACATTCTGCATTATGCTACACTGCCGACTCAAGCTTGTTAGGCGTTTTGCGAGCAATTGCTCCGGCGAGGGAGATATGCAAAATTGGACGCGCAGGCAGGCGTTGGGTGGATTCGTTATCGCGGCGAATCTCGCTGCGCAACGGCCTTCCAATATGCCTAGCGAAGACTATATCGACGCTCATGTCCACGTTTGGGAACCAGCGAACGCGAGTTTTCCCTATGATCCCGCCTACGATGGTCCTAAGGAATTACCCACTACTTTCACCCCTTCGAATTTATTATCTATTGCTCGGCCCGTCGGGGTGAAGCGAATTGTCCTCGTGCAAATGAGCTTCTACGGAACCGACAACTCGTACATGCTCGACGCCATTAGACTTCATCCTTCACAGTTTTCTGGGATAGCTGTAGTGGATCGCGCTTCACTTTCTTTGGGTGATGAAATGTCACGGCTCCGAACGTTGGGAGTGAGGGGCTTTCGCATCGTACAGGGCAGTCATCCCGCAGGTTGGCTGGGAATGCCAGATATGCGCCGGCTGTGGAGCCTTGCCGCGGAGAAACAGATGGCTATTTGTTCCCTGATAAATCCTGCCGACCTATCCTCTTTGGATCGCATGTGCGCAGAATTTCCAGACACCACCCTGACAATCGATCACATAGCCCGCATCGGCATGGCTGGCCGCGTGCGCGATGTAGACGTTGCCTCGCTATGCCGTCTATCGCGTCACCAGCGTGTACATGTCAAAGTATCGGCCTTTTATGCGCTGGGAAAAAAGCTGCCGCCATACAGCGATTTAGTTCCCTTGATTAAGGCACTTTATGATTCGTATGGCCCACAGAGACTCATGTGGGGATCGGATTCTCCTTACCAGGTTCAATCACCCCATACCTATGCTGCCTCTCTGGACTTAGTGCGCAACGGCTTGCCTTTCCTCAGCCCGCAAGACACGGATTGGCTTCTGAGGAAATCGGCCCAATCGGTATTCTTCTAGACGGATTTGCCGAAGGGACCCTGCGATGTGCATCCTGCGCATGAACAATCAACTCGTCGACCCCTGATAGACGTAGGTCGCTTTTTCGTCAGGTCGGTTGAGTGGGCAATATGCGATGCAATCAATCTCTACTTTCATCCCAGGCACAACCAGGATTGAAGCGATCGTCGTACGCGTGGGCTTGTGGTCTAGAAAATAGGTAGCGTAGACCCTGTTCATTGCTGCAAAGTCATTCGCATCCGCAAGAAATACCGAACATTTGACAATATCGCCCCAACTAGCATTACAGCTTGAGAGAATAGTCCCGATATTATCCATAACCAATTGTGTCTGCTGCTCGACACTGCCTAGCATGAACTGATTCGTCTTAGGGTCGATAGGTCCTTGTCCGGAGAGAAAAAGCAGGTTATCAACACGCACTACAGGGACGTAGGGACCCTGCGGAGCTGGAATACCATCGATAATCGGACGATCAATCATAGCTTCTCCTCGACTGCGACGGACGCGGGGTCAAACACCGAAAATCTGTTACTAACTAAGGGGTTGTATTTAAGAGATAATTTGTCCGTTTTTGAACGCTGCTGCAACTTTTGCCGATGACATATTGCGACAATTCAAATATCGGCGCTCTCCGAGAGGCAGAGAAACCTGATTGTCCGTTCCACTGACTTGGATTTGTTTGCCAAATTCTCTCATCAAAATTACCTGTTGAACTCCGAGAGGAAGATGCAAGGATCCTTCCCCAGAACAATGCCAATAGGCGACAATAACGTTTCCTTCACGCTCAAACATGAATCCGCGGGCAACACCCGTGAGGCTACCCGCAATCTCGATTTGCTCCCATGGCGCCAGTACGAACTTTCCTCTCTCATCTATTAACAACGTATGTTCCTGGTCAAGATTCTTCAGCTTGGTTTTCTGCTCGCCGGTCAACCATGACTTGGCCCGCACATCTTCCCATCGACGAATAACCTCTAGGTTATCCGGCGTTCGTGGATGCGATTCCAGTTCAGTCAGCAGGTCAGAGTGTCCGCGCGATAGAGAAATGGGGCAATCCCACGCCGCCGCTCGGCTGGTAATATACTCCAGCATATCTGGCTGGGTCCCAATGGTCTTCTCGCTTGGCGACCAATATCCAGCCCACCCAAAGTTAATTTTTGTAAAGTCGTTTACCGCCTGTTGAATTTCGGCAGCAGGATACGCTCGTGTTGCGCCTTTCATCTGCTCGGGCACTGCAGTGTCGAAAGCATTTCCACGAGAAATCATATGCCAACTAAAATGTGACTTGCAGGACCCCTCAGAAAACAGCGGGGCCGGTTGGAGTGTCTCGTACACAATTTTCTGCGCGAGTGGGATCGTATACCAGTAAGGTGCAGGCACTTGTTCAGCCCCATCGAAATACATGAATTTGAACTTGGCTTGCTCGTAGATGGCCCGAATTCGTTCGGCCACCTCAGCTTGCAGACTTGTATTTTGAGTAAACCTTGCGAAGAGCCATGATGGAGAACCGCCGCCGTACATATCCAGCAACCCAACTCGAGCACCTCTCTCATGCGAGGCGGTTTGGGTTTTCAGTATGCCTCGCTCGCATCCTTCAAACTGATATGGCGGAGTTACGGAATAGCGCTCATAACTGATCAGCTCATTTTGTATCCGAATCACCCTTCTCCCTTCCGCCATTGTGCACAGCTTCGGGTTCTCTTCGATAGCAATGGAAGTGGTTTCGGCTTCTATCGGCTTTGCCAACGTATAGCTGTAAAGTAGATTTAGTCGTGGGTCAACATTACCCGAAAAGTACTGGTCGTTCTCATTCGCCATCGTGTAGAGAATGTGGAATCCGGGAACTATCCCAGCCTCCGTGATTTTCGCGACGACATCTTTCAGGTCTTCCATGCCTCGTGGGTACGAAGCCTTCCATGGGAAATGGCCGACAGCATCCGAAAATGCCATGCAGTATACGCTCATCAATCTAAACCCGCCCATCTTGGCGAAATGGATCTGGCGTTCGGCATCCTTTGGCGTTAAGTCCATCGCTTGATAGTAGGAATATTTCGATTCCTCGCGACGTCGGCTCTCAACGCCTCTGGGTAGGTCAAAGTCTTCCTCCACTTTTGCAATTCGGTCGAGGAGTTGCGATGGTGTTGTAGTTATAAGCGCTGCGCCCGGGCCTTCGAGTTGTACGTCGTTCATCGTGCCCGCTTGGAATAGCGTATAACGGTCGCGCGTTTTCGCATCGATTTGAGTAGCGGCATCTGTACCCAAAAGATTTACCGCAACCTCTTCATCCCACATGACGTTTAGCCATCTTCCGAGACGCTTGCGATTAAGGATGGGCAGTTGCACAAACATAGTTTCGTCGATAAGAGTTTTTTCCTTCGGACGAAGCGCTGTAAAGCCCACATACCGCAAGCTCTCCAAGCGAAATGCAATATAGGCACTTGTGATGGAGACTCGAATGGTGGCCTCATACCCCACACTCTCAAACGTCACGATCAGTCGATTGTCTTTCTGTTTAACATGATTCGAAGCGAAGTCGATTGCCTTGCCCGGATATGCGAGCTGTAGTTCATTGTCATACGGACGGTATTGGGTCACATGAAACATTGTTTCGCCGCTATCTTTGGCCAAGCATTCCTGTTGCGTAGGCTTGTGAATCAGACTATGCGCTGCTCCGTTGGATTTGATTTCAAGTCGCATCTCGGAATTCTCGAGGACGATCAAGTCAGCTATTCCGGTAGGACTAGTCTGATCAATGGATTCAGCACTGGAACGCGCCCCCCGCTTCACGGTCTGATATTGCGCCATCAGTCCTTGACACCAAGACGACGCCCCGAGAGCACTTGCCAGTCTTATAAATTGCCTACGATCGCTCATGTTTGCTCCCATTGACTCGCCTGATAACCATCGCTAAGTAGTCGGGCCATCCTAAAGCAGCTGCCCATGCTCGAAGCGTCTTTTTTGCCAGCGTTTGATTAGTGTAAAATACACATTGTATGCAATCGTGTCAACGATACTAATGGCCTTTAGTTCGGGTTGGAGATCTGTGTCGCACTTTCCACAAACGATCTTAGAGTCTGCCCTTTTTCCTTGGGATCACGATACTTGTGCGGAAACCAAGTTGAACATCAGTAACGCGGCAATGGGAGTGAGGCAAATAGACGCTGCAGAGGAGTCGTTACATGGCAATAGAACCGAGATTATTCCGTTCTGCTGAGTGGTTCGGACAAAACGACAAAGAAAGTTTCATTCATCGCGGATGGATGCGGAATCAAGGGTTGCCAACACACGTGTTCGATGGTCGACCCGTAATAGGTATTTGTAATACATGGTCAGAGTTGACTCCATGCAATGCACATCTGCGTACCCTCGCTGACCACGTCAAAAGGGGTGTTTGGGAAGCTGGCGGCCTTCCAGTCGAGTTCCCTGTTATGTCTACCGGTGAATCAACCCTTCGGCCGACAGCAATGCTCTTTCGCAACCTTGTGAGTATGGACGTCGAAGAAAGCATCCGCGCGAACCCGATCGACGGTGTCATACTTCTGTGCGGCTGTGACAAGACGACTGTGTCACTGGTAATGGGCGCAGCCAGCTGCAATCTCCCGACAATCGTCGTCTCCGGTGGCCCAATGTTAAACGGTAAGTATAAAAGCAAAGATATTGGCTCGGGTACGGATGTATGGCGATTGAGCGAAGAACTGAAAGCCGGCACCCTTACACAACCTGAATTCAATGAAGCAGAGGCATGTATGTCTCGTTCTGCAGGTTCATGCATGACCATGGGGACAGCATCGACGATGGCGTCGATGGTCGAGGCGCTAGGGATTGCACTTCCGCAAAACGCAGCAATTCCCGCTGTAGACGCCCGGCGCGCAGTCCTGGCACACATGGCTGGACGCCGCATTGTTGAAATGGTCCGCGAGGACCTCACACTTTCTAAAGTCCTGACTATAGAAGCATTCGAAAACGCCATCCGCGTTAACGGCGCAATCGGAGGCTCAACGAATGCCGTCATCCACCTGATTGCAATTGCTGGACGAATCGAAGTCCCTCTGACACTCAGCGATTGGGACCGACTCGGGAACGATATTCCAACGATAGTTGACCTCATGCCCTCGGGACGCTTCTTGATGGAAGATTTCTACTACGCTGGCGGGCTTCCGGCTGTGATGCGAATCTTGGATTCGAGGGGTCTGCTTCATTCAACTGCACTGACGGTCACCGGCGCGTCAATCGGAGAGAGCGTTAAAGATGCGCCCGTTTGGAATCAGGAGGTGATTCGACCGTTTGAAACCCCCCTGATCGAGCATGGAGGTATTGCTGTGCTGCGTGGCAATCTTGCACCGGACGGCGCAGTCTTGAAACCCTCGGCTGCTTCTCCGTCTCTTATGCAGCACAGAGGGAGAGCAGTTGTGTTCCGCGATATAGAAGACTATAGGCGCCGGATTAATGACCCGGACCTCGACGTAGATGAGAATTCAGTCCTGGTGTTACAGAATTGCGGGCCTAAGGGCTATCCCGGCATGCCAGAGGTGGGAAACATGGGGCTGCCCCGAAAACTTCTGGAACGTGGGGTTCGCGACATGGTTCGAGTCTCTGATGCGCGCATGAGTGGAACCGCCTATGGAACAGTAGTTCTTCACGTTTGTCCTGAGGCAGCCGCCGGCGGACCATTGGCTCTCGTCAGAGAGGGTGATTTTATTGATCTCAATGTCCCCGCTCGGCGATTACATCTCGATGTCTCAGACGAAGAACTGAGCAGTCGAAAGGCGCAGTGGCGCCCGCCCGAGCCGGTCGCGTCAAGTGGATATCAATTCATGTATGTTCAACATGTGATGCAAGCGTCTGAAGGAGCTGACCTTGATTTTTTGATAGGGTGCCGTGGGACCAAAGTGACGCGTGAGGCTCATTAGCAGTATTGACCGGCGGAAAATGAACCAGCCTTTGCGACATGCCCCAGCCTGCGTGGTCGATCTCACCCAGTTGACACGGTCGCTTCCTAGCAGGCCTTATCGAGGATCGACACTTCCCAAAAACAGGCACCCGAAGCGACCAGGCTGCCCGACGGCTCGTATCTGGAAGGCGGCCAGGGCGATATCAAATGTCTAGCGGAAACCGCTGACAGACGGCAGAAGGATGCCTTCCTTCGACACTGAGTCAGGTAATTTTACCTCTTCGGCAGCAGGTGGGTCGCCCGTGAATGGAAAGAAGCCGATATCGTAATCGAACACCAGTTTTCCCGCCTCGATCCAATCATGCTTAGTGTGCAGCGAGGCTAAAATCCGTGCAATTACACCAGAGGCCTTCAAGGAGAGGGTGAACACGCTTTAGCTCTACTTCGGTGCGCCCTGGGTGATGTCGAAAGATGACTTTGATAAGGCGATGACGGTGGACCGGTACGTGCGAGTCAACGGCAAGCCATGCGGGAGTGTTTAGGCGGCAGGGGGCCAGTGGCTCGCATCCTCCACGCGTCCCCTCGCTGATTGGTATTCATTCTTGTAGATGGACGTTACTTGCCGCCCCCTGAAGACTGCGGCAAGGTGCGGAGGTATACAGAGAAACCCTCGCGCTTCACCGCGATGGGCGGCTGATCGATGTGTCGGTACGTCTCACGCCGTTCATGGAAGCTTCAGGACCGTGTTGGGTTATCTGTCATCATTCGCGATATCCCACCGCAAAAAAAACCCGCAAAGCGTTGCTGCAAAGCGAAAAGCTTGCTGCTGCGAGGTCGTCTGGCATCCTCCGTTGCGCATGAGATTAATAACCCGCTTCAGGCAGTAACGAATCTCTTATACCTTTCGCGTCACAGCAACGATATCGGGCAGATACACGAGATGCTTTACACGGCCGAAGCGGAGCTGCGACGAGTGTCAAACATTGCGACCCAAACGCTTCGCTTCCATAAGCAAAGCTCAATGGCGATCTGCGCCAACCCATAAATGTTCTTGACGAAATGGTTCTGCTCCTTACTTAATAATTTACGGCGCAGCCAGTTGGCAACAACGCCGTGTTGTTTCAAAATTCCACCCGCAAAGAGACCTGGCCCGTCCGGTTTCCTCCGAAGTCGGAACCGCGCGCCTGCGTGATCTTGCCGAAGCTGCTCGACGTGAGATTGAGTATGGGGTCTGCCAGGTTTGTATGATTGAGTACGTTGGTGAAGGTGCCCTCCGCACGGACATGCACGCTCTCACGAATGCGGAAAGACTTGCTCAGGCCTGTCGAAAAGTTGACGGTGCCCGGGCCGCGCAGATCCCCTATCGCTTCTGAGCCGAAGCGCCCGATGGGGAGTGAGCCAACACCCACATCGCAGGTCGCGATTGAAGCCGGGTTGGTGCTGCCAGGACAGGCGAAAGCAGCTTGATTGAAATAGTGGTCACGGCTGCGTGGCCCGCTATTTGCATCTGCAATGCGGTCAGGCCGCTGGTTTGCACCACCTACGTATGTTCCCGAACCAGTGCCTGAAGGATCGATGGAGCCAGCCGGAAAGTACGCTGTCAGAAATGGACCACTCTGCAACAGAAAAATGTTACTGATCTGCCATCCGCCGACGAGTGCGTCGGCAACACCGTTCATCTTGTTGCCGAACATGCGGCCTCGCCCCACGGGCAGTTCATATATGGCGGTAGTGAGCCAACGATGCCGCCTTGTGGCAGCAACGTTGCCGTAATCAACACGCCGATCGAAGCTATCCGTTGCGCTATAGCCGCCCTGCTCATCCACAAATCCTGCCGAGTTGAAGTTACCGGCGCTACCCTGGTTGTCCGAAAGGTTTTTTGCCAGTGTGTAGACAGTGTTGAATGATAAACCGTGGCTCATCCTGCGCGTAAACTCCAATTGCATAGATTGGTAGTCCGCGTGCGCCGATGTGCTGCGATCAGTCACCTGGTAATAGTTCGGGAACGGATAGTCAGTCTGCGCTGCCTGTGAGGACACTCGCGTGTTGGAGCGCGGCAATTGATTAAACTGCGGCTGCCACACGAGGTGCCAGGTATGCAGGCTCACATACGAGATGCGTCCCGCCACGTTGAGTCCGAAGTCGTGGTCGACCGAAAGATCCGTCTGCAGAGAGTAAGGGTCATGCCAGTTCGGATCGATTGCGCTGTAGAAGTAGACGCTGCCCAACGCAGGTACAAACTTGCCGCTGGCAACTGTATTTGGAAACGCGAATGTCGGAGGCACAAACTTGGCAGAGCCCGCCGTATTCGACCCAGTGGAGTATAGGTTGGTAAACGTCTGGTAATTCTGTTGCAGCGTCTGCGCTATGGCGTAAAACAAAGCACCCGTCGTGGTGATGTTGTAATACCCTGCACCTCCACGCAACACCGTCTTGTCATCGCCAAAGGGACGATATGCGAAGCCGAAACGCGGTGTGAAGCGCAGAAGCGGCGCCTTACGAAGGCCCTTAGGGAGGCCCGCTTCTATGTTGCTCACCACGGGCGTGCAAGGTACGCCGTTGATGCGGCCGCCGGTTGCGTAAGGGTTGTTTATTCCCGCGACAGGACAAGCGTTTACACTCGCAAGCTCCAGTACATCCAGCGTGCTGGCGTAGCCCGCTGGATAGATCAGCCGGCCCGTTCGCGCGACGGACGGGTCAAAATTACCGGCGAGACCATTGGTAGCTGCCAGCGCGGGATGGAACTCGTAGCGCAAGCCAAAGGTGAGGTTTAGTTTCTGTGTCGCCTTCCAGTTATCCTGTGCGTAGAAGGCGTAGCTTTTTGCCGCCGCATTGTTATCCTGAGCGATCTTGTTGCTCTGATTCTGGTAGGGAACGCCAACCAGGAAGTCCGCGAACTGGTTTCCGGTGGCCGTGTTCCCGGCGTCAAAGAAGAAGTTGCCGTAGTTGATCGAGGGTGTTGCTCCACCCGCCTCGGTGTGCGCAGCCAACTGACGAAGATCAAAGCCTACACGCATCGTGTGGCCCCCTGCGGTGTAGGTAACGTTGTCGATGTACTGGAAGATGCGCGACCGCTCTTCATAGCCGAGGCGTGATCCGACGGAGGTGACCGGTGCGTCCCCGCCGTTGAAGTTAAGATGTGGTATGCCGTTGAAGAACGGTGTAACGCTGGTCGTCAGGCCGGTGCTTCGCGTGAAGGCAAGTCCGTCGAAGGGATTGCTGTTGCCGTCCTGTTCCAGCGTGAAGCCGAACTTTACCTCGTTGGCCAGACGCGGCGTAAAGGCAGAGTTGAAGTTGCTGGTCAGAATGCGATAGTACGCGTACGCCGTGCTGTTGGGCAGCGTCAGATCAGCCGCCTGCGTCTCATAATTGTTCTTCGAGGAATAGCGAACGGAGGCAGTTGCCCTGCTACCCACCAACTGATCCGCGCGCAGGTCGAACTGGTCGGAGTCGATATCATTGCGCCGCAAACTGAGATAGTTATATCCACGGTCCGCGACGGCGGCAGCCAGCGGTTGGTCCGCGTCAACGTTCGGACACCTATCAACGGTCTTACAATCGCCGGGCAAACTACGGTATCTCAACACTCAATAGCCCGTATACGATCAATTCTCTGGTCGCGTACGAGCTTCCGTTCGGGCTGGGACGTCAGTTTCTTAGGAGCTCCAAAGGTCTCGACCAGTTAGTAGGAGGCTGGCACATATCCGCCCCTTCCAAGTCAAAGCGGGAACTCCATTTACTCCGAAGATGGGTACGGCCAACCTGAGCAATTCCCTGGCCGGTTCGTGGTTCCCGAATCGTGTGGGTAACGGAAAGTTGGCTAACCCAACCATAAGTAAATGGTTTGACACTTCGGCGTTTGTGCAGCCTGATCCGTATACGTTTGGTAATTCAAGGAGAAACATTCTGAGCGGGCCTAACTGGAGAGATGTCGATGCCAGCCTGGGTAAAACCTTTAGCCTGAGTAAACTACGCGAAGCTGCAGGGTTTGGATTCCGGGCCGACGTTTTTGACTTATTCAATCACCCCAACTTTGGTCAACCAAACGCAAGTATTGGAACCTCTGGAGCTGGCATTATTTCAAACGCATACACTAGCCGGAATTTCCAATTCACGGGACGGCTTCGCTTCTAGTGGATTCGCTGGCTGTCTAGCCACCGGCTCAATCGATCCCTCAGCGGCCGCCTATAGTTATCCATGAAGCCGCTGAGCGAATCGACGGGATTATTTAGCACTATTTACTTTGATTGGGAGATCGCATGAAGAGGTTTCGGTTGTTTTGTTTTATCGCGTTACTAGCATTTAATCCTTCGTCAAAAGGTCAAGGTACCAGTACAAGTGAGGGAAATCCGCCTCAGACCCTTCCCGCCGACATTCCGAAGGCTGGTCTGCAACTGTGGCTCTCAGCCGGGCAGGTGAAGCAGATCAACGGCGGGATCGCAGTGATTACGGATATTAGCGGCAAAGGGAACGATGCGAGCCGGGACCCGCATTCGAGAGGTCCGCAGACGAATCCCCAATTGGCCAAGGACTCTTCAAGCGGTCAGCCGGTACTGCGCTTCTCCGGCAATGATGTTGCCTTCGCCTTCAACCGGGTTAGCGGCATCCGTACAGCATTCTGGGTGGTAAGCAAGGACCCCGCCGCTTTCGATCATCTTGATGAGCGGTTCGTGCTGGGAGACACGGTTTCCCATGATTTCCACTCTGGTTGGACGGATGACACCATCTTCAACGTCGTCTACGACAATCCCAATCCAAGTGGACACCTCTCCAAGTATCTGCACGATGGCAAGACTTTTCTGAATGGGCAGGAAATGGATGCGAGCAAGATCCCATTTCCCAAGCAACTCAGTGTCATCTCCATGCAGAGTACCGGCCCGGTCGAGGCCAACCAACTGGCTCGAGATCGGCAGTTCGGCGCTCGTAGTTGGCAGGGAGACATCGCAGAAGTCCTCCTCTACGACGTTGCGCTTTCCTGGGCCGATCGACAGAAAGTCGAAAAATACCTGCTCGCCAAGTACCATATCGACACGAGCTCAGTCGCCCCGGCGGTGTTGCCCGGCAATGGAGCAGCCCAGCATCCCTTTCTTTACGCGGGGGAATGGGATACACGCAAGCCGCAGGAGCAATCGATCTTCATCGTCCGCGGCGGCAAGATCGTCTGGCAATACACAATGCCCCTCAAGAACGCGAAGACGGGAAACTGGGAAGAGTTCGACGACGCTACGCAGCTATCGAACGGCAACATTATCTTTTCGCAAATGTCCGGGGCGGGAATGGTAAGCCCGGACAAAAAGCTCCTGTGGCATTACGATGCTCCTCCCGGAACCGAAATTCACTCGATCCAGTCCATCGGCAAAGACCGAGTTCTGATCATGCGCAATGGCCATCCCGCACAGGCGATGATCATCAACACCGCCTCCGGAAAGACCGAAAAGGAGATACCAATTCCTACTACAGTCCAGGGGACCCACGGCCAGTTTAGGCACATTCGCATGACCAAGGCTGGCACGTTGCTGGTTCCGCACCTCGTCGAAGGCAAGGTCGTCGAATACGATCTGGATGGAAAGGTCCTCAGGACGATTCCCGACAAATCCCCCTGGCAAGCGGTCCCTCTCCACAATGGCAATATCCTGATCTCCGGGGATTTCAATCGTTACGTTCGCGAGGTCAACCCTAAAGGAGAGACCGTCTGGCAGTTCACGCAGGCGGACGCGCCCGAATACAAGCTTGGCAACTTCCAGACGGCAAATCGGCTGGCTAATGGGAACACGCTTATAACCTGCTGGGTCGCCGGGGACGATGATACGTCACACTGGCCCGGTACTGCTCAGCTCATAGAAGTCACGCCAGCCAAGAAAATTGTCTGGGCAATGGCATCGTGGAAGGACCCAGATTTAGGGCCGGCCACGAGCATCCAGCTTCTCGATGAGCCTGGAGATCCAGAAGATCAGCAGAGATAAGCGATTGGGGTGGAATTGCCCATGGTCCGCCCGATGGCTTTGACCAGATTCACTATTGATGGAGCGCGGCTATCATTGTTGATTGACGGTCGGGGTTGGAAGTGGGACGCGCGCAGCGGTATCCACTTCTCCACACCTTAAGCAGGTTAACTACGCAAGCTTCTTTCGCGGGTGGTCTACAACCTGCTCATATGCGGCGGCGTCGATCACCAGTCCACCTATCGTCGCATCGGAGTTACCAAGTACGGAAATATATCCGGTGAGGATCGCTCGAACCGCACTCAGCTTGATCTCCAACGAATCTCGACGCCCGCACAGAACGGACTGCAGGGTCACAGTTCGTTCGTGTCGAACCGCGGAAGGTCCGTGAAGCGGGTTCAGATTCAGCAGCTTCTTGGTGAAGTACCTCAAATCGAGTTCGTGGAAGCCCGGTCGCGTCGGCAGCAGATGACCTACCTTGTAGATCCCCTCCGCCTTAAGACTCTTGAGGAGAGAGACGGATAGGCCTAGGCGCTTCGCCGCCTCCCGAACCCTGTATATCTTCCCTGGCCAGGTTGTCGGGATCGACAACTCGTAAGTGTCCACGACAATCCGGTCTGCCGCGCCGCATTTCACTCGCTTTGAAGAGAGGCCCGAGTTTTTCAGCAGCCGAGCCGCGGTGCTCTGCTGCACTCCGATCTTTGCGGCAAACTCGGTCTGTGTGAGAAACCGCTTCGAACCGGGCCGCCCTAGATTCTGAATGATCTTGTGGTCTACAAAGCCGCGACCCCAGTGGTTCGTCGCAAAGTCGAGAAAAGCAACTCTCAGAAACTCGGTCTGCTTTGAGTCTCCCATCGCCTTGTTTCTGAGCAAGCCCCAATAGATACCGCTAAACTGCTTGCCGACACCGCCGCTGATGTCGGCTGGAAGCTGTCGGCCGATGTCTTCGAGCAAAGCAATAAAATTCTTCGGCCATTCGACGAGAACCCTTGAAGCGGCTGAGACGATCTCTGTGGTCTTGCTCGAGTCGCCGGTTCCATCGGCCAGGATGCGATGCTTCGCGATCGTCCGGATGGCCAGGAGCATGGACCGCAGGCCCATGGCCATGAGTTGGTCCTGGGGCAGGCTCATCGGATTGCTTGTATGTGCGGTAGAGGACAGAGCCTTTCTTCGGATCATATCCAGCAGACTTGCCTCAGCCTCCGGTATCGACGAAAGCTCACAACCGGATAGGTCACCTCCGCACTCGCATTCGAGCAGCCCATGTCTGAACCAGCGAAGGCGGCGGCCGCATTCTGGGCATGATGAGACCAAGAGACATCGGTGGATCGGGCAGGCGACCATCAGCGCAAGGTCCCAGTGAGCCTCAAGGAATCCTTTCTCGCGTAGGCACTCCGGGCAGAACCGAGGGTGGCTCAGATTGAGGTCCTGGGGCAGGACTGGTTGCCCCAACAGCCGAGACCATCGCGGTTGGCCAGGCGGCGCGGAATAGGCAATGGCGTCCAGCCTCTCTTCAGGCCAATTCGTAATTCCGGCTAGCTTCTCGAGCCTGACACACGACGCTCTCATCTCGTGTGACTTCAAGCCGGCCAAGTGATATACGCTCCACGGGGAGCTGTAGCCATTGCCCTCGCTGACACGGAGTACATACCCGAGGAGGCTCTCCGTGGGGTATGGAGCAGGATGCCGGACAAGCAGTGACGTAATCACGCGGCCACCAGGGCGGAGTTGATGGATTCTGCTTTGCGCACTCCGGCTCGCCGCCGTGCAGGCATCTGAGGAGGCTCGGCGATCGTTCCAACCCTGCTGGCGCGATCGAGCGCATCTACCGTCGCTTCAACTCGGAAGCCACGCTCAAACGGCTTCAGCTGTTCCTGAACTGTCGGGTCGAACCACATTGCGCGCGAGTGCGCGATATTCAGGTCTTCAAGGGTGATGGAGGCCCTCTTCCGATCAGCCGCGTCCCGCAGAGTCGTCCGCAGCAGCTTGGACAGGTATCCCATCAACCCTCCCGTGGCGAGATAGAAGCGAAAGGCCATCTCGTCGGAGTGGAGCGCCGGCACCTTGAAGTCTTTGGCGATCTGATTGTGGTACTCCTCGAGGATCGAGATGAACTCCCCGCGCTGCCTCGAGTCTGTCCAGGAAAACCGCGGCAATTGAATCGAAGCCATAAAACGCCGGGCGAGTTGCTCGTTCTCATTGATGACGACGCGGCAAGACGGCAGCCCGGCTACAACCAGCGTCGAGCGAGTCTCATCGATCAGGACTTTGAGCCAGTCGGCGACGTGCAGCATGATCCGCCGCTTGCCTCGGTCGTAGAAGTGTTGGAATTCGTCGATCATCACCATGCGTGTTCCTGTTTCGCGCATCAGGACCCGCAACCGCCGCGACTTCTCATTCTCCGTGCCTCGCTCGCAGTCAGGTGCGTTGAGAGCGGCTAGCATGACGCCGGCAAGGCTCTTCACCGTCGGCATCGGAGGGACAGACGCATAGAGGATCGGGATCTGCATCCCGTCGGGACCACGCATTGGCACGTGATTCGCCTGGAAGCTCTTCAGCACGCTGGTCTTGCCTGTGCCGGACTCGCCAACGATAGCCAGCCCCTCGGCCTCGGCCTTGGCAGCGGAGAATGCGAAGCACTGCTCGATTCTTTGCCGTGCTTCGGCAAAGGCCGTATGCGGAATGACCATCCGTTCGACGATGCTGGCAGAGTTATTGGTCTTCATAGATTTCTTGAATCTCAGCCTTGAATCGAGGCCGGGCAACGGGTATTGCCCATTCCTCGGGTGGCGTACCGTGCTGTCCTTCGACGCCAATCGAGGAGATACGGTCTGTCATGGAACCTTCGGCAATCGGACTTGTCAGAGTCAGCGGGCGAGTTTTGACAGGCTTGATCGTCTCCGCCTTCGCGGGCGACTGCTCGGAGGTCTCGCGGTAGCGGGCGATGCGTTTGTGCGTTCTCGTGCGTTTGAGCTTGAAACACGCATCTATCTCGCGAGATATCTCGTCCTTCGCTTGCAACCAGCCATCCACACCGTCATCCTTATCGAAGTGCTGCCTTTGGTAGTTCTTGATAACCTTGTGCTGCCAGAGGCTGATTCCACTGGCGTAGTCGCGGTCCAATGCCGGGACGGTGTAGGTTTTCGAGGTCTTTGGCGACAACACATAGATCGTGCCGATATCGCTTTCATTGATACGGATCTCGACGGTGAGCTTCTTCCCTTCCTTGCGCTGCAGTTCGATCAGTTCGGACGAGTTATAGAACAGACCCTCAAACTCGATCCCCTTATGGGATAAAGAGCGTGATTCCACTCGACCCATGACCACATCGAGCTGCGTCGTCTCGTCCGGCAGGCGGATATCCTCAGGCTTGATGCTCGATGTCCACATCTTGGCTGGCGTCGTCTGGAGCGATCGGTGAACCTGTTGATGGTAGACGTCGGCGATCCACATGCGGACGACCTTTCGCAGTGTCGAGAGCGTAACCACGGCATGTTTCGCCGGGTTGTAGTCCCCCTTTTCGAAGATGTTGCTGAACGTCGTACCGGGAACTCCGTGAGCAACGGCCCGATTCATAGTCCCCAGGAAGCGTTCGATCTTGCCCTTGAACCATGGGGTGCGGCGAGGGGCGGCGATCCAGTTGATGTTGAGCGAAAGGCAGACCTGTTCGAGGCTCGCGGAGTAGAACTCAAGACCGCCGTCGACCACCAGGTTATGCATCACGCCATAGGCAGGCCATTCACATACGATGCCGGGATAATCTCGCTTGAGATTGACCTTCGGCACGAAGCAGTCTTTGAGACATGCCGCAACAGATTGATAGCTAGGTGGATTGAATCCGATATAGATTCCCAGGATGCACCGTGTGTAGCAGTCGATGCAGGCCGTTACAGACGGTCTTCCCAGCGGCAGGCCACTTTGATCGTCGACGACCATCAGGTCGAGCATTGTATGGTCGATCTCCGCACGTTCGAGCGGCGCTTGTACGGCGGAATGCCCCTTCACGCCGCGGAACGCTTTGACGGCGGAGTCATGCCCATAGCGGGCAGCATGCTTGTCGAAGGCTGGAATATTCGCGATCATCCGCGCAACCAGGCGTCGCGTCGGCAGCGGCAGCGCGTCGCAGACAGGGCGCAGTTCGTTCTCTTTCTTCACGCGGCGCAGCGCATCCTCAAGGGTCTGCTGGATACTGTTGCGCGTTCTGCTCAGATATTTTGCCGATATGGACTGTTCGCAGACGTCTATAACTGCAGCTGGGTACCGGCCGTCTCGGTTGCCTCTACTGACGTGGTTGTTGACCAAGGCGCGAGCATCGCCCTTCGCCCGGATGAAGCTACGCTTCCACCGATAAACGCTGACCCATGAGGGGGCTATTGGGGGGGACTTGAGCCTCTTCCAGGCGCCGTGGATGGCTTCTTCGAGCGGTTTGCGGGAATTCGGGGTATCGAGGACGGCGAGGACGTAGCTGCGCCGCAGCTTTGCCAATCCGAGGTCCGCCGCGGACAAATCACGGTTGGCAGGCTCCCCTCTATGTATAGATACGGTCCCCGGAAAGGTCAGGGTCTGTTCCGCCGTCATGCGCAATAGGTCTTGCTGCGTGTACTCAACAATCCGTCCGGTCTTTGAGTGCTCGAGTTGCCAGCAGTCGTCAAGCTTACGGAAAAGGCGATGTTCGCTTCCCTCAATCTGGACAATTGCGCCTTGTTCGAAGCAGGCGGTCGCCATCTTAGAGTCCTCCTTTCCAAGCGGTAAACTCAGTAGCGGACGAGATCGGCAAGTTCATATCGATCGTCAGTGCTCCCCTAGGAGCTTGTTGAAATTGCGCTGATCTGGCTGTCTTTGGTTTGGATTGCTGGGGTGGTCGGGTTGGTATCTGGTT
>JANXZS010000170.1 GCA_025355385.1 Acidobacteriaceae bacterium | reverse complement strand
TACCAGATCTGGCCGCGGTAATGCTGGCGGTGGATCTGCACGGCGTTGCGCAGCCGGGGGCGCAGCTCCACCACGCGATACCACGATTCACTGAATGTCGGGCGATCTACTGGCACGGGGAGTTACCCACCACAAATGCGCCGCCGCGGCCGGGCCAGGGGCGGGCGAACGCTAAATCCACAGCTTCATCCGCACCCAGTCGATCACGGTGTGCGTCCAGATCCAGGCATAATGGCGGCGGTCGATGTCGACGTGCGCCACGCCCTTCATGCCCGGCAGCATCTGGTTGGCCGCTTCGCTGAGCAGGGTGACGCGAACCTTGAAGGTATTGGCCTTTTCCTCGGTCTCGGCCGCGGGGTTGATGCTCTCTATGCGGAAGGGCAGGCGAACGTCGGGGGCGCTGACGGTGGCCAGCTTGCCTTCCTGGCCGGGCTTGAGTTCGTGGACGTCTTTCTCGTCCACCGACAGCTCGGCCCGCAGGTCCTTGGCCGGGCAGACCTCGAACAACACGTCGCCCGTCTTGACCGGGGCGCCGATCTGACGCTTCAGGTCGCCCACGACCACCACGCCATCGATGGGGGCACGCAGCACGGCGCGGCCGATGCGGTCTTGCAGCAACTGGACGCGGGCCTGGGCCTGCTGGGCCTGGGCCAGGGCGATCTGGGCATCGGCCGTCTTGCCCTCGCTGCGGGCGCTGTCGTAGGCCTTTTCCTTGGTGGCCTTTTCGGCCAGGGCGGAGGAAAGCTGCGTTTCCAGCTCGTCCGTGTCCAGACTGGCCAGTTCCTGGCCCTTCTTGACCGCTTCGGCCAGATCCACCTTCACGTCGCGGATGCGGCCCTCAAACGGGGCCGGCACGCGGAACTGCGAGCGGGCCTGCACGATGAAGGGGGCCTGCACCGTGTAGTCGCCCTTGGCGAAGAGCAGGAACGAGCCCAGGGCCAAGCCGGCGATCAGCAGCAGCTTGATCCAGGTGTGCTTGGGGCCGACCAGGGCGGCGGCGCCCTTTTTCAGGCCTAAAGCGACCTTGGCGCCGGCCCAACGGTCGTTCTGGTGCAGATCTTCCAGCCGGGCGGTGACCATGTCGGCCGCCAGGCGCATCGATTCCACCGCTGCGTCGTCCAGGGGCGTCTCGCGCGGGCGTTCCACGGTCAGCACGGCCTTGACCTCGCCGCCGTGGCGCAGCGGGAAGCTGCACACGTTGCTGGGCCCGTGCCGCTCGCTGAGCCGGCTGGTGGCGCGGCTGACGAAGGTGGCCTCGGGCGAGGAGGGCAGAATGACCTCCACGTCCTGGTCGAAGCATTCTTCCATGGCCGCTTCCAGGTCCTGCACCAACTGCATCTTGCGCGAGAAATTCTCGGTGTGGCTGATGGCCCGCAACTTGATGGCCCGGCCCTGCAAGAAGCCCAGGCTCACCCGGCTGGCCTGCCAGCGGGCGGCGAACTCGTTGCACAGGGCGATGGCGGCGGACGTGAAGCGGTCAAAGCGGTTGACGGCCGTAACCACCTCCAGCGAGTCGCGCAGGCGGCGCATGTCCGCCTGGCGGTGCTGGAGCATGAGCTGCATTTCGTACAGGCTCAGCAAAGCGGCGCTGAGTTCCAGCCGCTCCTGGCTTTGCTTGAGCGTGCGAACGTCCTGGGTTTCCATCAGGAAGGCCGACACGCCGCGAACCTCGGCCCGGCCGGTGTACTTCAGGGGAACCAGGATGAGAAAATTCTGGGGGGCCGTGCCGTACATGTCCGTGGAACTGTGTACGGGCACGATGGCCGTCTTGCCGGTCGTCAGCGCCTTGGGGGCCGCTTCGGCCGCTTGGCCTACCCATGCCGGCGGCTCGCCGGGGTGATCAGGCGTGGGCACGATGGTGAGGATCTGAAGATCCCCATCCTGGCCCGGCCGCAAGATCACCCCGGCTTCCGCCGCTGCCAGACGGCATTGGACCGCCAGCAGGTAGCGTAGAAAGTCCTGGGGCGGACCGTCGAACTGGATCAACCGTTCGACCAGGTCGGCCGCCGTCGGGGCCTGCTGACGCATTTTTACTTCTTCTGCCATAAGAACTTACGCCCGTTGCTTACTTGCCCTTGCGGCGATTGGCGACGTTGAGTTCCAACTCGCCGAACTGGTCTTCGTAGCGGCGGATGATCTGGCTGAGCGTAATGGCCAGCCGCTTGGCCGAATAGTAATTCAGCACGATCCGGTCGCTGATGTGGAACAGAATCTCGGGCTTCTCGGGCTGGGCGGCCTGGTTGGGCAGGTTGATGCCGAAGTCCAGCATCACTTCTTCGGCCGTGGCGTTGGTGCGGAACGCATTGGCGTAATGCGTGCCCATTTCGTGCTCGTCGATCCGCAGTTGAACCTGCTGGGCGCCGGTTTGCTGACGGGCTTGCTGGTCCAGGTGCTCGGTCTCGCTGTTGCCTTCGTTGGACATTTACTGCTCCTTTCGATCTTCTGCTACGGGTTGACTGGTGCGGCCTCCGCGGTCGGGGCCTCTTCCTTTACTGTAGTCTGCCCAACCGGCTGGGACGCGGACTGGGCGGTCGCCGCTGGTTCGGTCGTCGCGGCCGGCTCGCTGGCCGGGGGCTGCTGGCGGGGGAATTCCACCTGCACGTGCAGCCCGGCCGGATATTCCTTGAGATTGGGCAGTTCCACCCGAATCCTACGCGTATTAGAGGCCGAATCCATCACGGAGGCAACATGAATTACCTTGCCGGTGATGGTGTCTGAATACTGTTCGGCGTAATGAACGACGGCCTCCTGGCCGACCCACACGTGCAGGGCCTGCTCGATGGGCGTGGGCACATCCACCCACAGCGGGTCGATGCGGACTACGCGGATGACGGGTTTTACGGCATCGACGGACTCGCCGCGGCGAATCTGGAGCGCCTCGACCTTGCCGGCGAAGGGGGCCAGAATGCGCATGCGGTCGATCTGATGGTACATGACTTCCCGCTGCCCATGCACGTGTGGAGTTTTGACGCCGCGGTGAATGCGCGCTGGTTTGACACCAAAGGAAAGAAGATAGGCGACGACTACCGTGCAGCAGTGTTTGCCGCGCAGCCGACGATTCACAACCAGGCGGATCTGCGCTCCCTGACCGAGAAGTTTGCCTTGAGTCACCAGATCTCATTGCCGTTTGTGGTGGATCCGCAGAAGCAGTTGTCGGATGCGGTGAAGGCCGACTATGCACTGGGGCAGAGGATCGGCATCGAGCACACGCCGACGATCTGGGTAGTGACGAACAAGACGAATGGCGTCCCGTTTGTCGAGATCGTGGATCGCACCAAACTTTACGAGATTATCGACACGGCACTGGCCGAAACCAAGAGCACGACCAGCCAGACCGTTCCAGCCAGGGGCAAAGTGATGAAGGCGGCGGCGAAAAAGTAGCATCACCAGAGGTGGAGTCAACGAGTCTAGAGCAGAAGCAGGGTTACTGTAAGGTAAGCCACAGATCTCTGCAGGCATTTTCATTAACAACATGCCTACATTCGCTGACGCTGGATACATCACGCTACCCCTACTTCTGCTCTAAACAGTCAGGCCGCGAGCGATCGCGGCCTGACTCTCTGGTCTTGCATGGCGTTACCGGATCTGGACCAACTCGGACTTTTCCTCGTGCTGGGATGGCGGATTGACGCGGGTATTCTGCGGGGCGCGCCAGTGGTCGATGTAGGAGATCTGGTGAACGCAGGAGACGGTACAGTTGGGTGAGCAGGACTTCTCGGTCAGGAACTCATGATTGAGGTGTTCACGGGTGTACTTGGCGAGCGGGATTCCCGGCCAGCCACGCTGCTGAGAGCAGTAATGGACAAGTCCCTCTTCGCAGACATAGAGGTACCGGGATCCGGCACGGCAACGCCACTGGTTAGGCTCACCGTCGGCAATGGCCACTTGAAACTGGTTGAAGCGTGAGTAGTTCTTCTTCTTCAGATTCCGGACCTCAAAATAGATACGGCGCTCCTCATCCTGTAGGGGCTTGAGCTGACCGCTGCCGTCATGAATGATTCCGATGGTCGAAGTGAATCCGAGTTCGAGCGCGCGGTGGCTAACGGTGAGAGCATCCTGGGGATTCTTGATGCCGCCGCCAACAACGGAGTTGATGTTCACGTGGAAGTCGGCGTATTCCGCCAGATACTGCAGCTTTTTATCCAGGACCTTGAGGCTCTTTTTGGAGATCTCATCCGGTTCCACGTTGTCGATCGAGATCTGCATGTGATCAAGGCCGGCGCGGTTGAGGGCCTGTATGCGTTCGGGATTGAGCAGGTAGCCGTTGGTAATCATTCCGGCCATTCGGCCGTGGTGGCGTATGCGGGCGATTACCTGGTCGAGATCAGGGTGGGTGAGGGGCTCGCCGCCGGAGATGGTGATGATGCTGGTGCCCAGGCGCGCGAGGTGGTCGATGCGTCGCGACATCTCCTCAACCGCCACTGGGGCGGAGACCTTGTCGTACTCGTTGCAGTAGGCGCAGGAGAGATTGCAGAAGCGCATGGGGACAATCTGCGCCATGACTGCATGCCGGGTCGAAAGCAGGGCGTGACCTACCAGCGCCAGCTCACGAGTCTTGCGCCACACGCCCTTGAGACTGCGGGAAAGGGTCTTTTTGCGAGCAACGGACATAACTCATAGTATTGAACCACATCACACCCAGAATCTGCGACGGGTGGACGACGAATGGCAGTGGATTGACTGCGAAGCGACATCTGTAGCATCCGGGCGGGATTGTATCTAGAGTGAGATTTTTACCTTATCCCTGCTTTTGCTCTAATCCATCGGCTCAGAATCGAATTCCTGCTGAAAGCGATCCATATCTCGGCCAAGCTGGCCCATTTGCGATGGCGAGAAAATCTCTGGCATGTGCTGGCGCATCTGCTTCAACTGCTGGCTCAGAGCAGTGGCGTCTTCGCCACGAAAGGAGTTACGCATCTCCTCCTCCATAGCCTTGGAGTCGAGCGCGGGCATGTTTTCTGTCGCACTGGCGACCAGCCCCTCGATGTCGGCTTGGGACGAGGCAAACCCGGGCCATTCCAACTGACTCCTCTTTTTCTGATTCTTGGGTGTGCCAGCCTGCATGGTTAATGTCTGCTGCTTCCTGTCGCGGACAATCGTGAGCTGGACGCTCTTGCCATAGTTTTCGCGCAGCTTTCGCTCCCAGTCGGCGCGAGTACTCAGAGGGTCCTGATTGATCTTGAGGACAACGTCGTATTCTTTGAGTCCTGCAGTAGCAGCGGGGCTCTTGCTATCCACGCTTCTGACCAGCAGGCCGGTTCCTTGGGTCACGCCGATGTAGTTGGCGAGCTGCGCGTCGACCGGATCCATCATCGCTCCTACATACAGAGCACTTCCCCGCCCCAGGGACCAGCCTCCCATGAGGCCGTGGGGGGCGCCTGCATTTGCGGAGGGATTGAAGCCTAGGGAAGACGGCGGTTCTGGAACGGTCATGTGATTGTTCCACGCCTCCTGCTCAACGGAGGCTCTATCGGCAAGCTGGACCGTTACGGTGGTCAGCGCGCCGTCACGGCTCACGACAATCGTCACCGTCCGGCCGGCGGGTGTTTCGTGCAACATGCGGCGAAGTTGCTCCACTCCTTCGATGGCCTGGCCGTTCATGTCGAGGATGACGTCATGCACTTTGAGTCCCGATTTGCCGGCGGGAGCATCGTGGTCCACGGTGACAATCTCTGCGCCCTTGGCCTCTTTCAACTTGAGCGAGCTGACGCGATCGCCGTCGATGTCGCGGATGTCCACCCCGAGGTAGCCCTGCGAGGGGTGAGCGAGATAAGCGGGCGAATCCTTCATGGTGGAGAAGAACTGTCCTTCCCCGATGGCGGCATAGGCCGGGGCCGCGAGACCGAGCGAACCAAGAATGGCAGTCAAACTTAGGGCCATCGCTCCTCTTCGGAGTTCTGCCCAGTGGCGCGAAGTGCGGCTTCTCTTGTTAGAAAAGTCACACTGGGCCTCGCTGATTCGGATAACCCCGCAGTGAATTGGCTCACGCGTCAAGAAGGTATTCATTGAACTACTCCTCACTTCATTTGCACTCATCTGACATTCTCGGAAGCAAAAGCTGCACCGGTTGTCATTGTATTTCCGGCAACTGGCTCAGGACCTGTTGCGAAGCGTTGCGAATGTGTGGATTCTGGTCCTCAGTGGCCACGGTGTGGAGCACCTGGCGGACGCTGCTGTCCGCTTCGACCGGTTGCAACACGCTGATGGCTTGCGTTCGAACCGCAGGATCACCATCGCTCACAAGAATTTCCAAGACGGCATCCCGTACCCGCATGTCCTCTGCGATATAGGGTTCCAGTCCGGCGAGCGCCTTGCGGCGTACCGCCGGGGAGCCATCATAGCGAGCGGCGACCATCAGAGCATCCCGCAGCGGGCCTCCGTCGCATTGGTGGCCAGCGCGACACTCAGCCGCCAGCAGTCCTACGCTATCGCTGCGAATGTCGTTATTGCCGTTGGCCTGCGCCGCAGCCAGCAGCAGACGACGAATCGCGGGGTCGTCGAGCGAGCCGCGCATCTTCACGGGCACCAGGCGGTCGTAACTTACTTCCACCGTCTCTGAACCGGGTTCGCGCACGATGCTGCTGACGTTTGCAATCTTCGCGGAATCCGAGCCGTCGGGTGCAAAGGTCGGAGAGGTAGTCGCGCTGGTTGCTGCCCGCTTATCGGCGAGTTGATATCCGCCCAAACTTCCGGCAGTTATGCCAAGAACTAACAGGGCGGAGGCAGCCACTGGAGCGGTACGCAGGCGGCCTGCTCCGGCCAGAAAATTCTGTACGAAGCCAATCAGCCAACTTTGACGGGGTAGATTATCCAGAGCGTCTTCGAGCTTGAGCCGCGTCCGCGCCAACAGGTTGGCGGAAGGCTCTGTTACTGGATACAGGTACATGGCCTGATGAAGCGCCCGTACTGCGTCCAGTTCACAGCGGCAATCTTCACAGGCCACCAGGTGTCGATCGAGTTCCGAGCTGGCTTCGTCGGGCAGTTCGCCATAGACTGAAAGCGCTATTTTTTTCTGTGCCAGTTCGCACTTCATGATGTTTCCTTTAGCCTCAGCGTACTTCCGCCAGATGGGTTCTTAATTTTCTGGTCGCCCGGAATAGTGTATTTTTAGCCGTCTCTTCCGTGGTATGGAGCATGTCACCGATGGTTCTTAGCTTCAGGCCCTGGTAGTGCTTCAACTCAAAAACCATGCGTTCGCGGGGGGTCAATGTTTCAAGAGCCGCGTTGATTTTTGCTGCGAGCAGCTTACGGTCAAGTTCGCGGGCGGGGTTTGCTCCCGGCCTGTCGTCAGAGACGTTGCTGAGCAGATCAATTTCTTCGCCAGACGAGTCCAGCAGGACGGACTGCTCTTCGCGGCGGGATTTGCGGCGGCGAAGATGGTCAAGGCAAAGATTGGTGACGATGCGATAGATCCAGGTATAAAAGGAACACTCAAAGCGGAAGTTACCGAGGTAGCGATAGGCTTTGAGAAATGCTTCCTGGTGGATATCCTCGGCGTCGTGTTCTGAGCCGGTGAGGTGCAACGCAAGGCGCAACACCTGGCCATCGTATTGACGCACCAGCGTGTCGAACGCTGATCGCGAACCCTGTTGCGCCTCGCGAATCAGTTCCATCTCAGTGGCTCGAGCCCGTTCGTCCTTCACCATGCTTGAGCTGGATTGTACCTTCCGCGCGGATGTCCAGTTTTGTCCTAGTGCACGGGCCGAAGGGGAAGTGAGGGTTAGGGCGTCTGCAGGCATCATCACACTCCATCCTTGCCAAATCGCCGAGTGCCGTGGCGACGGCTCTATTTGGACGGTCGGGGAGAGAATTTGTAAGCGGGATAATGCGGATGTTCAGTCAGGTGTTGAATGGAGCGTCCGCACCAGGAAAAGCGGCCTTCGCGGGAGGTTCGCGAAAGCCGCTCGACTGGGATTGCTGGTTGATATGCACTAGGCGGTCATGGAGGGTGGAGCGGCGCTTTCGTCGGCGCCGAAATCCTTGTTTGGCTGGGCTCCCATGGTAAAGACGAGGGTTCCGCCATTTGCTATGTCGGCGTGGCTGAACCAGATCCTGGTATGGGGCTTGCCATTGAGGGTTACGGATTGGATGTACTGGTCGCTGGGCGATTTACGCTTCGCTTCCATGACAAAGTCCTTCCCATTGGCCAGGCGGACGACGGCGCGGTCAAAGAGCGGCGTACCCAGGACGTAATTCGCACTGACCGGATCGACCGGGTAGAAGCCCAGGGAACTGACGACGAACCAGGCTGACATCTGTCCGCAATCCTCGTTCCCGGCCAGCCCGTCGGGCTCGTTCCGGTACATGGTTTCGAGCAGGCTGCGGACTCGTTCCTGCGTCTTGTAGGGGGCTCCGACGTACGAATAGAGGTAGGCGATGTGGTGGCTGGGCTCATTTCCGTGGGCGTACTGCCCTACCAGCCCAGCGATGTCGGGCGGGGCATCCGGAGGCAGATCCGAAGGGGCGTTGAAGAGCCCGTCCAGCTTGGCGACGAGGGCCTCCCGGCCGCCGAGCAACTCGGCCAGACCCTTGGGGTCGTGCTGTACAGAAAACGTAGTTACCCAGGGATTGGACTCGGTGTAATCGCGCCACTGTTTGGAGTGACCCAGTTCGATGGGAGTGAACGGTTCCGCCCATTCGCCGTTGGCCAGCTTGGGGCGGATGAACGTCGTCGTTTTGTCGTAGAGATTGCGGTAATTGCCGGCGCCGGCCAGCAGTTGCGCAGCATCCTCGGCGGCACCGGCGGCGCGGGCGAGGTGAGCCGCCGCCCAACTGTCATAGGCGTAGTCCATGGCCTTGCTGGTGGATTCGGGCTCCTTGTCGCAGGGGATGTAGCCCGCCTTGCGGAAGGACGCCAGACCCTGGTAATCCTCCACCATGGCGCGCTTCCTGACGAGGGAATAGGCCTTGTCGAAGTCAATACCGCGAAACCCCTTGGCATGTGCTTCGGCCATCACGACGACGGAGTGGTAGCCGGTCATGCAGGCTGTCTCCTTCGAGTTCAGCGGCCAGACGGGCATGCCTGCGGGGCTTTCATCGGCCATGCGGATGAGACAGTTGACCAGATCGGGGACCCGCTTGCCCTGCGCCAGGGTGTAGAGAGGATGGGCTGCGCGGTAGGTATCCCATAGCGAGAAAGTGCTGTAGTTATGCTGGCCCGCCTCTAGCTGGTGTACTTTGCCATCCATGCCGCGATACTGGCCGTCGGCGTCGTCGAACAGAGTGGGTGAGACCAGCGCGTGATAGAGAGAGGTGTAAAAGATTTCCTTATGCTTCTGGCTGCTGGATTCGATGGTGATGGCGGACAACTCATGCTGCCAGGCGGTGTGGGCCTGAGCCTTGACATGGGCGAAGTCCCATCCCGGAATCTCGGCGTCAAGGTTCTTCATGGCCGCTTCCGAACTAACGCCGGAGAGGCCTGTTTTGACGTAGATGATTTCGCCATCCGTGGTTTGAAAGTGAACGAGGCACTTCAACGCCTTGCTGTCGCTCTGGTGTACCGAGGGGTCGAGTTTTTGCTCATCGGCCACAATCTCAGAGGAAGTGAAGGGCCGGGAGAATTTCATGGCGAAATAAATCTCGCGTCCCGCGGCCCACAGCGCCGTGCTGCGGCCGCCGGTGATGGTGTCGTTGCCAACGATCTCCAGGTTGGAGGAGAGGATGGATTTGGCCGAGCCGCCATTGAGATGGACGAGGTCGAGGATGAAGTGGCTGGAATCGCTCTTGGGAAAGGTGTACTTGTGAATGCCGGCACGCTCGGTGGCACTGAGTTCGGCGCGGATACCGTAGTCTTTGAGCAGGACGGAGTAATAACCGGGTTCGGCGACCTCGTCCTGATGGGAGAAGCGCGAGCGGTAGCCTTCTTCAGGATGTTCGCGACTGCCTGGAACAATTTTGGCCGGACCGGTGCCAGGCATCAGCAGAAAATCCAGCAGATCAGCCGCGCCAGTACCGCTCAAATGGGTGTGGCTGAAGCCCATGATCGATGTGTCGGAATAGTGGTAGCCGGAGCAGTAGTCCCATCCATCATTAAAGGTGTCGGGGCTGAGCTGGACCATTCCGAAGGGCACAGTGGCGCCGGGGTAGGTGTGCCCGTGACCACCGGTGCCAATGGCGATCTTTACATATTTGGTGACGTCCGGCGCGGAGGCGGAGCGGGCCAGCGCGGTGGCGAATTTGTCCAGCCCATGAGAGCTTGCCAGTCCTGCAGCAGATACAGCGGAAACAGTACCTAAAAAGCTTCTTCTTGTAATCATTCGCCTATCCCATTTCGTATTGGTAACGTTTCCAACTGTAGCACTCAGAGCATGGTTCTGTTTTCGGTAGACTTGAAATATGGATCAACTAAGTTTTGACTCCCCCAAGTTGGAGAAGCGCGATCGGGTGGGCTGGACCATCGCGTATTGCGACGGCGGTTCGCGGGGCAATCCAGGG
>JANXZS010000135.1 GCA_025355385.1 Acidobacteriaceae bacterium | reverse complement strand
AGTTGAATGGCAGCACGATGACGAAGTAAACCACTGCGGCAATGAGCACGAACGAGATGATCGCATTCAAAAAGTTGCCGTACTTGATGATGCCGCCGTTGAGGTTCAAGACCAGGAAAGAGAAGTCTGGCTTGCCCACAGTTGCAGCAATCAATGGATTGATGATGTCCGCGACGAAGGAACTGATTATCGCGGTGAATGCGACACCGATGATGACTGCAACCGCCAGTTCAATCACGTTGCCGCGCAGAAGGAAGTCGCGAAATCCTCTAAACACTTTGGTCGCTCCTCGAACGAAGGTTACTACGGCTTACAGCCCGACAATCGTAACTCATAAGGCACCTGTTCGACCGCAAGTTTTTGAGATCTCTCAGGATAAGGCCTGCAATTGGCCCGCATTGGTTGATTACAGTATGATCTGCCGTGCCCCGAACAAGCGTAAAAATGCGGTCGGTTCTTTGAGCGGCAGGAGGGGAAAGATGAATAAGCTGGTCGCCACAGCGGACGAAGCAGTGTCGGACATCCCTTCGGGCTCAACCGTGATGCTTGGCGGCTTTGGCCTTTGCGGTATTCCGGAGAACCTGATCGATGCTCTGGTAAGGAGAGGGATCGGCGGCCTTCATACAATCAGCAACAACATGGGAGTGGATGGCTTTGGCATGGGGCGAATGCTCGAAGCCGGCATGATCGCTTCGCACATTGGCAGCTATGTGGGCGAGAACAAGCTGCTGGAGGAGAAGGTGATCCGCGGCGAGTTGAACCTGACCTTGGTGCCGCAAGGTACGCTGGCCGAGCGCATTCGCGCCGGTGGGGCGGGGATTCCCGGCTTTTATTCCCCTGCGGGGGTGGGCACGCTGGTGGCGGAAGGCAAGGAAACTCACGAGTTCGACGGTCGGCTGTACCTGCTGGAACGCGGACTTACCGCTGACTTTGCTCTCATCAAAGCGTGGCGCGGGGATACGGCCGGCAATCTGGTGTATCGCAAGACAGCGAGAAACTTCAACCCCATGATGGCGACCGCGGCCCGAGTGACCATTGCCGAGGTGGAAGAGCTTGTAGAGCCGGGAGTGATCGATCCGGACCATGTGATTACGCCGGGAATTTATGTCCAGCGAATCCTGCAGGGCGCGAGATATGAGAAGCGCATCGAGCGGCGGATGGTGCGGAGTGCTTAGGCCCTACGGGACTGCGTGGATCGCTGGCAGGGGAGCGTTGCATATACCCCGATACTCGAGCACGAAACGCGCATCGGCAAAGAGGCAGGCGGCGGCAATGAACAATGCAGCGAGAATAACATTTCTTGAGGACCGAGAAGGGGTTCCGGAAAATTGCCGTACACAGAAAGCGATCACGAAGGCCGCGAGTGTGGCGAGCACGGTAAGCGGAGCGCGCTGTTCGCAGGGCATATGTTGCAAGTCGAGCAGCAGTGCGGCGGAACCGATGCCGACGAGTACGGCTAATCCGATAGCAACTCCCGTTTTTTTCAAGGCCATGTATCCAGCTTAAAGTAGCCACCCGGCATACGGGTAGAGCAGGAAAAAGAAGATCATTACGAGAGCCATGATGTCCATATACAGCAGCAGCAGGACCGCGCCGTGGTATAGGCTCCAGCGTCGACGTAAGCAACGGCTGGTATCCCACGTGCCATAGAGAGCCGTGAATGCGGGCAGCAGCAGCAGCAGAGTTGCACGGTTGTGGGGAAAGTCCGATAACGGGAAGGCGGCAACGAAGCTTACAAGCACCAGCAGGGTGCCGCGAAGAAGCGAACGCGACCGCAGATGGAGGATGGCGAAGTGCATCGCAAAAGCCGAGGGTTTAATCACTGGGAGACGATAACTTTGATAGATCTACCGAAGGTCACGATATGACTACTCTACCGAAAGCAGCGGGGCAGAAGGCCGACAAACAATGGGAAACTGAGAAGCGTGAGCGTATCGTCAAACGGATCGCCCGCGAATTGCGGGATGGCTACTATGTAAATCTTGGCATTGGCATGCCGACCATGATCGCCAGCCACGTCCCGCCTGGTATGGAAGTCGTGCTGCAGTCGGAGAACGGGATGCTTGGAGTGGGCCCATATCCCCTTGAGGGCGAAGAGGATCCTGACCTGATCAACGCGGGCAAGGAAACCGTTAGCGAACTGGCGGGCACATCGTTCTTTTCCAGTGCCGATTCGTTTGCCATGATCCGCGGTGGCCACATAAATCTAAGCATTCTGGGTGCGATGGAGGTGGACGAAGAGGGAAATCTCGCAAACTGGATGATTCCCGGCAAAATGGTGAAAGGCATGGGTGGCGCGATGGATCTGGTGGCGAGCGCCCGGCGCGTGATCGTTGCCATGGAGCACACTACGCGCGAGGGACAGCCAAAAATCCTGAAGAAGTGCAGCCTGCCGATTACCGGACTTAAAGTGGTAGACACCATTGCGACGGAGATGGCGTGGATTCGCGTGTCCCCTGAGGGCCTGGTGCTCGAGGAGATTGCTCCCGACGTAACGGTGGAGGAGGTGCAGCGGGCCACGCAGGCGCACCTCATCGTCAGTGGCGCACTGACACAGATGCGCAGCTAGCTCTTGGCCAGCATTGCTCCGGCGTTCTGAATCGACTCGCTGAAAGGAGCGCGGAGCACTTCGCGTTCTGTAATGATGGCTGTTACGTATTTTGCCGGGGTGACATCGAAGGCGGGATTGGCGATGCCTACGCCGTCGGGCGTGAGTTGTTTGCCTCCGTGATGAGTCACCTCAACCGCGGGCCTCTCCTCAATGGGGATGCTGTCTCCGGTGGGCGTGGCAACGTCAATAGTGGACCAGGGCGCGGCAACATAGAACGGGATGCCGTGCTCCTTTGCAAGAACGGCCACGCCGTAAGTTCCTATTTTATTGGCAACGTCACCGTTGGCAGCAATGCGATCCGCCCCCACTATGACAGCTTGAATCTTTCCTGCGCGCATTAGGCTGGCGGCCATGTTGTCACAGAGCACCGTTGTGGGAATGCCGTCGTGCATCAATTCCCACGCAGTCAGGCGCGCCCCCTGTAGGAAGGGACGCGTCTCATCCGCATAGACGTGCAGGATGTGGCCGTGCTCGACGGCAGCGCGGATCACTCCCAGCGCAGTGCCATACCCGCAGGTGGCCAGCGCCCCAGCGTTGCAGTGCGTCAAAACGGAGCCTGATCGCGGCATGAGGCCCGCACCATTCGCGCCCATTGCCTTGCAGGCGGCTATGTCTTCGTCATACATTTGCTGCGCTTCGTGGATGAGCGCAAGCCTAACCTCGACGATGGAAGCGCCGGGTCGAGCAGCCAGATCATTGAAAAGTACGCGCATGCGCTCAATGGCCCAGAAGAGGTTCACGGCGGTGGGCCTTGTTGCAGCCAGCACTTTTGCGATGCGGTCGAAGTCTTCAGTCAACGCGTGCAGCGTATTAGCCGGGCTCTGCGAAACGCCGAGCGCGACGCCCATGGCAGCGGAGACACCGATGGCGGGGGCTCCGCGAACAACCATGGTTGTGATGGCGTCGGCGACCTGCTGATAGCTGGTGGCCAGGACGTAAATTTCTTCCAGTGGCAGGCGTGTCTGGTCGAGGAAGCGGACGCCCTCGCGGGTCCATTCGAGTGTGGGAATCATCATCTATAAGTCTATCCGGCGGCAGCCTTTCCCTACAAACGCACGGCGGCCAGCCGAGAGTCAGCGTCCGATTGTGCCGCGAATTGCAGGGGTCGGAACTTGCCAAAGGCAATCTCGTTCGCGATGTAATGGCTTTCTTCTGGACGGAAATTGCTCTACTGCGTACATTGGCCTTTTGGGGTTTTCGCACCTCGATGGAAGGGATGTAACCAGGACACCGTGAATCTGACCCTGATTGATTGGCTCATCATGCTCCTTTACTTCATCTTCGTGCTGGGCATTGGTTTTGCCCTGAACCGTTACATGAAGACGAGCAAGGACTTCTTCCAGGCGGGGCGCTCGCTGCCTGCCTGGATTTGCGGACTCGCTTTCATCTCCGCCAACCTCGGCGCCCAGGAAGTGATTGGCATGGGTGCATCCGGCGCAAAGTATGGCATAGCGACCAGCCACTTCTACTGGATTGGCGCCATCCCCGCGATGATCTTCGTGGGTGTCTTCATGATGCCGTTTTATTACGGCTCGAAGGCCCGCTCGGTGCCCGAGTATCTGAAACTCCGATTCGACGAAAAGACCCGCGGGTTCAACGCCATCTCCTTTGCCGTGATGACGATCTTTTCGTCGGGCATTTCGATGTACGCCTTGGCCAAGCTGTTTCAAACACTTTTGAACTGGGATTTTAATGTTAGTATCTCGGTCTCGGCGGCGGTGGTGCTGGTA